>JADHNP010000103.1 GCA_016779445.1 Luminiphilus sp. | reverse complement strand
CAATGAGGCACCGGTCTCCAATCTCGCAACCGTGGAGGGTTGCATGATGGGTGATAGAGCAGTCCTCGCCGATGATAGTGGGTGAAGCGATACCCACATGAATCATCACGAAATCCTGAATATTCGTGCGGGCTCCGATACGAATTTCATAGGTTTCCGCACGCGTTACCGCGTTAGGCCATATGGAGGCATCTGGCCCAACGTACACCTTGCCATAGAGCCAGGCGCTCTCATGGACAAAGGCCGGATTATCCAGCGTGACATGTTCTCCAATGTGTCCCATGCTGTGAGCTCCCGCTTGGTTTTAAGGCCGATCATCTTGTCACGTTGCGTGATGATTCGTTAGGGATTTCTGCAACATTGATGGACTCAACAGCATGATGCCAAACGAGCACCGCGCCTTTAAATTGGGACTGAGCGCCGTCATGCTTTGGAGCACCGTCGCCACCGCATTCAGCATCAGTTTGCGGTACCTTACCCCACTTCAATTGGTTGCACTGGCAAGCGCTGTCGGCTGGTGCTTTTTATCCTTAAGACTTCTTCAGCCTGCTCGCTGGCAAGCACTGCGCGCCACTGCCATGCGGGATCGCCTTTTCGGACTCGCAATGGGATGGCTCAATCCTGCGCTTTATTATCTGGTGTTATTCGCAGCATATGACCGTTTGCCAGCCCAGGAAGCCATGGCGATCAACTACTCCTGGGGTATCACCCTCGCGCTCATCGCAGCCCCCCTTCTGGGACAAAAACTGAGCTTGTACTCACTGCTTACCAGCGGCATCAGCTATTTCGGCATCGTGGTCATTGCTACGCGCGGCGAACCGGAGGCGCTCAATTTTGCGCAACCCGAGGGTGTGGCACTCGCTCTATTGAGCACTCTGATCTGGAGCCTCTACTGGGTTATCAATGCGCGAAAAGAGATAGACCCGGAAGTGCAGCTATTTTTGAATTTTACTGGCGCGCTGCCGCTACTCGCCGCCTTGGTATGGTACCAAGGCGCCGCAGTACCAGTGTCGTGGCAAGGCTGGGCGGGTGGCCTCTATGTGGGCCTTTTCGAGATGGGCCTCGCCTTTGTGCTCTGGATGGGCGCGATGCAAGCAACGCGGTCCACTATCCGTATTTCCAGTCTCATCTTCCTGTCTCCTCCTCTGTCACTCCTTTTTATCTGGCTGATCGCAGGAGAAGCACTCAGGCCCTATACCTTTGTCGGTCTTCTACTCATCCTGCTGGGTTTGTGGCTGCAAAGACGCGCCGACATCTAAATCCTGTTCGAGTTGATGGCTCACACAAATGCGGTCGCCCGGACTCAAGCCCGAGATACCGCTTATTCCTCGATAATGCTCCAACCGCAACATCACTCTCCCGCTCGTTTCATTAACCTCAAGCACCGTGGCGGGTAAACTGGCGTGAGCAGAGATCAGTTTCAACATATCCGAGGTAGAACCCTGCGCAACGATCTGCCCGGCTTCTAGTTTCAGAATCTTTCGGGTCAGAAGGTGCAACTCATCAGCGGAGTGCGATACGTAGATGAGAGGCACTTCCTGTTCACGGAGCCAGTCAGACAACCTTGCAGCCACCTGCCAACGATGCTCACTGTCGTTCGCGGAGAGCGGTTCATCAAGGAGGAGTAGCTGTGGCCGCGTCAATAACGCCTGTACCAACGACACCCGCTGTCTCTCGCCTCCCGAGAGGGTATCAACCTGTTGATCCAGCAGGCCGTCGATATAAAAATCTCTGACGAGTGTTGCTAGCTGCAGATCAGTAAATTTTGAAGGAGATCGCTGTACAGCGAACACGAGATTGTGCTCTACCGTTCTGCCCGGTAAGAGTCGTGCATCCTGAAACACGACTCCCAACCTTCTCAGATGAGCAGGCAGACTCACGCCCTTGGCGCTGTCGTGCCAAACACTGTCTCCGCATTGCAAACGCCCAATGAAACCCGGCTCCAGCCCGGCCATGATGCGCAGTAGCGTCGTTTTACCTGCGCCCGTTGCACCTTGCAGACCCACTGCCTGGTCTAAGCCAATATCAAGCTGTACTTCAAGCGTAAAGCCCGATCTGCGAAGGCAACCATCGATAATGAGGCGCTGAGTCATCCGCGAACCACCTCAGCACCCCTCCCCGCCATACGATAAACCAGCCACAGGGACATAAAAGAAAAGCTCATCAGGCCCAATGCAAGCACGTGTGCCGCATCGTAATTAAGTGTTTCCACGTGCTCATAGATCGCAATAGAAAGGACTCGGGTTTCCCCCGGAATATTCCCACCCATCATCAGCACGACGCCAAATTCGCCGATGGTATGGGCAAAAGTCAGCACCATGCCCGTCAGGAAGCCTCGTCTGGAAAGTGGCAATACCACGCTAAAAAAACAGTCCCGTGGTGACGCACCCATTACGGCGGCTGACTCCCTGACTGACATTGGCACCGCGCGAAATGCACTTTGTAGCGGCTGCACCATAAACGGTAAGGAATAAATGACAGACGCAATGACCAGCCCACTGAAGGAGAATGTCAAAGAATCACCAGTCGCACGAACCCATAATCCCCCAAGGAAACTATCTGGATTCAGCAGCACTAGTAAGTAAAAGCCGAGCACAGTCGGCGGCAAAACCAGCGGCATAGCAACCAAAGATTCAACGATCGAGCGCAATCGCGAGGCAGAATTCGCCAGCCACCATGCCAAAGGGGTGGCCAAAAATAACAGCATGAGCGTGGTAACACTGGCAAGCAAGACGGTCAGCCATACAGTCTGCAGATCTGCACTCACTGCGACTGTTCCGCCTTGGGTAGCTGATATCCGTGAGACTTTAGGAGATCCTGAATCGGTGCCTCGAATAGCTGCTCCACCCACCACTGTGCCGCGGGGTTATCCTCCGCACGCTTCATCAGCACAAGGTCCTGTTGGATCGCCGCCTCGGAAGACAACCACAGGATCGACTGATCATCCAAGGCGAGATCGCCCTTGCGCATCATCCCAGTGATAGAGGCACGCGCGACGAAGCCGGCGCGCGACTGCTTTTGAGCGACCATGCCAGCCACCAGATTAACGTTGTCCACACGCACCACTCCCGCGAGCCATTCGACGTTCAGCCCCGACCGCTCCAACAGTGACCAAGCTGCAGCACCGTAGGGTGCCAGCGCGGGGTTGGCAAGGCAGACAGACTGCGGGCTGAGCTCATGGAGGTCAATAATGCCGAAAGGCGGCGCTTTACCGGGCCACCATAGCCCCAACTCACCCAATGCGTAGGTGCGCCGCGCATTCATCGCAGCGAGCCCTTCGTCAATCAACTTGAGAGGTCTCGCCTGGTCGGCAGCCATCACCACATCGAAGGGTGCACCATAAAGCGCCTGACTGACTAACTTACCTGTTGATCCTGAAATAATGGTAAACCGATGTGGCGAGGTGGATTCGAGGCGCTGCGCAATCGCTTGAGCCGTCTCACGAAAATTGGCCGCTACAGCAATAGTCGCCTCTGCCGAATGAAGCAGATTACAAAAGAGCAACAGCCCCAAAAAGAGCCCACTCCGGGTGAATGAAAAATCATGGCGAGCATAGAGCAAGAACACAGCGCGTCGGGTCAGGCTCACTTTAGGCAACGCCCATTTCATAAAGTCTTTCCGACAGGTAGTGCGCCGCCGTATATCGCTGCGACAAGGCCACCTCAGGCCTAGGATGAAGAAACAAAGGCATCGACATGCGGCTTTGATTTCTTTCATTTGCCGAGGGTGCCACAACACGATGGGTGGCTGAGGGTAAATAACCCGCCGTCGCCTCCTGCAACATATCGCCTACATTGACGATCAGCTGCTCTGGGAGTTGAGGGACCCTGATCCATTCTCCGCTGCGCAACCTCAACTCGAGGCCGGGACCGTCCGCAGCAGGCAGCAACGTCAGCAAATTAATGTCTTCGTGGGGCGCTGCGCGCATTAGCGCGCTGTCTTTTTGCACGGGGGGATAATGCGTGACGCGCAGCATGGATCGCTGGCTACCGTGAATCATGCGCTGCAACGGCTCTGATAATCTTGCATTGACCTCGTCAGGCAATTGCTCTGCTACCAGCCCCAAAAGGGTCGTGCCGAATGCCACAGCCTCGTCAAAATAAGCGCAAAGATCATCGCGGAGCGATTCTGGGCAGCGTCCCCAAGGATAAAACTGAAAGTACTCCTTGTAATCACGCTGGAGATACCCTTTGGCGTGTTCCGCTTCACCGACAGAGAAATAACCATCCTGCTCAGACGAACTCATCGCATAGGCTTGAGCCCCATCCTGACTAAAAAAAATGTGCCAATCACGATAAATACGCTGGACACGCTGCAGCATGAGGGGGTGGTCGACAACAACCGCAAAACCAAATTGTTGCAGGGATGACAACAGTTGAAGGTGAAATTCTGGATGTCGGCAGGAGAGTGGCGATAGTTCGGATGAGTTAGCCATCGTCTCTTGCTCAGATTCCGCTCAATTGCAGAAAAAAACCCGCCAAAGCCGCACTCATCAGGTTCGCAAGGGTCGCAGCAATCAACGCACGGAACCCGAAGCGAGAGATATCATCGCGCCGGGTCGGTGCAACAGCCCCCAGCCCCCCCAACAAGATCGCAATGGACGAAAGATTGGCGAATCCACATAAAGCAAAAATAATAATCGCTTCGGTTTTTGGGGTAACCAGATGCATGACATCGCTGAAAGCCACATAGGCGACGAACTCATTGAGAATGAACTTCTGACCGATCAGACTGCCTACCAATTGAGCCTCCTCCCAAGGCACCCCCAGACACCAAGCCAAGGGTTGCAGCAAGCAACCTAGTAAATACTCCAAAGTGAGATTCTCAACACCCAACCCCTCTCCCACCGCGCCCAGCATACCGTTAACCAACGCTATGAGCCCAATGAAAGCAAGGAGCATGGCGCCTATCGCTCCCGCCATTTGCAAGCCACTCATTGCACCTCTAGCCGCTGCGTCAATCACATTCACATACTGCTCGCCGGCCAGACGCGCCTCTGGTCCGGGTTCAACCGGATCGTGAGTCTCGGGCTCCATCAGTTTGGCCATCAACAAACCACCGGGTGCGGCCATGAAACTGGCGGCCAACAGATATTCCAGAGGGATGCCCAATGCGACATAGCCCGCCATCACCGATCCCGCGATAGAGGCCATACCACCCACCATCACCGCAAAAAGTTCCGAACGGGTCATTCCGTCGATGTAAGGGCGGACCACCAGTGGTGCTTCTGCCTGCCCCACAAAGATGTTGGCTGCAGCAGAAAGCGATTCCGTGTGACTCGTCCGCAACAGTGTTCTGAGCCCCCCTCCCATAACCCGGATTAGCCACTGCATAACGCCCACGTGGTACAGCACTGCAATAAGGGAACTGAAAAAAATCACCACCGGTAGCACGTTAAAGGCAAACACGAACCCTAATGACGACGAGGGGTCCACAAGACCACCAAACACAAAGGCGATGCCCGCTTTACTGTATTCCAGCAGCGCCGCTACGTATTCTGATGCCAGCGACAGTGCGGTGATGCCCCAATCGGTAAACAACGCAAAAAAACCCATGCCTGCCTGAAGCGCAAAGGCGAGGAGAATTGTTCTAGGGCGGATCGCACTGCGGTTGGAGGAGAGCCCCACCGCGACGGCCAGTAAAATCGTTACGCCTAACAGGCTGACCATGCATGGGGCCTCGAATGAAAGCGTTACTGTACCGTGCGCACTCCGATCTGGACACCTGTTGCTCCAGTGCTCATGAGGTAAAGGGCGTGTTTCAGTATCGGTAAGATCACAACAAAAACGGTCCCTCAATCACTGGGGGGTGCTGCGCTGCAGGCACTGGCTCAAACAAGACGCTCGATGGAATATATCATTACCGAAAGAGTTGTATACCCGGTTAAAAATAACCCAAAATTATTTAACCAGCGATTCAAATGCCCGTTCATTTTCCTGTCCTCTGTTAATGACCCCTCAACCCTTCGAGAGGACGCGCATGATAGAGGAAAGTGGCGAAACCTAGATAACCACAGCAATGAAAAATTGCAAATTAATAACTAAAAGGCACTATTATTTTAATTAAAATAACTAACATTCATGAATTGGGTTCCAGAAGGTTGTGCGGGTAACGCAAGCTTGTTGGTACCTCAATCGAACTCTCGGTCAACATCTGCCAGCAAGCTATAGACAAACGCACCCGCAACCGAGACCAGCGCTGCCAAATAGAAGACCGCATCCCACCCGCCTGACACATCCTGAATCCAGCCCGACACAAAAACCGACGCACCTGAAGATACCGCGGCTAATGTGTTGGTTACGCCCATGAGAAGCCCTGCCTGATTGGGCGCGACATCAAGGTGGTTAGTGGCAAACCCGCCTATTGAAAATGCGCCCAAAGCGTTACTGAGTGTAATCACGGCCACACTGATCATCAGCGAATCAGTCAGGGTCACTGTCAGCATTGCGAGTGTAATTCCCGCGAAAGCGACTGACTGCATGACGCGGCGAATCGTGCGCCTGTTGTAGCCTTTAGCAACGAGCCGATCAAATAGCCGACCCGCCGCCGGCGCCATCACCAGTGAGATGACCGTGGGCGCCAGAGCCAGTAAACCTGCTGTCTGCAGGTCGACTCCCATCTCACGGTTCACAAAAGTCGGGAACCAAGACAGAATCAAATAGAGTGACCAGTTAATACTGATATGCGCGATGGCGATGGCCCACACTGCCCGAGAGTGCAGCATTCGGCGAATCGTGAGCCGCGGATAAATTTGCTCGTCTGCCGCAACCAGCGGCGGTGCCGCAGGCGTGAGTTGAGGCGCCAGGGCAACAGTGGACTGCCACTCGGGCAGCGGTGATGGCCGAGACTGAGCGCTATATACCCAGAAAATGAACCAAACCACGCCCAGCAGACCATACAGGTAAAAAGCCCCCTGCCATGACCACACACTGATAAGCCATGGTGTGCAAATCAGCGCAATCACACTGCCTCCTGCAATACCCGAATTCATCAGTCCCACTGCAGAGGCGCGCCGGTCAGGGTGGATCCACTGAGAATACAAAGCATAAATTGATGGCCAGGTTACGGACTCAGCCACCCCCATCAAAAATCGACAGACGAGCAACGCGCTGATACCGAGCATCGCCGCAGCAGGCGTCAGCAGCGTGAATAGCGACCAGAAAATGACACCGAGCCCAAGTACCCACTTACCTCCGAAGCGGTCAGACAGGTAACCTGCAGGAATTTGTAAAATAAGATACCCAAGAAAAAAGGCGGACATCACCGCACCCTGCAGGGTTGTGGTCCAGCCATGCTCCGCAGCCATGGGGATGATGGCAATTGAGATAGCGATGCGGTCGATCATACAGATGTAGACCGCCAACACGGTCATCACCATCACATTGCGAGCGCCAGGCGGCGACCGATTTGACAAAGGAGCGGATAACGTCATTCAACACCTGCCCATCACCCAGCTCTTGGGACGCGTTTTAATACCTTTTGCGACTTCCCAACACCGGAGCGAGAATGAGGCAACTGGCATTACATCAGTCCAAACTCGCCAGCATATCCCT
>JADHNP010000102.1 GCA_016779445.1 Luminiphilus sp. | reverse complement strand
GTCGAAAATTCTGGATGAGCACATCCGCATCGGTAACCAGATCAAACAGAATTTTCTTGCCGTCTTCGGACTTGAGATCAACACCAATGGATCGCTTGCCTCGATTACAGGAGAAAAATGCAGCCGTGACCTTGTTGACCGTCGGTCCGATATGGCGCATCTGCTCGCCAGAGGTGGGCTCTACTTTGATGACGTCGGCACCCTGATCCGCCAGCATCATGGCTGCAACGGGGCCCGATACCATACTCGTCAAATCCAACACTTTGACGCCCGCTAATGCACTCATGGGTTACCTCGACTCAGATTATTGTCAACCCGACACGGGGCTACGGGCTCCTCATGATGGTAACGCCGCAACACCATAGGTAAAGCGATTTTATGGCGCACTAGCGCCGGACCCAATCAACAAAGGCTGTGGCAATATACCCCGATTCCTGATTGGAACAATACCTGCTTCGCGAAAGAGATCAGCGTTCGCGAAGCAGGTATTAACCGGGCGGGAACTGGTTTAGCAGCTCGTGCACCACCGTAATAGTCAGCTGCTCTTTATCCGCCTTAGACATTTTGTTCTTGAGGCGTCCCTCGGCAACACCGCGCCAGACAATTTTTCCAGACCGGATATCGATGACATCGAATACCGCCGTGCCATCTTCATACGTCTTCACCGATGGGCCTGATGAGTAACCGACGCTGACGGATTTTCCGTAGGTCCCTACTCCAACGCCACCATGCATGCCCTGCTCCTGTCCAGAAACACGCTGGGTCTGGCGCTTGGTCACGTGATAATTGACCCAAAAATCAGCGGCACCCCGTGGAGCTTCTCTGAAGCCTCGCTGCACCAGCTCCTGATCAGCGGTATTGCGCACCCGCTGATCGCTGCTATTGCGGCGTCGGTACTGACTCTCGCGTGAGTTGTGATCGTCATCGTACCAACGGTAGGTTTGATACCCCCCGAAGGGAAAGGCCAGATCGTAATCGAACTCATAGGTGGGCTTATCAGCACAACCCACGGCAAGCACCAAGCACACTGTTAGCAGCACCAGACCAGCATCCCGACGCTTCACTTTCCGAAGACCCTGCGTCACTACATCGCCCCTCATGTACCTCTCCTTGTCCTTACTCGAGCACTCGATTGTATCGCTCACAAAGTCGCTATGGTGCGGCCGCCCTGAACGTCACATCACTGTCGGCAACCAGCCAAGCAAAAACCGCAAATGCGGCTACATTCTGATCCAAAGCGGCGGCGTCTAGTTTATCCACCGTATCATCAGCAGTGTGGTGAAGGTCAAAGTAATCGCGACCATCCTGATGCATGCGTAGCGTGGGTACTCCCGCGGCAATCAAAGGATATAAATCGGGCCCGCCACCGGGCTGATCGTCACTACCTGGCGCAATGCCCATGGGCGCCAATAGATTAGCGATTTCGAGAAACAGCGCATCCCCTTCCTCTGTCTGACTGTCTGCCGTGAGCTTCCATACGCGACCGCCACCAAAATCACTCTCTGAGCCGATCACATGCTGCGCGAGGGCGGCTTCGTGTTGCTTTCGATAAGCCTGCGCACCTAACAACCCGACTTCTTCGGCGCCCCACAAAACCAATCGAATAGTGCGTCTGGGAGCCAGTCCAGCGTCTTTAATCAGCTCCAGGGCGGCCATGGTAATACCGACCCCTGCTCCATCGTCAATGGCTCCGGTGCCTAGGTCCCAGCTGTCGAGGTGGGCACCGATGACAACAATCTCCTCGGGCGCTTCCCGGCCGGTAATTTCAGCGATCACGTTCCCAGATTGCGCTGCTGGACGCTCGGAGCTGTCCACCCACATTCGCATTCTTACGTCCGATTTGTCAGCGGCGATACGCTCAATCTGGTCCGCGTCGGGATTAGACAGGGCCATTGCGGGAATACGAGGAATGCCCTCCTGATAGCGCAAAGATCCCGTATGTGGAAATCGGTGACTGTCGGTGCCAACCGACCGGATTAAATAGCCCATCGCGCCTTTGGATGCGGCAATGCTCGGCCCTGCAGTGCGGGCCTCGTTAAAATATCCATAGGACGAGCCGTCCTGTGTGCGCTGCATGGCGTGCCCGACATAGGCAATGCGCCCCGTTACACTACCTGCTGGTGCGCGCTTTAAATCCTCCAGCGTTTCAAACACCGCAACGGTGCCCAGCAGCCCGGTCTCCGGTGTAGGCACGGACCCCCCGAGGGCAGTGACTGCCAACGGCTGCGGGTACGGGGCAATGATCTCGGCACCCTCATCGTGCCGCTGCCAGGCATCCATTTCAAAAGGCTCGCTACGAACACCGGCAAAACCCTTTGCCGTGAGGGTTCGCAAAGCCCATGCACGAGCACGTGCTTCGGCGTCACTGCCCGCCAATCTTGGGCCTACCTCAGTGGTCAGGGAGGTAACAATAGTCATCGCAGAGGTGCCGGTCAGCGCTCGGTTTCTCAGCGTCTCTGCATGAGCGAGGCTTTCTCTCGAGGCGCCCTCAGCGCCAGTCGCAGCCGTGCTAACCAGCGCAGAGAGTATCAAGCCCACGCCTCCAGCCCGTCCCCAATCCATCGCGCGATTCCGCAGGTGCATCGAATCCCCTTTAACTTGACTCATACAGGTGTCTCGTCAGTTTTCGTCAGAGCTGCCTTCCGCTCAGCAAGCCACGCATTAGCCGCTTTTGTCTGCGCCTGCGTCGCCGCCATCACACCTATTTCAACCTGCGTGCTACCCGTCCGTCCCAGCGCCGCAATCTGCTCGTAGAACCAATACTGAGTAGCAAAAGCACCCGCTGTGCGAATCAACTTGATGCGGTTCAAAAAACTGCAGGCCCGCGGCAACATCGACAGCGTGTCCTCAAATCGAGGTAATTCCGGCACCCCGTTTAACAGTTGCTGCGGGGCGTCGGGTACAACACACATTGGCCGACCAATGCCGATCATGTCTGCGCACTCGGCTTTAAGCGCTTCATTCATAGCATCGAGGCGCCGCAGCCCCCCCGTCACCATGAGCGGGATAGTGATTTGCTGTCGCATCGCCTCTGCATAATCCACAAAATAGGCCTCTCGCGCCGGGGTTGAAGCCGGCACTGACTGCTCTTCTACCGGCTCCATTCCCTCGAGATTCAGGAGCCTTGGCTGCTCATAAGTGCCACCCGAAATTTCGATCAGATCCACGCTTGCCTCTTGAAGCCATTTCGCGACCTGTAGGCTTTCATTGAAGTCAAAACCACCACGCTGGAAATCTGCGCTGTTGAGCTTGACCGATACAGGAATCAAGGGCCCGAGGGCTGCTCGGACCCGCGTTACGCAAGACAGCAGAAGCCGTGCACGATTCTCCAACGATCCGCCCCATTGGTCCTGACGGTGATTACTCCGAGGACTCAAAAACTGCGACAGGAGATAACCATGGGCAGCATGCAGCTGCACGCCCGTGAACCCCGCATTCACCAGTACTTTGGCGCAGCGAGCAAAACCGGCGATCACCGCTTCTATGTCCTCCTCCGACATAGGGACAGGCTCACCAAATTGCCCCCCGGGCAGGCCTAACTTGATCCCCGAAGGCGCTTTGGGGCGGGAATTAACGGCCTTTTGACACTGTCGACCGGCGTGGCTGATCTGTGCCCAGAAATGATTTCCACTTCGCGTACCCGCCGCAGCCCAGCGCTCCAGAGCGACTTGCATCGCGACCGAGGGCTCAGAATCAACAATGACATTCCCTGGACGCTCGAGATGATCGCCATCGATCTGCACATTGCCCGAGAGTAGAAGACCTGCCCCCCCCTGACTCCAGATGTCATAGAGTTGATTGAGCGCATCCGTTGGTTGTCCTTGGGGATCAGCCAAGCCCTCGGTCATTGCCGCTTTGCAGAGTCGGTTACGGATTAACGCCCCGCAAGGCAGTGTTAATGATTCAGAAATCATAAGATATTTTAGATGCGATAAAATATATAAATTATTGTATTTATTGTATTTTTTGTATATTTCCTAGGCGATACACCGATGCCAAAATGCCCTCCCAGCCTCCTTCGATAATAGGTGCCAGGGCGTCCGCGATTCCCGTATCAGTTCGCCATTGCAAATATCGATCGTATGAAGCCTCGTGGTCCCAGTACTCGACCAAAAGATAGGTATTTGACCCCTCGTTAAAAACCACATCAATGCGCTCACAACCCTGAAAATCTCGAGTATCCGCTAGTGCCGAGTGGAAAAGATCTTCCAAGGCCTGAGCTTGCCCAGGTTTGCAAGGAAATTTGACCACCGCAACAAAACTCATGTCATTACACCCCATCATTATCGCCATCAAACCGAGAGCGTACGGGAACTCTCTGACCAATGAAACCTGAAAGGACGACCCATTCGCTGGCATAAGCGGCTTGGACGCACCGACGCATTCAATCTTCGTAATAATGTGTAGAAGTTACATCAAAGGAACTCACCTACACTCATGAGAGTCAGAGAGCCTTACCACGTCCTCTGGGAGATAAAGATGGCAGCAACACTCTTTTTAGCGCGCCTTATTATGTTGGCAGGTTGCCTCATGGCTGCCCCACTGATGGCACAAACCATAGCTGTTGAGGGTCACGGCTTGGTAGCCGTCACCCCTGAATTCGCTACGCTAAGCGGCGCCGTGAGCCATGTGTCACCCACGACCCCTGCCGGCGCGCAAAATCACGTTGATCAAGTGCTTACACAACTCCTGACTGCGGTGGAGAAATTGCCAATCGATCGTAATACTGTCGACGCTGGGCGGCTGCGGATTGAACCACGCTATCGTTGGAATAGGAGTTCTGAAACCCAACAGTTGATTGGTTATGAAGCGATTCGGACGTTCTCCTTCCGCCTGATAGAACTTGATACAGTCGGCGAGGCTTTGCAGGCACTCTCGGAGGCCGGCGCTACGAGACTGGACACACCGATCTACGGCAGTTCTGAGATGCTATCGGCTAGATCGGTGGCGCTGGAGCAGGCGTACAACAACGCTTTCGAGGACGCTAAAACGCTAGCGCTGGCCAGCGGCCTGACACTGGCAATGCCAAAGACGATGAGTACCGGCCGCATGGCTGCTCCGATCTTCAGAGCGACAAGTCGAGCCACACCCGAAACATTATCCGCTGACCAAACCCCGCGCTACGAACCAGGGCAGCTTCAAGTCACCGCCTCGGTAAGCGTTGTCTTCAATACCGGGCCTTGAACCGGGCGTGCCCAGTTAAAACGGTTACAGAAAACAAGACTTGTTACCCTTGGATTCCCTCCCCACAGCCCCTATTATTAAGGAAGGTCAATCACACAGAGAAGAGTCGATATGAGTAACAAGCCCGTATTCTCCAGTGCAGTCAATATGGACCCCGCCGCCAGTATTGCCAGCACCAACAAGGTACTGAGCAACACCTACTGGCTACTCGGCCTTACCCTAGCGTTCAGCGCATTCACCGCTATGGTGTCTGTCATGATGAATCTGCCACAGTCAATGGCGTTAATCCTCATGCTCGTGGGGTTTGGCTTGCTATTTGTTGTCCACAAGATGGCTGATTCTGCGAAAGGCCTGCCCGCTATTTTTGCGTTTACTGGCGTAATGGGTGCCTCCCTCGGCCCAATGCTCTCCTTTTATTTGGCGATGGAGAACGGACCCAGCATGGTGCTACAGGCGCTCGGTGGCACTGCATTGATTTTCTTCTCGCTGTCGGCTTACGCTCTCAGCAGCAAAAAAGACTTCTCCTATCTTGGGGGCTTTCTGATGACCGGCCTGATTGTGGCCGTGGTTGCGATGATTGCTAATATCTTTTTAGCCATACCCCTGCTCTCTATTACCATTTCTGCGGTAGTCGTCATGATCATGTCAGGCCTGATATTGTTTGACACCAGCCGCATTATTCAGGGCGGCGAGACCAACTACATTCGTGCGACGGTGGGTCTGTACCTCAGTATTTTCAATATTTTCGTACATTTGCTGCATCTGCTTGCCGTATTCACCGGTGGCGATGACTGAGCAAGCATACCGATCAACGAAAGCCCCGGCGTCGCCGGGGCTTTTTGTATCTGCATCATGATACTGACTATCATCATCCGAACACCCGCCAACGAGGCTCGCCGTTGGCAACAGGCGCAACATTTTGTCAGTGATGCCCAAGACCAAGGGCATACCATTCGTCAGGTGTTTTTTCATAGTGCGGGTGTCCTCTCCGCCGTTCACCATGACGCTCTTCCCACTTGGCATTTGCTTGCGCAACGCACTGGTGGAGAGTTTCTGTTGTGCAGTCAGGCCGTTGAGGAACACCGAGTCGAGATTTTGGCTCCCTTTGTCGTAGGAGGCCTTGGGGCGCTGGTAGAGGCGGCGGTACGGGCTGACAAGGTAGTCTCTTTTGTCTAATTCCAAACACTGGTTTCTGACCATCTCGGGCGGTGCGGACGGAGATCCGGGGTCGATGCGAGCGGGAGTTGATCTGGCGCTGGCAGCGGGGGCCTTTGGGCAGGAGGTCACGCTGGTTTTTTCAGGGCATGCGCTCAATTTGCTCGCACAACAACCCCTGGCTCAAGAGCCTTTATATCGCTTGCTGGGGTCCTTGCCTTACTACGACATTGATCAGGTATTCGCATTAAACGAGCCAGAGCAAGGCGGAGCTTACCGAAACGATCTAAGCATCTTGCCTCTCGAGCCCAGACAATGGTGCGAGATGATGTCTGGCGCCGATATCGCGGTAAATTATTAATGCATATTCATTTACTGTATCGACTTGAGCGTATTTCCGATCTAGCGCCCTTGTTGACTGCAACTGACACCGTCATTCTGATGGATGAATCCATGGCAAATGACCCTCGCCTCACCACTTGCGCTGTACCCTGCGACATAAAGGTACTGCGCGATCACTCCCTGGGGTCCGAGCACAGCCTCTCAAGAACAGAATGGGTAGAACTATTGCATGCACATTGCCATTGGCTTACCTGGGACTGACCGATGACGTTCGAAGTCGATTTAAAGGGCCTGTGCGACGCTAATGGTTTTCTGACTCACCAAGGCAGCTGGAATGAAGATATCGCTTGTAGGCTAGCGCGAGCAGAGGGGATAGAACTACTTGACGCGCATTGGGAGGTTATTTCTCTACTGCAAGCGTTCTATAAGCGCTTCGGCGACTCGCCGGCCAATCGTGCATTGGTCTCCTATGTCAAAGAACATCTTGGATCAGACAAAGGAAGCAGTCTTTATCTGATGACATTATTTCCAGGATCACCTGCTCGTGTTGGGAGCCGGATAGCTGGACTCCCGAAACCCAAAAACTGCCTCTGAGTTCCCAGGTGCTGCCTGATCAATATCAACCCGAGCTCTGTGACTCACTATTCGTTGCTAAAACCCGTGTGGCACAGGAACTGCTCGCGCCATTTTCGGCGCCTCAGCCAATACTGTTTTCGTCGCCCCCCAATGGCTATCGACTGCGCGCAGAGTTCAGAATCTGGCACGATGGTGATGATCTCAACTACGTCATGTTTCCTCCGGGTCAGCGGGACAAGCCTCAGGTTATCCATCACTTCCCTATCGCGGGATCCAAAATTACCGAAAGCATGGCGCCACTGAGAAAATGTTTGAGAAATACTCCGACACTGAGAAAGAAATTATTTCAGATTGAGTT
>JADHNP010000101.1 GCA_016779445.1 Luminiphilus sp. | reverse complement strand
ACTGTCTGCCGCGCCACTATTTTTCCACCAACGGCTGCCTGAATCGCGACATCAAACATTTGACGCGGAATCAGCTCTTTCATTTTCGCTGTTAACACCCGGCCGCGGGACTGCACATAATCTCGATGAACAATAATCGCGAGCGCATCTACCCTGTCACCATTGATAAGGACATCCAATCTCGATAGCGGTGCGCCTTCAAAGCGATGAAAACCGTAATCCAAAGACGCGTATCCGCGACTCACGGATTTCAGCCTGTCAAAGAAATCGAGAACGACCTCGGCCATCGGGATGTCGTAGATTACCTGGACCTGCTGCCCAAGAAACTGAAGGTCCACCTGAGCACCACGCTTTTCAACGCACAAGGTGATGGCTGCGCCCAGGTATTCCTGAGGCGTCAAGATGGTGCACCTGGCAATGGGCTCCCGCATCACCTCGATATCACCCACATCCGGGAGTTTGGAGGGGTTGTCTACGTAAACCACCTCCTGGCTTTTTTTGACAATTTCGTAGATTACCGTTGGCGCAGTGGTAATCAGGTCCAAGTCATATTCTCGCTCCAGTCGCTCTTGAATAATTTCCATATGGAGCATCCCCAGAAATCCACAGCGGAACCCAAAGCCAAGGGCATCAGAGGTTTCTGGCTCATAAAAGAGAGAGGCGTCGTTAAGAGTGAGCTTCCCTAGTGCATCACGAAAATCTTCGTAATCGTCTGAGTTAACAGTGAAGATTCCCGCGTAAACCTGCGGTTTGGCCTTCTGGAAACCGGGAAGTGCCAGCGTATCCTGATGCGCAGCAGAAATCAGGGTATCGCCAACCGGCGCGCCCTTGATGTCTTTAATACCTGCCACTACAAAACCCACTTCTCCGGCCCTAAGTACACCAGTCTCAGTTCTACGGGGAGTGAATACCCCCACCATATCCGCCTGATGCTGTTTGCCGGTAGAAGACACAATAAATTTATCGCGCTTGTTGAGTTGGCCCTGCATAACGCGAACCAAAGACACTACGCCAAGGTAGTTATCGAACCACGAATCAATGATCAAGGCCTGAAGGGGTGCTTCTCTGTCGCCCATGGGAGCGGGGATTTTTTTGATAAGCTGCTCTAAGAGTGCCTCGACTCCCAATCCGGTCTTCGCGCTTGTCGCAACGGCCCCAGTAGCATCGATCCCAATAATCTCTTCAATCTCTTGCTGAACACGCTCCGGATCGGCCTGAGGCAGATCCATTTTGTTTAGCACTGGCAGTACTTCCAAACCCTGCTCGATTGCTGTGTAGCAGTTGGCGACTGATTGGGCCTCTACTCCCTGACCCACATCAACTACCAATAGCGCCCCCTCGCAAGCACTCAGCGAGCGTGATACCTCATAAGAAAAATCAACATGTCCGGGAGTATCGATAAAGTTGAGCTGATACGTTTCTCCGTTGTCAGCCCGATATTGAAGGGTGACACTCTGTGCCTTAATCGTGATGCCCCGCTCACGTTCCAGGTCCATGGAGTCCAGCACCTGCGCGGCCATCTCCCGCTCAGAGAGACCACCGCAATGCTGAATAAAACGATCTGCAAGCGTCGATTTGCCGTGATCGATGTGGGCGATAATCGAAAAATTTCGTATGTGACTGAGTTCAGCCAACGCTTGGGCACCTCAAAAAAAAAACGAGTAGCTAAGACGCTACTCGCGGAGATCGATATTTTAGCATGTCATGCGGACAGTCTTACTGCAGTTTTTTACTCAGCTGGAGCCCCTTGAATAAAGTCAATCGCGAGACTCTGACTTTAATCGTCCGCAGTCGGCACTCGAATGCCAATGAAGAGTGGGCTGCCAGCCCGGATGAGCCGCGCGGGTAACGAAGTACCGGGAATCAACTCATTCTGGACATCCTCCACATCACGCATGCGGCCAATCGGTCTGCTACCCAGACGAGTGAGGATATCTCCCTCCCTGACGCCCGCCTCCGCAGCGGGAGACTGACTTTCAATCCCCACCACCTGAACACCCCCAGCGAGACCCAGTTCGGATAGTGCCTTAGGATCAGCTGGTGCTATTCGCATACCCAGAACGGTTGAGCTCCCATCAGAAACGACTCCACGGCCGACTCGGGCGACTTGATTTGCCCCAAGGCCACCCACCTCAACTTCTACTGCAATCTCCGAGCCTTCCCGAATCACCACTGCCTCACAGCGCGTACCCGGCGCAATCAAGCCGACCACATGGGGCAAGTCTGCTGACGTCTCAATGTCCTCATCATCGAATTGGATGATGACGTCTCCTGATAGTAGCCCTGCCCTTTCCGCAGGCGAATCGCCACCAACTTGCGCTATCAAAGCACCTCGCGGTCGATCCAAACCAAAAGAATCCGCCAGGTTGCGATCAACATCCTGAATACTCACACCCAACCATCCGCGCTCTACCACTCCGGTTTCTTGTATCTGCGTAACAACATTGCGAACAACAGAAGCAGGGATAGCAAACGACAGGCCGATCGACCCTCCTGAACGCGTGAAAATCTGGGAGTTCACGCCAATGACCTCCCCCTCAAGATTGAACAAAGGCCCACCAGAATTACCCGGGTTGATAGCGACATCCGTCTGGATGAAAGGCACGTAATTATCGCCCGTTTCCGTAGGCAAGCTTCGACCAACGGCACTAACAATGCCCGCAGTGACGGAGAAATCGAGACTAAAGGGTGAGCCGATAGCCAGCACCCATTGGCCCACTTTAACCTGCTCATCGTCGGCCAACGGCAACGCTGGCAAGTCCTGCGCTTGGATTTTCAAGACCGCCAGATCAGACCGTGGGTCGGTCCCCACCAAAGTCGCATCATATTCCTGACGATCGGGCAGACGCACCAAAATCTGGCGCGCATTTTCGACAACGTGATTATTGGTTACCACATAGCCGTCTTCAGAGATGATAAAACCAGAACCCATACCTGCCCTATCTCTAGGAACAGGTGGCCCACCCCGAAAATCAAAAAATCGGCGCAGGTATTCTGGCAATTCCTCCATCTGCTCCTGAGACCGCAGGTTTTCTGACTCATACTCAACGAGAATTTTCACAACCGCAGGGGCAGACGACTCAACAATATCGGTGAAGTCGGGCAACCCGGCGGCCGTCACTCGCGCGGCGAAAGCAATACTAACTAGATAAAGAAGGGCACGCCCCATCATGACCAAACTCCGGAGTTAAAAGGTATTTTACCTCGGCGCCTTAACCGACTGCAGCCACCTGCACTTCGGCATCATGCGCCTTTCTCGCCAATTGAGGCTCAGCGAATCCTGGCATAGCGCCGCCGAAACGAGCAATGACCCGGTGAAGGATAGCAAAGCCTGAGACTGTTCCAAGGCTAAACGCAGTAGCCGCCCACATGTCACCTCCGGGGGACGCGATAACAGATGAAATCGTGCCCAGGGTGAGAGGAAAACCATAAAGCAGCGCGGTACCGCTAAGCAACGTAGCCTCTGGCACACGAATCCAGACCTGGTCCCCCAGGTCACACTGCACCGCGCTAAGGTCATCGCCGGACAGGGCCCGGACCCGGCCCTTGCTCCCGCCGAGCAATCCCGACAAAGCTCCCTGCCCACATCCGGCGCGTGCGGCACAACGACCGCACGCCGAACTACGATCGGCTTCTATCCAGACCGCATCAGACTCAATCGCGACAACCCGCCCCGTTTCAAGAAGCCAGCCCATTAGGGGTCATCATTCGTCGGTCGAATTGCGTCCGCCAGCAGCCTCGCTGTGACCATTGGCACTTCTCCTAATACACTGATCAGCACACCCTTCTGCCCGGCAACAGACACCCCCCGAGTATAGGCAAGCGTGGCGCCCTCAATTACTCCAGCCTCACCAGGCACGGCCCCAGGTGGCAGTGGCTCAAGAAAAACTGATGCGGTCGCCAACCCATCGGTTACCACGAAAGCGGCGGGGGTCGCGTGATCCTTCACAACATAGTACCCCGGGAGCACACTCCGTCCTCGCAGGTCAGACTCGATAGATTCATTGCCAATAGCCCGCTCGGGATTGATCAAAGCGTCATTCTCGCCGCTGAGATCAATACTGGCAAATTCGTAGCGCTCCAGAATCTTGCCATCGGGATCGGCTGTCATCATACCAAGCGGCAATCCGGTCTCTCCATCTACATCCACAATATAACCAAGCCGAAGAGTGTCTCTCGGCTGCAGCGTCAGTCGACGGGTAGATTTTCCAGCAATAACCCTGCCTTGCTCCACTCGGGGCACATAAAATCGAAGCAGATCGCAAAATCGGGCTACGGTCAGCACCGCAGGAGACCAGGCTTCCGAAGCCGGATCTGCGACGCGATTCAAGCGCCGCAAAAGCGCTTCACCTGAGCCTGCCGACCAATCCACATCGATGAACTGTCGACTCCCTGCTCGCTCATAAAGCAGCGTTCCCCGAAACGAAATGTGTTGATGGGCGCCCAACAGTCCCACCATAGTCACTTCCGCTTCGTTAGAAACTGCGCAGTCTATTTGGCTTGGTTGGGTCCAGCTAGGAGCCGAGTACCCTTGTGCAATGATCAGCAGTAGGCACGTTGACCAACTGAGCCTCATTCTGAAGAGGGAGGGTTATCCAATACGTCGTCAGCCCTAACTCGCGCAATGTAGGGCACAGGATGACGCTGGGAAGCCATTTCGGCGTGATGCTCCCTCAACAACTGATACCGCTCTTTGGCCCAACGCTCGTAAAGCGCCGCAACTTCAGTATGTCGAGGCTCGTCAGGTGTCATCGTTTGTGAGCTAACCGGTAACGCGCCAGCCTCAAGACTTGCGCGCACAGGCTGAGCTCCCGATACGGGCACTACACTGCCGCCCAGCTCGCTGATCAGGGTTGTTGGCACAACGTTATCTACTGGCTTCAGGGTCTGCCCGCCCAACACGACAGCAATTGTCACAGAGGCTGCAACCGCCATATTCCACAGGGGATTTCGGGCCAAACCCGGCTGATGATTTATAGCCTTCATGACATCTGCCGATACATCGATCTCTGGGCGAACCGCAAGCCTGTCGCGCATGAGGTCTCGCACCAGTTGCTGACGACGCCACCGCGTGCGTAACGCCGGGTCCGAATTGAGCGAACCCAGCACTCTTCTGAGCTCCAGCTCGGAAGCCTCATCATCCATCAAGGCCGACAGCGCAGCCAAGTCCTGTTCACTGCTGGTCATCTGAATCCCAACTCCTCACTCATCTGCTCCCTCACCCGCTCATCTATCGACTCACGGGCTCTAAATATTCTGGATCTCACTGTCCCTACTGGGCAATCAAGCACTGCGGCAATGTCGTCGTAGCTTAGCCCCTCAAATTCTCTCAGCGTCAATGCGGCGCGAAGTTCCTTCGGTAGCGCCTCCATCGCCTCTGTCACGACCTGTGCCAGCTCCTCACTCATGAGTACTGCCTCGGGGGCGCCTGACTCAGACACCCATCCTGCGTGCTCAAAGGCCTCAGCATCTTCAATTGTTGCATCTGCCCCTGGCCTGCGGCCCTTGGCGACCAGATGATTCTTTGCCGCGTTGCTTGCAATGCGATATAGCCACGTATAAAACGCGCTGTCCCCACGAAACTTATCCAGTGCCCTGTAGGCCTTAATAAACGCTTCCTGGGTCACATCCTCCGCGTCACCAGGATCATTAACGTAGCGACTGACCAGAGCACCAATGCGCCCCTGATATTTGAGCACTAGCAAGTCAAAGGCTCGCAAATCTCCCCTTTGTGCTCTCTGAACCAGTTGCTGATCTGTGTCAGAGGCTGTCACAACTGCGCCCTATTTTGCCTGCAAAACCCGAAAAACCGCCTTCCCGGGAAGATATTGCCCTGTATGATCACGATCAAGGCAAAAAGTTCCCGATACACTACACTTGATATTGCCACTATACCCCACACCCGCGAGTCTGACGGCCCCACAAAATGTCTACTATTAACCGATATGATGTTCTGATCATTGGCAGCGGCGCAGCGGGCCTCAGTCTGGCGTTGCAGCTGCCGAGGACGCTGGCGATTGCCATCGTGTCCAAAAGTCAGCTCGGCGCAGGCTCGACGTTTTGGGCACAAGGTGGCATGGCGGCCGTGTTACATGATCGAGACTCAGTAGAGGCCCACGTTGCCGACACCCTCGATGCCGGTGCTGGGTTATGCCATGAGCCCGCGGTTCATTTCACAGTAGGTCGAAGCCGACAGTGTGTTGAATGGCTCATTGAGCAAGGCATGCACTTTGATTTACGCGAAGATCAAGCCGATACAGAGTTCCGCGAATTTCATCTCACCATGGAAGGGGGACATAGTCACCGCCGCGTCATTCACGCAGCCGACCAGACTGGCAGAGCCATTTCACAAGTCCTTTTGTCACGGGTAGAAGAGGCGAGCAACATCTCGCTTCTTAAGGACCGTTGTCTCGTTGATGTCATCAAAACAGGAAAGCGCGTTTGCGGTGCCTATTTGCTCGATGCGACCGGCTCCGGCGTTGAGACATTTGCCGCCGACGCCGTGGTTCTCGCAACAGGGGGCGCCAGCAAAGCCTATCGCTACACTACCAATCCCGATGGCGCGAGCGGTGATGGCATCGCAGCCGCATGGCGAGCGGGATGTCGCGTCGCCAACCTCGAATTCAATCAGTTTCATCCCACCTGCCTCTATCACCCGAACAGTCGCTCATTCCTAATGACCGAGGCACTCAGAGGCGAAGGCGCCACCCTCCACCTCGAAGACAGCACGCGGTTCATGCCAAGATTCGATAATCGAGCTGAGCTGGCACCCAGAGACATCGTTGCGCGAGCTATCGATCACGAAATGAAGCGGTTGGGGGCGGACTGTGTGTACCTTGATATCAGCCACCGCCCCAATGACTTCATTATTCGCCACTTCCCAAAAGCTTATGAGCAATGCCTCGCGCTGGGCATCGATATTACTTGTGAGCGGATCCCGGTTGTTCCGGCTGCCCACTACACCTGCGGCGGGGTAGTGGTGAATCAGTATGGCGCTACAGACGTCCCCGGGTTGTATGTAGTCGGAGAATCTGCCTGCACTGGGCTCCATGGCGCTAATCGCATGGCCTCCAATTCACTACTTGAGTGCTTTGTCTACGCGCAATCTGCAGCTGAGCAGATCGCGAAGTCCCTCATCCCGCAACATGCCAGCCCCATCCCTTGGGATGACAGCCGAGTCAGGGATTCTGACGAGAGAGTTATCATTCAGCACAACTGGCAAGAATTGAGGCGGCTCATGTGGGACTATGTGGGCATCGTCAGAACGACTCGCCGCCTCGAATACGCGGCACAACGCATCGCGTTGCTCGAGCGAGAGGTGGGTGGCTATTACGCTCGATTCCAGATCAGTCGCCCCTTGCTCGAAATGCGCAATCTGGCCCGGGTTGCTGGATTGATGGTTGAATCTGCACAGGGTCGAAAAGAGAGTCGCGGACTTCATTTTAATTCCGACTACCCCGACACATCTCCTTTGATACGGGACTCTATATTGATACCACAGAACTTTGATCGTCACACGGCACTGGATGGCGCCATAGATCAACTGCCCGAGTACGTTCCGTAGCGAGTCAAGCGTTGATGTGGTGAAAAGCCCTTATAGCGTCGACAATCGGGAAAAAGCGAGGCTCCTTCAACCGAGCTCGCCCCATGATCCATTCCAAAAGGTCCTGATCACCCTCGTACAACAATTCGCGATACAGGCTTCGTAATGACGCCTCCAACTCAACAAATCGCTCCTCAACGAAC
>JADHNP010000100.1 GCA_016779445.1 Luminiphilus sp. | reverse complement strand
CTTATCAAATTATGGATGTGTTTTTCCCTACCTTCCCATCGATCGTGGGGCAGGACTTTACGACCTATAAAGACAATAACTATGGCCAGAGTAAAGACGACGGTATTGGTATTGGCTTGAAGCCCGATAGCAGTGAAGACGAGCTGGAAAACCTCTCACTGACTATGACGTGGGAGGTTGGCAACGGCACCCTTACGTCAGTCACGGGTTTTGCTGCTTACGAGTACTTCGACGACGTCGACGTGGATTGGTTGCCCCTGCAGTTTATTGATCGTTCCGATATTCATGACTTCGAGCAGTTCAGTCAGGAAATCCGGTGGACAGCGGACATAGGGGATCGCTTCACTTACACTCTGGGTGGTTACATTGATCAAAACGAGCTTGATTCAAAGGGTCAAGTGGTGATCGATACTAACTTTGATGGTCTATTCCCTGCATTTATCGCCCTCGCAAATGGTTTGCCTCCGGCAGCGGCGGCCCAGATGCCGCAAAATCTGCTTGCAGCGCTCACCGCTGGGAACGCCTTAAACGGCATACCCGGTTACGGGGGTGGCTACTCGGCAAATCAAGTCAGTCGCAACCATAATTTTACCCAAGACACGGATTCCTGGGCCCTGTTTGCCCAGGGCACTTATGACCTGACTGACGCCCTCCGTTTGACGCTGGGTGTGCGGTACACCGAGGAAGAGAAAGACGCCATCAGTGACCAAAAGCTCGGTGACAGCCTGTGCGGTATTACGGGTAATCTAGAGGGCGGTACCATGGGGCAATGTGGCGCCTACAACAATTGGCTCGCGGTGTTACAGGCGACCGAGTTCGACAGCTATAACAAATACTGGGTGGGTAGCCGCAAAACGGATGACTTCTCACCCTCGGTTAACCTGCAGTGGGATGTTAGTGACAACACGATGCTTTATGTCACTTATTCAGAGGGTTTCAAGTCGGGCGGTTTCAGCGCCGCAGACGATGGGACACCCGGTAACCTCCCGACTTCTGCTCCGCCAATCCCGCCCGTCGTGGATAACGGATTCCAGGCCAATTCGTTTGTGTCTGACGTACCCAACGCTGATTTTGAGTTCGACGATGAAAGCGTTGAATCCTTCGAAATCGGTGGTAAGCATGAGTTTGCCGATGGCGTAGTGCGCCTGAACTGGGCGGCGTTCTACTCGGAATATAGCGATCTGCAAACAACCATTTTTAAAGGGGTCGGATTTGCCGTTAGCAACGCAGCCTCATCCGAGGTTCAGGGTTTAGAGGTTGATTTCATGATGGCGCTGACGGATACCATTCGCATTGGCGTCAATGCAGCCTATCTGGATGCCAGCTACGCTGACTTCCGTGACGGACCCTGCACTGCGATTCAGCTGGACGCCTCTCGGGCAGCGCCCGCGGCTCCACCTCAGTGTGGTACACCGGCTTCGCTGGCAAACCCCAACCCGGGTCCAAATGATATTAATGACCTCACCGGAGTGCGCACTTTGTATGCGTCAGAGTGGAGCGGAAACGCCTTCATCGATTTCCGCATGCCGATTGGTAACTTGGAATGGTTTGGTGGTGTCGATGTCAACTACCGCGACGAGTTCGACTCAGCTGGTGATGCTGACCCTTACGACGTGATCGATGCCTACACCAAAGTCAACGCGCGCATTGGTGTCAGTGCCGGTAATTGGGAAGTTATGGCCTACGGGCGTAACATTTTTGACGAAGTGGCGTACCAGCAAAGCTTCGATACGCCGGTCTTGGCCGGAAGTCATACCTTCTTCATGGAAGAGGGTGCCGTTTTTGGTGTCCGTGGAACGTTCAAGTTCTAAAGGAGTGACCTAAACCACCTAAAGCCCGGCATTTGCCGGGCTTTTTTATGCTCGCGATGGGGCTTTTACAGGCTAGCGATGAAAGCCGTTTAAGCGGCTTTTGAGCGCGGCTTTTTCAGCGCTTTTTGACTGCTGGAAGCTAGAAGCGGGGCGAGGAATCGACCCGTATGAGACGACGTAGTGGATGCCACGTCCTCGGGTGTGCCGGTGGCAATAATCTGTCCCCCCCCGGAGCCACCCTCAGGGCCCAGATCAATCAACCAGTCTGCGGTTTTAATCACGTCGAGGTTATGCTCAATGATCACAACGGTATTCCCCCCGTCTCTTAGTCTGTGCAGCACCTCTAGCAATTGTCGGATGTCTTCAAAATGTAATCCTGTAGTGGGCTCATCAAGGATATACAGCGTCTTACCGGTATCACGTTTGGAGAGTTCTCGAGAGAGCTTCACCCGCTGCGCTTCACCGCCTGACAGCGTGGTTGCTGCCTGCCCCAGTCGGATGTAGGACAAGCCTACGTCCATCAACGTCTGGAGCTTGCGGTGGATGGCTGGCACAGCGTCAAAAAACACCAGCGCGTCTTCAACGGTGAGTTCGAGCACTTCATAAATATTGAGGCCTTTAAAGCGAATTTCCAGTGTTTCACGGTTGTAACGCTTGCCCTTACACACATCACAAGGCACATAAATGTCGGGCAAAAAGTGCATCTCTACTTTGGTGACCCCATCTCCCTGACAGGCCTCGCAGCGACCGCCACGCACATTGAAACTAAATCGACCCGGTTTATAGCCCCGTGATCGCGCTTCCTGGGTGCCCGCGAAGAGTTCTCTTACTGGCGTGAAAATACCAGTGTAAGTGGCGGGGTTGGAGCGAGGGGTTCGACCGATGGGGCTTTGGTCAATATCGATGCATTTATCCAGTTGCTCAAGCCCGGTAATATCATCGTGTGCAGCCGCCTTCAGTGTGCTGGCGCCGTTCAGTTCGGTTGCTGCAAGTGGGTAGAGAGTGCCGTTAATGAGGGTCGATTTGCCCGAGCCGGACACACCGGTTACGCAAGTGAGTAACCCGATGGGTAGCTGCAATGCCACATTTTGAAGATTATTACCTCGTGCGCCGCTAATACAGATCAACCGCTGGGGGTCTATCGAGTGGCGCTTAGCGGGGATCGCAATGAACTGTTTTCCCGATAAGTAGGCGCCTGTCAGCGATCTGGGGTGCTCGGTAACATCCTGCAGTGACCCCGACACCACAACCTCGCCACCGTGCACGCCTGCTCCCGGTCCAATATCAATAATATGGTCGGCATTGCGAATAGCGTCCTCATCGTGCTCGACAACCAATACCGTATTGCCGAGATCGCGGAGGTGAATCAGAGTGTTTAACAGGCGTTCGTTGTCACGCTGATGGAGGCCAATCGAAGGTTCATCGAGAATGTACATCACGCCCACCAAGCCCGCCCCGATTTGGCTGGCGAGGCGAATCCGCTGCGCCTCGCCACCCGACAGCGTCTCGGCACTGCGGTTCAAGCTAAGATAATTGAGTCCCACGTCGACCAAAAAGCGGTAGCGGGAGCGCAGCTCTTTGAGAATTTTATCGGCAATTTCTCCCTGCCTGCCTGGCAGGTCTAATTGGTCGAAATAGGCCTGAGCTTCACCCACCGGGAGCGCTGTGATGCTGGGTAAGGTTTTATCATCGACATAAACGCTGCGCGCGTCGGCACACAACCGGGTGCCCTCACAAGCCTTGCAGGCTGCGGTCGACACATATTTGGCTAATTCATCGCGTACAGAGGAAGATTCCGTCTCGCGATAACGCCGGTCCATATTGGGGATGACTCCCTCAAATACGTGCACACGTTTGAATACGGTGCCGCGGTCGTTGACATAGGAAAATTCAATTTCTTCGCCGCCACTACCATGCAAAATAATGTCTCGATGCTTTTGCTCGAGGTTGTTGAACGGTTTGTCCATGTCGAAGTCGTAGTGCCCTGCCAGTGAGCGGAGCAAGTGGAAGTAATAGACGTTGCGGCGATCCCAACCGCGAATAGCGCCTTCTGCGAGGCTCGCTTCGGGATGCAGTACCACGCGACTTTCATCGAAAAATTGCGTTACCCCCAAGCCGTCGCATCCGTCACAGGCGCCGGCGGGATTGTTGAAAGAAAAAAGCCTGGGTTCGAGCTCGTCAATGGAGTGGCCGCAACTGGGGCAGGCGTAACGCGCCGAAAAAAGTGTCTCTGGACCGTCACCTTCCATTGGAGCGATGGCGGCGACACCGTCGGTCAGTTCAAGCGCAGTCTCAAAAGATTCAGCGAGTCGAAGTTTAAGATCTTCCCTTACCTTGAAGCGATCAATGACCACATCAATACGATGTTTCTTTTTCTTATCCAGCTCGGGCACATCATCTAGGTCTACCACGATGCCATCCACTCTGACGCGGATAAATCCGGCTGCGCGCATCTGCTCAAAAACGTGCAAATGTTCGCCTTTTCGATCGCGCACTACCGGCGCCAGGAGCATGAGCTTGCTGCCCTCCGGCAGAGCCAGCACAGCGTCCACCATTTGTGAGACTGTCTGGGCCTTCAGTGTGACCCCATGTGTCGGGCAGCGCGGATCTCCGACACGAGCAAATAGCAAGCGCAGGTAATCATAGATTTCCGTGATGGTGCCCACGGTGGAGCGAGGGTTGTGAGAGGTCGATTTTTGTTCGATGGAGATGGCGGGCGAGAGGCCCTCGATGTGATCGATATCGGGTTTTTCCATCAATGACAAAAACTGTCTCGCGTAGGTAGACAGCGATTCCACGTAGCGACGCTGACCCTCGGCATACAGCGTATCAAAGGCCAATGATGACTTACCGGAGCCCGACAGCCCGGTAATTACAACCAATTTGTCTCTGGGAATATCGAGATCAATATTTTTGAGGTTGTGAGTGCGCGCGCCGCGGACCTCAATGGTATCCATGGATTTTCCTGCGAGAATTTCTGACAACAGCACAGTATACGAGGATCTGAGGGTGACGGACCGTCGAAGGCGATTTTTTCCCTCGTGGTACTATCGTGGTCCGCTGAGGCGACGAATATTGTGCTGTCTAAAGAACCTTTTAATGCTGTCGAGCGCCGCGCAGTCACTGGGCTGGCGTGTTTGTATTGTCTGCGCATGCTCGGCCTGTTTATGGTTCTGCCCCTGTTTGCGGTGTATGCGCACGAGTTAGAGGGCGCTAGCACCGCCAGCATCGGTCTGGCCTTGGGGGCCTACGGGTTGACTCAAGCTTTACTGCAGGTTCCCCTTGGATGGCTTTCTGATCGAGTGGGTCGCAAACCGATTATTGTCGGTGGCCTGTGCCTGTTGATTTTTGGCAGTGTTGTCGCTGCGTTAGCAGAGACTCTTGCAGGATTAGCTTTGGGCCGTTTGCTGCAAGGATCCGGTGCAATTGCCTCTGCGACCATGGCCTTGGCAGCCGATTACACGCGCGTTGACCAGCGCACCAAGGCGTCGGCCATCATTGGAGCGAGTATCGGCATATCTTTTGCGCTGGCTTTGGTGCTGGGGCCAATGATAGCGGCGTGGGGTGGTTTATCGGCGGTGTTCGAGGTGACTGCTGCGATGGGGGCCCTAGGGCTAGTGGTCGTGGTGCTTTGGTTGCCCACTACGCCTCAGCTCACTGACGGTGGTAGAGCACATCTTGCTGATCGCCAACGCTTGGGGGAGGCGCTCTGGGGTCGCGGTTTGGGCATCCTCTACGGCAGTATTTTTTGCTTGCACCTATTGTTGATGGCTGCCTTCACCGCGATTCCCTCGATGATGAGCGAACGGATCGGTTTGCCCTCGGAGGACCATGCTTGGATGTATCTCACCACCTTAATAGTGTCTTTGCCTGGTGTGGCCATGTTGATCCGGCGCCGCGGTGAGCAGTCGGATCCTCGTCCCATCATGGGTATTACTATTTTGTTGGCAGTTGGCGGCTTATTCCTTGCGCTAGAGACCGATTCCTTATTGGTTCTGGGTGCTGGACTGGTTCTGTTTTTTGTCGGGTTCACCGCTCTGGAGACGCTTTTGCCGGCACTGGTATCTATCTTTGCCCCCGTGTCCCTTCGGGGAACGGCGATGGGAATCTTTTCCAGCGCGCAATTTTTTGGTGTATTCAGTGGCGGCTTGCTGGGCGGTGCTGCATTGCAGGCGGGTGGAGCGGGCGCACTCGTTTCACTCCTCACCGTGCTTACGTGCATTTGGCTGGCGGGTGTCTGGCGATATGCCAGAGCACCAGCAGTGGCGCTTTAGGAGTGCAATTGTCAGAGATTGATGTACCCGCCGGGCGGCAGCGTTGCTATAGTCCCGACTATGATAGATAACGCCCGGCGCATCGACAGTACGATGTCCCGGGGTAGCTTTGGAGAACCCTATGGCCTCGCGTGGCATAAATAAAGTGATTTTGGTCGGAAATTTGGGCAACGACCCTGAACATCGAGTGCTTCCTTCGGGGGGCGGTGTCACCAATGTGAGTCTTGCCACATCGGAAAGTTGGCGAGATAAAAATACGGGTGAGCAGCAGGAGCGAACAGAGTGGCACAGAGTGGTCTTTTTCAACCGACTCTCCGAGATTGCTGCTGAGTATCTGAGAAAGGGATCCAAAGTGTATGTTGAGGGTTCTCTGCGAACCCGTAAATGGCAGGACCAGTCGGGGCAGGACCGCTATTCAACAGAGATCGTTGCTCAGGAAATGCAAATGCTCGATAGCCGTGGGGGGGGTATGCAGGATAGCGGCGCGTATCAGCCAGCGCCCGCGGCCGCCGCACCTGCGGCTGCGGCTGCCGGGAATCCTGCGCCGATTGATTTTCCGGAAGACGACATTCCCTTCTAACCTGAAGGTGCCTTGATGCCCGGTAATGGATCGGTCTGATTCCAGTGCGTATCTTGGTTTTAGGCTTGGACGCCCCCTTGGGTTTTTCGCTGAGGGCATTTGCTGCGCCTTTGATGCGTCACGAAATCATTGGCGTGGATATGGATGCCACGCGTTGGCGCCGCGAGCGACAGGTAAAAAAGCTCGTCCGACGACAAAGCGTCGACCTGATTTTGGACGCACGGCTTGTCACTCAGATTGACGGTGTGGACCCCGTTGGCCAGCGAGATGTAGAGCGAACGCAGTGGCTGGCAGGCTTGGCCGCCAGAGACCAGATTGCCTATTTTTTTCTGTCCAGTGCCCGGGTCTTTTCTGGCACTTTGACTCGTCCTTACCGCGAGACCGATCAACCGGATGCGACCGATCCGGTCGGCAGGACACTTATCGAGTTAGAGCAGTTGCTGAGCGGTGCTCTGGACGAAATTTTCATTTTACGTCTCGGTCTTATGTTTGGTGGACGCCGTCCAAATCCGCTTGCGAGAGCGCTAGATGCCCTCGCCAGAGGGGACCGGCTAAAAGTGAGCGAGCACGCCAGAGGAAGCCCCGTACATGTTGCGGAGGTGGCCCGTGTTATTCACGGGATCATTGATCAGATTGGCGCGGGTGCCCCAAGAAAGGGTCTCTATCACTACAGTGGTATCGGCGAAGTCAATGCCTATTCCTTTATGGAAACGGTACTGGCCAACGCCTCTCAATATGAGCCCTTCAAGGACGCGAGGGAGCTTATGGAGTTGACCAGCGATGGTGCCAGCACCGGGTCCAGCTTGAGCCTCGATTGTGCCGAGATTCGTCATCAATTTGGCATACAGCAGCTAAGTTGGCGAGAGTTTGTCCCACGGGCAGTGCAACGTTACATTGAACTCTATGCAGAAGGGTGAGTAAGACATCATGAGCACAGCCTTGAGGGCAGCCGTACTGACCGTGAGCGATACGCGCTCTGCCGAAACCGATACTTCCGGATCATTTCTAGAAGAAGCGCTGAGTGCGGCGGGGCATGAGGTGGTTGCTCGACAGATTGTGATTGACGATGTTTATCAGCTTCGGGAAGTGCTTTCCCGCTGGATCGCCGATCCGCAGGTGGAGGTG
>JADHNP010000099.1 GCA_016779445.1 Luminiphilus sp. | reverse complement strand
AGGGGACTGGCAACTCAATGGCTCTGGCAGTACAACAATGAACGACCCAACATGGCTATCGGTGGCATACCGCCAAGGCAACTACTGATGGCTGCGTAACCCTCTACTCAATCGGTCGATTAAAAATGGGGGGATTACATATAAAGCTCTGTAAAACTGCGACTATTGAGTGGGAATAAAGTTAATAAAATCAAAAACGTAGTAAGTATTGAGTGGGAATGGAAAAGATATTCACTAGCATTAATTTGTGCAAGTCTAATTTGCCTAAACACCGACTAATAGGCCAAACATTAAATGGACTTGTTGGATATCTCATTAATCTCTTCCATCACAGCTTGTAGTTTGATGGGTGGATTTATTTTTACATACGCAATAGTTGTAATGCCTGGCCCAGCTGATCAGAATCCCAATGATGGGCCGTCCTGATAGGGACAGATTCCAGCAGATAAGAGATCGCGTGGCGCGCAATATCAAAACGACCTTTGCCAGTTATTACACGAAATAAATCTCTCTGAACGAGATGATGCAGCCAGAGGTGATTCGAGGCTGTGCGAGGCAAGTGAAGGGTGAGAAGTGTTTGGTAAACGCCACAAGCAGCCTCCTGGTAACAAAACTGTTGGTGGTCTTTGCGCCAGCCAATTATTGGGTAACGGGCGAGATTTAGTATTAATAGCAATGCGCCCTATGTGCTATTTTTAAAAAAAGTACGGTAGGGTTTTTCATGGACTTAACATACGGCGCGGACTACGACGCCTTTCGTGAGGAAGTCAAAGCCTTTATCCGGGAGCACAAACACAGACAGCCTCAGCCCGGTGATGGTCTCCGGAGCCAAGCTCTCAAAAATTGGCAAAGCGTACTGATTGAGCACGGTTACCACAGCAGGACGGTTCCTCGAGATTACGGTGGCTACGGAGCCGAGCCCGATATTATCAAGTCGCGCATCATCTCCGAAGAGTTTGGCGCGGAGCGTGTACACCGGGGTTTCAATGGGCAGGGGGTGACCATGCTTACGCCGGTCCTGCTTGAAATGGGTACTGAAGAGCAGAAACAAGCCTTTGTTTCGCCCACTATCAAGGCCGAGATAATCTGGTGTCAGGGTTATTCAGAGCCTGGCGCAGGCAGTGATCTGGCAAGCCTGACCACAAAAGCTGAGCTGGATGGCGATGAGTGGGTGATTAACGGGCAGAAAATATGGACAAGCACGGCGCATCACGCTGACTGGATGTTCTGTCTCGTTAGAACGGAGCCTGACGCTCCAAAGCACCTCGGCATTTCGTTTCTGTTGTTCCGCATGGACACCCCTGGTATTGAAATCAGACCGCTGGTCGACATGACCGGTGATGCCAATTTCAACGAGGTATTTTTTACCGATGTCCGTGTGCCCAAAAATCAAATTGTTGGTGAGCGAGGTCAGGGCTGGCAGGTCGCGAACGCGGTTTTGGGGCATGAACGAGGTTCACTCGCGACGCCCGATGCCGCAACGAATCGACTCAATGGCGTCAAGCGGTTAATGCGCGAAGAGAGTATCAGTGGCCAGCCAATTATCGACAATCCGGTTTTCCGCGATCGCTTGATGAGGCTGGAAGGACGCGTGCTGGCTATGCAATACAACGATATGCGCCTGCTGTCGGCCAAAATCAATAAAAATCAAGATGTGCGATTGGCTAAGATGATTGTGAAGCTAATAGGTACCGAGCTGCGTCATGAGATCGAATGTCTTGGCATCGACGTTATGGGTGAAATCGGTCTGAGTTACGGCGACAACCCCCACGTGAAAGGCTTGGGTTCCTGGCAGTACCAGTACATGTTTTACCTCGGGCTCATCATTGGGGGCGGTACCTCGCAAATTCAAAAAAACATTATCAGCGAGAGAGGTTTGGGCATGCCCAAGGAACCCAAGATTTCTGCCGCTGAAAAAGCCGTGAAGGGAGCCTGATATGGAATTTGGGTTATCGCAGGATCAGCTGTTGCTCGATGATAGCGTGCGCAAATTTCTGTCGGCGGAGGTTCCTCTCGACGCTGTCCGCTCACTGGCAGCAGGCGAGGGCAGTGATGCGAGTGTTTGGCGGGGTTTGGCAGATATGGGGCTCGCGGGTGTTCTGATTCCCGAGGCTCACGGTGGTGCTGAGATGGGAATGCTGGATGCGGTTGTTATTGCCGAAGCTCTGGGCTACGCCGCTTGTCCGGGGCCCTTCTTGAGCACCGCGGTGATGGCGTCATTTCTACTCAAAGAGGCGGGCGCTACGGATCCACTCGCGAGCATGGCCACCGGAGAGTACCGAGTGGGTATTGCCTTCAGTGACGTGATAGGAGCCCGCAAGGGTCAGGTGACAGAGTCCGATTCAAAGTTGTCGGGGCAGTCTCTGTTCGCCTTTGACGCCGAAGCTGATGCCTACCTGGTCGCGCTGGCTGATGGCCAGGTACTGATGATCGAAGCGTCTGAGGTAACGCGTGCGTCGCTGACCACTATCGATAAGACTCGCAGTGTGTGCGAGCTCACCTTTGATGCGTCGCCAGCTTGCCTGGTGACGGAGGACATGGCGCTTGTGAAACAGACTATTTTGCGCGGACGTGCCGTTCAGGCAGCGGATACTTTAGGCGCGGCCCAGTACATGCTCGATCAGGCGGTGGCTTATTCGCTCGAAAGAAAGCAGTTCAATCGTGTGGTGGGGTCATTCCAAGCCGTGAAGCACATGTGTGCCGAGATGGCATCTCAGCTTGAGCCCTGCAGGGCTTTTACCTGGTATGCGGGCCATGCGTTTGATGAGGGCGCAGATGATGCAGGGCTTACAGCATGTCATGCCAAGGCACATTTGGCTGAGGTGGGGCAGTTTGTTGCCAAGACCAGTACCGAAGTACATGGCGGTATGGGCTTTACCGATTTGTTAGGTTTGCATTACTGGTTTAAGCGTATTGGCTTTAACAGACAGCTTTTGGGTTCACCCGAAGTGGTGCGCCACGAAGCGGCAGTCCTGCAAGGGTTATGTGATTAAGGGGTCTTTTAAGTCGAAACACATAAGACGACTTCAAGTGCTAAAATCTTTGCCCAAGAGAAATAGAGGAGGTATTGCGCGAGCACCCGGGCGTATCGGACGTGGCAGTGATTGGCGTACCGGATAGCTATTGGGGTGAGTCGGTAAAGGCTTTTATTGTTCGTGCTGATAACAGTGGCTTGGGCGACGAGGATTTGAAGCTGCATTGCAGACAGACTCTAGCGGCTCATAAACTCCCCAAGACATTCGAATATATACCCGAGCTTCCACGTGGTGGGACCGGGAAGGTATTAAAACGAGAGCTTGCTTAACAACTTAGATTAAAAGGGGAAAGGATATGTCTGGTTCCTATGTTGAACAAAATCATCATGATGCACTACCCAAGACGAGCCATGATGAATGCGCCCGCCAGCATTTTGTTCGGTCTTTTAAAGAGCACTTGGTGACATCTATCCATCCGGGATTGAAAACCGCATATGAAAAACGGGCGAAGATATCGTTTCAAAAGCAGCACGGCCGCGACCCTAGCGACATCAAGGACGTTGCCTCTGTCATGAAGCACGATCCGCACTATCAGGCATGGAGCTCTTTGTTGCGAACGAGCCAAGAAATGATGTGGTCCGCAGCGCAAATTCCAGTGGAGCGCTCTTTACGCGAATTAGCAGCGAGCGCCGCAAAATCTGAGGGTGGGCAAGGAACATTGCGGCTTAATGGTGATCTGAAAATCCCCGACTACCACACTGCTGTGGACATCCATTGTCAGCCCGGTGGATATCATACCGAATATATCGCAGATGATGTTGCTCAGGGCGCAATCTATGATCGCGCCGTTTACCTATATGCTATGGGTCAAATGGGCCCTGATAACGCAGATATGGGCGACAGCACCGTTTCGTGGTTGCAAAGTCAGCAACCCGATTTTAAGCCCCAGCGTATTCTAGATATGGGCTGTTCTGTGGGACACAGCACGCTCCCTTACGTCACAGGTTTCCCTGAGGCGGAGGTTCACGGTATTGATGTTGGCGCGCCAATGTTGCGTTATGCGCATGCTAGGGCTAAGTCAAAAGATCTTGAAGTGCATTTTTCGCAGCAAAACGCTGAGAAAACTGACTTTGAAGACGAGTCTTTCGATTTAGTGGTCTCACATATTTTATTGCATGAGACATCGGCTGCTGCGATCAAAAATGTCATTAAGGAGTGTCACCGGCTGCTGAAACCGGGAGGATGGATGGTTCACGTTGAGACCCCACCATACGAGGGAATGTCGCCATTCGATACGTTCTTGTTTGATTGGGATAGTGAAAATAATAATGAGCCGTTTTGGAGGAGGAGCCACGAGCTCGACTTGCAGGCGCTAGCTGAACAGGGCGGCTTCACAGAACACCCAACAATCCAAGTGATGGCGCCAAGTGCATTCCAAGAAACACAAAGATCGATGACTTTTCAAGGCGGTGACTTTGGTGGTGGTGGCGTGTGGTTCCTCTATGGGTGCCAGAAATGAGTGCCTCGTCGCTTGATAGCGACACCGTTTCCTTGAAGCGAAAGGCCAAGGGAAAAAGGCCGTTTTATTTTTCTGACTCAGATGTAGATAAGCTCTTGACGATGGTGATGGCGTTGGCGGGGGAATTATCGGTGACGCGAGATCGCCTTGATACTGTTGAGCGGATCGCGGCCTCGAAAAATTTATTCTCGGAGGAGGATATTGAGACATTTGAGTTGGACTCAGACGCGCTGGAGGCGCGAGCAGCGCGTCATCAGATCCTATTCAGGGAAATTACCAGAGTGATTTCATCTGAAATTGAAGAGCTCGATAGAGAGTCATCCTCTAACTATGACCAGGTGATAGAAATGGTTGAGTCAGAAGGTGGGCGTAACTAACTTTAATTTCGAAGCTCGGTTTTGCGTCACCGACCGAGGAGTGTCTGTTTACAGAGACGTTGTAAAACTGCTAAACGCGATTGATTTTATGACTGCACCCTAGGTTTGCTCGCCTTCGAAAACATGTGAAAAGGGGGCTAGTCGCATCTTTAGCGAGATATCCGAAGTCTCTCGTGTCACATAAGATAGACCGGAAAAGCCTGCCGCTCCGGTTGAGGGGGATACGTTGTGGGGCTCATCGAGAGAATAAATGGAATCCAGATCAATAGCGCAATTCGTTCCCAAAGAATTTGTGGTCCCGGCCGAGCTTCTCACCACAAAGTTCAAGCTTCGAATGCTGTCCATCGACGATGTCGAAAAAGATTTCGAGGCGGTGACCTCGAGCACTGAGCGCCTCAGCGAGGTATGGCCCGATAGTGGTTGGCCGACAGGATTGACTCTCAGGCAGAATCTCATCGATCTCGGATGGCATGAAAAGGAATTCCAGAATAGGAGCTCTTTTGCCTACACAGTGGTGGATAGCGATGATTCCCGGGTGCTGGGTTGCGTCTACTTTTACCCAACGTGCAAGGCAGGATACGACGCCGAGATTTTCATATGGGTGAGGCAGAGTGAGTCAGCGACGGGGTTGGATGGAGAACTTTTTCGGGCGGTGCAGGCATGGTTGGCGTCGGACTGGCCATTTGATAACCCGGGTTATCCAGGCAGGAGCATCAGTTGGGATCAATGGGATTTATGGCCCGATAAATAACCACTGCTGCAATTAATTTCTCTGGTAATGGGCGCAGCGTAGAAGCAGCGCCGTTCTCTCCTTTACCCAGTGCTCACCCAACCAGCGTGGAAGCCATAGGGAACCCTGAACGGCATGATTAAGGAGACGACTGGGCCCGCTTCTAGTTCTTTTGCGTCGACAAGCAAGCACTCGCTACGATTTTTGGCCTCATCGTGGATAAAACACACGAGGTAACCATCGTCCTCTTCGCTTGATCCCAACTTTGGGGCGAACACCGCCTCGCCACCGTGTCGATGTGGGCCGTAGTAGAACTCAGTGGTGATGCCGGTCTCATCGTCGTATTTCAAGATGCCATCAAAGGTAAAAGCGCGTTCAGTATTAAAGATGCCTGCATAGACGTAGCGTGTTTTCTGGCAGGCATAGTCATCGTTCACCCGGGTGAAATCGCAGGGTGTCTCGCTCAGCGAGCGTTCAATGGCGGCACCGGTTGCGAGATTAATGCGCCACTCGTGGAGTCGACCCTGATTCTCCTGAAGGTTGTTGCCTTCCGAGGTGCCTGCACCGGCGATATCCGCTGTGTTGGATCTGGAGGCATGCAGCACTATTTCGTCACCTTCGTCCCAGGCATTTGCGGTATGGATGACAACGCCGGTCTCGACATCGAACCATCGCACGTCCTCATCGGACCCGAAGCGCGGCATGACGCCGATACGGGAACCATACTGTGGCTCAAAATCGACCGCGGGGCCTCCTGCTATTGCGCGGCCAACATCGAGCGTGATCGGGAAGTCGAGAAACAGGGTGTATTTTTCTGTCACGGCGAAGTCATGCATGAAGATGGATCTTGGGATCGTGATGGGGGTGGTGTGCACAAGATCCCCGTGCTGATCAATTACCGAGTAGCTCACGAAGGGCGCCTGAAAGGAGTAGCCGTAAGCGATCATCTCTCCACTCTTTTTGTCGATCTTGGGGTGGGCAGTGAAGGGATGCGTCAGCTTGCCGTCAAAATCAGTCGGGCCTTGGGTGTCCAGATCGGGCAGACTGATAATCGTCGGTTGAGAGGGTTCGTGTAACGCATACAGCGTGTTGTTATGGTACGTGAAGGCCGTATTGGCAAGGTTCTTCGAACTCGGAGCGCCCTCTGGAATACGCGAAGGGGTTGGGTCCATGAGGGATTTCATACCTTTATAAACCCAGTCACTGCGCTCCTGCTCGAGTTTGAAGCCCTCGTTCTCGATGAAGCGATTGCGGTAGCGTGCTTTACCGTCGCGGAACTCGATGGCGTGAATCATGCCGTCACCGTCAAAGGTGTGATACGCCTCTTCACTGAAGACATGGACAGGGTTAGGTCCTATGCGCAAAAAGTGCCCTTTTAGATCTTCGGGAATTGTCCCGACGATCTCCATCTCCTCGGTATCATGCTCCTCGGCGACAGGGCTAAAGTTGCCATCGAGAAAAAAGTTGGTGGAGGGTGCGCCTGCCTGAACTGTAGCCATAGTTTATGTCCGCGATGTTCCCAAGTTGTTATCACGATAGTGTACGTGACGGAGTGAAAATTGCTCGCCGACGTCCTTATGGTCTATGAGTCCGCAGTGTGAAGGGATCTAGAATCGGCAGGCGTTGTGGTTGAGCGCCAGAGTAACGGCCTAGGCTAGATCGAAGTGTGCGTTTGCGAGAGCTCCAGTGGCCCAGCGTCGCCTAAGTGTGAATAAACGTAACACATGCGTCCGAAACTAATTTATCTGCGTAACAACGACCATAAAGCTGCGGGGCTATCGTTAACCCTGGAGCTACCCGTCGTTCCGCGGCGCTTAATGTGCCTACTCTTGGGGTTTGAATAGATGTCAAAAAATGTTGCCTCGGCTTCGATCATCGCCGGATTACTGTTGCTGTGGTTGGGCTCTGGCTTAATGGTGAAGCGTCCAGCAGATCCCGAACCGGTGGCCACCGCGAAGGCAGGGCGCGAGACACAGGCGTCGTCGGCTGCGCTAACTCGGGTGAGAGTAAAACGCATAAACGCCGCACCTCGCAGCCAGAATGTGATTTTGCGAGGGCGCACTGAAGCCAAAAGAATTGTAGAGGTGACGGCCGAAATCTCGGGTAGGGTCATTAGCCGTGCCGTGGAGCGCGGTGAGCAGGTGAGTGCGGGGCAGCTACTGTGTGAAATCGCCATTGATGATCGTGAAATGGCTGTTGAG
>JADHNP010000098.1 GCA_016779445.1 Luminiphilus sp. | reverse complement strand
TGAGCAATTGGTTACGGCAAATCGATGTGACGGCGATCTTCGAGGCGCTTGAGTGGCTGATCCCACTGTTTAGAGAGGCCTGGAGCTTCTATGGTGAGACCCCTGATGCCTTTGATGGAGCCATAATAAACACCCTCGATTCAATTATCGCAACGCCAGAGGTAGAGCTCACTGAGGCGCGCCTGATTCGCAAAGAAGCAGTGTGGATTTACGAAGACCCCGCCATCGAGGCGCTCTCGCCACTACAGAAACAGATATTGCGCATGGGCCCTGACAACGCATTGGTCGTCAAAGCCATTGCGGGACAGACTCGCAGCATCTGGCTCGGCGCTGCGAATTAGGGGTCCGCAGCCTCTATTTACTCGCTGGGGTCGCTATCTTTTTCGTCAGCGCTCACCAACGCCTGACTCAGTTCGGCGCTAAAGCCCCGGTACTGTAAAAATCGCAGCCGCTTAGCTTTTTCTTTTTGGCGGCTTTGGAAATCACCAACAATAGGCCTGCCTTGGTATTTCTTTTTGTACACGGCGACAGCATGAGTCGACCAACCAGCGGACCCGTCGCAAGCACCTGCTAACGCGCTCTCAGCTTGATCCTCGACTCCCTGTTTGCGCAGCTGCTCTCTTATTCGATTCGGGCCGTAACCTCTGCCGGCCAACTGTCTGGCTCTGGAGGCCGCGTACCGCTCATCACTTAGCAGCCCGTCGCGCTCCAAACCACGGAGCGCGACCTCAAGGCCCCCCTCCTGTATCGGGCGACTACGAAAACGCTTAAGCAGCTTAATCGAAAGTTCCTGAAAGCCATGCTCTCGCCGCGCCAGCAAGTCCATTGCCGCGCGGCGCAGCTCAAGCCCTGTTACTACCTCATGGAGATCGGCCATAGTAGCTGCCAAGAGGTCAAGACGACTCAGCCGTCTCTTTTATGTCAGCATCTGATTCAGCCACAGCCGATACCGGCTCGGACTCCACTGCCGCCAGTGGCAGACCCATCATCTGATGCCGAATTTGATCTTCAATCTCTTTAGCAACCGCGCTATTTTCCTCCAGGAAGCGAGATGCGTTCGCCTTACCCTGGCCAATTTTGTCGCCCTTGTAGGCGTACCATGCGCCAGACTTATCCACGAGATTCAGCTTCACACCCCAGTCAATCACCTCCCCCATGTGATAGATGCCACTGCCGTACATAATCTGAAATTCCGCCTGCCTAAAGGGAGGTGACACTTTGTTCTTGACCACTTTCACGCGAGTTTCATTACCCACGACTTCGTCTCCTTCCTTTACGGCACCAATCCGCCGAATATCCAGACGAACTGAGGAATAAAATTTCAAAGCATTACCACCGGTGGTTGTCTCTGGGCTGCCAAACATGACACCAATTTTCATCCGGATCTGATTGATGAAGATCACCAGGCAATTGGTCTGTTTAATGGCTCCCGTGAGTTTCCGCATAGCTTGGCTGAGTAGGCGCGCCTGAAGCCCGACGTGAGAATCCCCCATTTCGCCTTCAATCTCCGCTTTCGGGGTGAGCGCCGCAACAGAATCCACCACCAGCACATCCACCGCTCCAGAGCGGACAAGCATCTCTGCCACCTCCAGCGCCTGCTCTCCCGTGTCGGGCTGGGACATAATCAGGTCGTCTACCTGCACACCTAACTTTTCCGCATATTGCGGGTCCAATGCATGTTCAGCGTCAATGAATGCCGCTGTTCCGCCCGCTTTTTGCGCCTCAGCAATCACTTGCAGGGTCAACGTGGTCTTACCGGATGACTCTGGTCCGTAAATTTCAACGATGCGACCCTTTGGCAGACCGCCAATACCTAGCGCGATATCCAAACCGAGTGAACCCGTGGAAATAGAAGGGATCGCAACCCGCTCCTGGTCACCCATCCGCATAACGGTTCCCTTGCCGAACTGACGCTCGATCTGTGTCAACGCCGCATCCAGTGCCTTCTGCTTATTCGGATCCATACCCTACTCCTCGTGCTAGTTGTTCAGTCTATTGCTGTTCGCTCACCCTACGTTCCCATGAGCACACGCGCTATCCACACCCATCGCAATGCTGTTCACCGCGGCAGACACCTCACCTAGTCGCTTCAGGCAGACATCAGGGCGCCCCAGAAAGTACTGTATATATAATCAGCTTTTTCTAAAGGGATTGCAATGCAGTTTAGCGATCAATTTCAGTAATGTGAGTGTCGCTTTGGCCAACATGTCGCCAAAAGCGACACCATGATCTATCGGGGCAACACCACCACGCACATCAGAGGAAAGCATCGCCACCATTGGGGCTCAGGCACTGTCCTCTGAAATGCGATGCGGCATCACTCGCCAGAAAGACATAGGCGCCGACGATGTCGCTGACTTCTGCAATGCGGCCCGCAGGGATGTTTTGGCGTATCCCCTCTAGCATATCCGGCGGCACGTCGGCCAAGATTGGCGTCATGGTTGCCCCCGGCGCCACACAATTGGCAGTAATAGGTCGACCCCCAATCTCAAGTGCCAAGCTGCGAGTAAACGACAAAATCGCTCCTTTTGCGGCTGTGTAATGGGAGAACCCCGGCGCGCCAATATAGGCCAGTTGCGATGCAGTGTTGATAATGCGGCCGCTGTTCTGCCCATACATTATTCGCAACGCAGATCGAGTACAGAGGAAGGTGCCGCGCAAATGTACGCCTATGAGCCGATCAAAGTCTTCAACCTCGAGCGATTCAATGGGGCTCGCATGAGCAATGCCGGCGTTGTTCACCAGGATATCCAAGCCATCCGGCTCAAGCGCTTCGAACATGGTCATTACATCTGACTCGCTACTCACATCAGCCTGGACCATTCGCGCTCTTCCACCCGCCGAAGCAATGCGTGAAACGATAGCGCTGGCGTCTTCCTCGGCGGCCTCGTCCGGATAATTAACCCATACAGATGCCCCGTTAGCTGCCAATGCCTCCGCAACCGCAGCACCGATGCCTGAGCTGGCCCCAGTGATCAGTGCAGTCTTCTCGGTTAGGTTTACCTCTATTGCCCTGCTTGTCATTGCCTACTCCACGTCACGTTGACACCTTTGGCTAGTCTACTGCGATCAATCGGCAACAAGACCCAACTGATATCAATTACGACTAGCAGATCGAGTAACTCAGCGGCGGCATGACATGCTAGTGGCGCCTACCAGGTGACGCCGCCTGCCAAAACCCCTGCCGCCAGCACCAAACGCGACCACTCTACGGTCTCCCAGATACCACTCTGGGCATAAGGGTCAGCGTCCAGCCATGCCTTGGCCTGTTCCAGGTCATCTGTTTTGTAAGCCAAGAAACTACCCAAGACGTGCTCTGCCGCCTCGTCTTTAAGTGGTCCGGCCATGGCGATGTGCTCGACAATCGATTCGATATGCTTCATGTGACCGACCATGTGCTGTTCGCGCAGTACTGCCACGTCATCGTCCTCACGATCGATACATTTCACCAACCAAAGATTTTCTCTGTTCATCCACCGTACCTTTTATATCTGATGCTCGGTCCGCATTACGCAAACCAGAATGGCATGCTCGTCCAACAAAAGTGAGTTGATCACAGTCTCAATCACATAAGCAGCACAATGTTCTCTCACTCACGGCAAGCCTAACACGCAAGCAAACCGTCCAAGATGGCGGCTTTTTTCGACGTACATTATTGCAAAATCGACACTGCACCTCGGTACCGAAGTACCGGGGCCAGTTGAGCGGCCCAGCAGTTGATAGCGCAGAGCCATAATTGGCCCAAGCATCGGTCGCCGATGCCGCCGCATGTGCGGCGCTCACACCCAGAACATGATAGAGGTAGACGTCGTCTGTAAGGCTCCTAACACACAGTAAAATTGTCCAGTACACCGTCTCGAAGTTAATCGGCGCTTCGAGCAAACAAATGCAGGCCTTGAGCATCGAGAACCCTTTACATTGCAATAGACGAAAATGTCCGGATGTTAGTAACATGTATCTTCGCGCAGCGTGCGGGGACGTAAGCTTGGCCCGCGCCGAAGCCTTGCCAAGGCAATGGGGAAAACATGTTATTCACTAGTAGAAAAAAAGCCCGCTCTCTGATCTGTTCCACACCTCGGGCGCTCGTTCTGTTGTCTATGGCGATCACAATAGCGGGCTCCACTATCTTTGCAGCAAACGCCACCAGCGCCGCCCCTGCCAGTGAGGAGACCGAACCCGCAACGCTCGGCTCCATGGACGAACAGTACGCATGGGTGGGGGATCTTGGCGACCGAGACGCTCTCCCCGGCAAAGCACTCTATAGTCAGCATTGCGCGGGCTGTCACGAGGCGCAGGTCTACAAGGCGCCTCATACGACTTGGCTGGAACTCATGTCGCCGCAAGTCCTCTATCGCTCAATCACAGAGGGAATCATGCAGTCGCAGGCGGCCCACCTCTCCGGCAACGAGAAACAGCATATTGTTGAGTACATCACCCAAATGCGGCTTGAGGACCCCAACGCTGTGCCGAAAGTGGCCTGGTGTGAAGGCGCTGCAACAGACTTTACCGCGTTGGATGAGGATCACCTTACTGGGTGGGGCCGCGACACTCGCCGCTATGTTTCTTCAGAGTTGGCCGGATTTGATCGCGGGCAAATTACCGATCTCGAGCTCAAATGGAGTTTTGGCTTTCCCGCTTCCACCCGAGCGCGCTCCCAACCCACCATTGCAATGGGAGCAGTCTTCGTGGGCAGCCAGGACGGCACTGTTTACGCCTTTGATCTCGAAACCGGTTGTGTTCGCTGGCAATTTGCAGCGAGAGCAGAGGTGCGCACCGGGATCACCTTGGGCAAACGCGGTTCGGAGGGCATTCCTACTGCCTATTTCGGCGACATTATTGCCAACCTCTATGCGCTGGACGCCACAACCGGCGAGCTCGTCTGGCAGACCAGCCCTGATGAGCATCACAGCGCCACGTTGACAGGCACCCCCGCCTTTGCCAACGGCAACCTGTATGTCCCAGTCTCATCTTTAGAGGTCGTCACAGCGGCCAATCCGGAATACGCATGTTGCACGTTCCGGGGGCACGTCATGGCGGTCAATGGCGAGGATGGCGCGGTCTTGTGGGACAGCTACGCGATTCCCAATGCGCCCATCTCAACAGAGGATACCAAAGCGGGGACCAAAATCTTTGCCCCTTCTGGGGCGCCCGTGTGGACAAGCCCAACAATCGATGCTGAACGCAATCTGCTGATTTTCGGTACCGGCGAGAATTATTCCTCCCCCGCAGACAAGAATAGTGACGCAGTTATCGCTATTCGTCTCGACACAGGCGAGCGCATTTGGTCGCGACAGACCTTTCCTGACGACGCCTGGAATGTCGCCTGCATGATGGTCGACAACCCCAACTGCCCTGAGGAAGACGGCCCCGATTACGATCAGGCATCGAGCCCGTTATTGGTAGACATTGGCGATGGAGAGACAGTAGTCGTTGCCGGGCAGAAAGACGGCCGTGTCTTCGCGCTCGACTGGCAAACCGGCACAAAAAAGCTATGGGAGGTCAAGCTTGGGCGCGGGAGTATCCAAGGTGGCGTACATTTTGGCATGGCCGCCGATGGCGCTACAGTCTTCGTTCCGATCAACGATATGAACGATACGCGCAACGGTGAATGGCTCGACCCAAAAACCGCTCGACCCGGTGTATCGGCGGTCAATGCTGCAACAGGAGAAGTGCTGTGGAGTCATTTACAGAAGAATGTCTGTGGCGAAGGTCGGCCATTCTGTGATCCCGGCGTCTCCGCTGCGATTACCGCAACCGATGGCGCCGTCATCGCTGGCCACCTCGACGGCATCGTCCGCATTTACGACAGCGCCAGCGGAGAAATCATTTGGGCCTACGACACTACCGCCCCCGTCACCGGCACCAACGGCGTCACTGCCAAGGGGGGAGGAATGAGTGGATCAGGCCCTGCGCTCGGTGCAGGACACATGGTGATCAACTCGGGCTACGGACTCTACAATCACGAGGCAGGCAACGCCCTATTGGTGTTCGCGCCCAAAAGTACAAACCCGGTGAGCGCTCGCTGACTCGCTAACGCTCATAATCCAGTGCGAGCACCTCACAGTGCTCGCGCAACACCGCCCCGATAGCCTGATGATCAGGGTGTTCAAGATACCCTGATAAATCATTAGCACTCTCCAGTGTCACCAAGACACCGTGGGTCGCGCCATTGGCCCGGTCTGTGATGTTGCGCCCGGCTGAAATAGCCATCACCCCCGGCAAGTGCGTCAGCGCCCGAATCGACGCAAGAATCTCTTCCATTTTGGCATCACCCACTCCCGTTTTAGGTGTTAGCCAAACCATATGCTCTATTGCCATGCTGCCCTCAGACCAGATTAAAACCTTGACTCGACAACGGGAATCGACGGATACGCCGTCCCGTCGCGTTAAATAGTGCGTTCGCCACCGCCGGCGCGATGGGGGTGGTCGCCTGCTCGCCCACGCCGGTGGGGGGCTCATCACTCGGCAGAATATGAATCTCAACTTTGGGCATCTGGGGCAGCCGCATCACAGGATAGTCATGGAAATTGCTCTGCTGCACTTCGCCGTCGACGATATCGATATTGCCAAAGGCAACGCCACCTAAACCGTAGGCCAAACCGCCCTCGACCTGACCTTCAATACCCAGCGGGTTTACTGCAAATCCACAGTCCACCACGCACACCACGCGATCAACCGTAAAATCGCCGTTTTCAGCCACCGTGATTTCGACCGCCTGGGCAATCGGGGAGATGGAGTAGACACGCGAGGCGACGCCGCGTCCGCGACCTGGCGCGAGTGGCTTATCCCATTCACACTTCTCTCTCAGCACCTTCAGCACACGGTTCATCCGCGCATGGTCTTTGGTCAACCGCAACCTTAGTTCGAGTGGATCCACGCCGCCCTTAGCGGCCAACTCGTCGAGGAAACATTCATAGGCAATACCGGTGTGCGTGTGTCCCACCGAGCGCCACTCTTGGGGCACAATTCCGATCTTAGGCGCGTTATGGCTTTCAACTCGATGATGTGCAATCGCGTAAGAGGTCCCGTAAGGGAACACGCCAAAAGGCTCCTGCAAACAGCCGTCCAATGAGTAAATATCCATGCCGCGCACCATGTAGTTCGGGTCATGCTTGGTGCCCTGCATCAGTGACTGCCCTACCACGACTTGATGCCAGGCCTCGGGCATCCCCGAGGAATCAACGCTACCCCGGAGCTTATGCACAAACAGCGGCCGGTAATGGCCGCTTCGAATATCCTCTTCCCGCGACCAGATAATCTGCACAGGCACGCTCTCGCCCTTGGCGGCTTCCACCGCCTCCACCGTGTAGTCAGCGGTTTTACTGGAGCGTCGCCCAAAGCTCCCACCCATGAGAGGGCGATGAATCGTGACATTCTCTTGAGGAATACCCAAAAAACGCGAGATCACCTCCTGATCATTCGACTGATACTGCGTGCCGCTCCAGATCGTGCAGGTCGCGCCCTCAACCTGCGCAATACAATTCATGGGTTCTAACGTCGCATGCGCCAGCAATGGCATCTCGTAGACAGCTTCGATCACTTCATCTGCTTGCTCAAGCGCGCCGAGCGCATCGCCAATATCCTCAGCAAGCATGCCCGGCGTCTCAGCCATCTCACGGTAGTCTCGGTAAAACTGCTCACTCGACACCCCGTCATTCGCGCCCCGATCCCAATTAATCTTGAGCTTGGCGCGCGCCTTTTGCGCCCGCCAGTAGCTGTCAGCAAGCACCACAACACCCGCTCGGATCGCCTTAACTTTGACGACTCCGGGCATGCTCAAGGCTGTGCTGGCATCAAAGTCAACCACCCTGCCCCCATGAACCGGCGGCCGCGCAATCGAGCCAT
>JADHNP010000097.1 GCA_016779445.1 Luminiphilus sp. | reverse complement strand
GGCCCATCCAGATCGACAAAATCAGCGCCCTGTGCCACCACCAACGCCGGTGCCATGGCTAGTGATGAGCCCAGCATATTGCCCACCATGATCAACTTCTTGTTCTGCTGACACCACTCACGAATGGCCAGCGCTTCGGTCAGGCCGCCGCATTTGTCGAGCTTGATGTTGATTGCGTCATAGCGGTCTGCCATCGCTTCAAGTTCGGCACTGCTCTGGCAGGATTCATCGGCACAGAGCGATACTGGGTAACGCAGATTCTCTAGCGCGGCGTCTTGCCCTCGCGGTAATGGCTGCTCCAAAAGCGCCACCTCAAATCGAGCCAATCCATCCCCTACTGCCATCATCAACTCTGGCGTCCAACTGCCATTGGCATCAATCACCAACTGCGCATCGGGGCGCGCCTCGCGGATAACCTGCAAACAATCAAGTGGCGCCTGCGCATTTAATTTGAGTTTGAGTCGCTTGAGATCGGGCACTTCATGGGCACGTCGCGCCATGGCGTCGGGATCATCGAGTGATAACGTAAACAACGTGTTAAGTGGCGCCAGAGTGATACCCGTCAGCGCGCTGATCCCGCCCGTGGTCTGTTTGGCTTGTAAATCCCACAGCGCGCAGTCGAGACCGTTGCGGCTACCACCTGGTGGCAAGAGGGCCTGCACGGTCTGGCGATTGAGCTGGGCGATCGCCGCGGGATCAAGCGCGGACAGCTCGGCCTGCAGTCTTTCAACAGTCTCACCAAAGTAGTCCACGCCCATGGTTTCAGCGCGGCCTTGACAGCCTTCGTGTTCTAACACCGCGTGCAGCACGTCGATGTGATGCACCGTCTCACCCGCCGTCACAAAGGGCGCGACCATGTCCCAACGCTGCGGCGTCAATGTCAACCTCACAGCGCAGGCACCACTATGGGTGCCGAGTCGCGTACCGCCGCGGATGCCATCTCAGATATCAAGGTACTGGGCACACTAGAGCAGCACATCGAGAATCGGGTCGAGCACATGACGCATGGGGTCGACACACTGCAGCCCCGTTTCGGTGCTGACTTTGTCGCAGGCGGCAAGCGCCTCGGCATCATTGAGACCCTCGGTATTCAGGCTAACGCAGACAACACTCGATTGCTCGTTGGTGACCCGCGCCGCTCGTTCATATTGTGCAATGCACTCGCGCAGGACAGGCACAGGGTAGTTCTCGTACTCATCGATCACCGTGCGGCCTACTGCATGGCACAGCACCATCGCATCAGGCTGGCTACCATGAATCAAACCCAGTGTGACCGCGGCGTAAGCCGGGTGAAACAGCGAGCCCTGCCCTTCAATCACATCCCAATGACCAGATGCGGCGTCAGGTGTGAGCGTTTCAGCGGCACCCGAGAGAAAATCCGATACCACCGCGTCCATTGGGATGCCCCCACCCGCGATCAAGATACCGGTCTGGCCCGTGGCCCGAAACGTGGCAGCAACCCCCCGCGCCTCCAATGCTTTGTGGAGCGCGAGCGCGGAATACTTTTTACCCACACAGCAGTCAGTGCCCACCATTAACAGTCGGTTGCCGGATCGCCGCCGGCCGCTGGCGATTGGTAACGATGCAGGCGGCACGCGCACATCGATAAGTTGCTGCCCTGATGCGGCGGCGGCGTCCACGAGCTCTGGCGCCTCGCTCAGTTTGCGGTGTAAACCACTGACCACAGAGAGTCCCGCGCGCAGTGCTTCACCGAGCGCAGCGACCCACTCGGCTTTCAACGCGCCACCCGAGGGTGCCACGCCAATCACCACGCTTTGGGCCCCCGTGGCTGCTGCCGCACTGAAGTCCATCTCGGGCAGGCCGAGATCTACAGCGCAACCGGGTAATCGATATTGCCCAACGCAGCGCTCGGGCCGCCAGTCGCGCAAACCCATCGCGGTTTTGGCATCCAGAGGGTTACTGACATCCCCCAGAAACAGTAGATAAGGCGCGGGAATTTCGATCACGGCTGTGCGCTGGTTCGGCGAATCACGCGGCCGGGAAAGGTCTCGCTCACTTCGCCCTCCTGTAGTACCCGCTCGCCTGCCACCCACACGCTGTGGATGCCCTCTGAGGGCGCAAACGGTGCGCTAGTGGTGGCGCGATCCGTTACCGTGTCGGGGTTGAAGAGCACCAAATCAGCGATCATGCCCGGCGCAATCACGCCACGCTCGCCAAACCCCATGTGCTGGGCTGGCAGCGCTGTCATGCGATGAATCGCACTCTCCAAGCTGAGTACGCCTTGCTCGCGCACATACCGCGCCAGCACGCGGGGGAAGCTTCCCGCTCCCCGGGGATGGCGGTCACGCAAACTGCCGTCGGTGCAAATATTGGTGTGGGGCCAGGCAATGAAGGCCGCAATGTCGTCATCGCGCATGCTGGTACCAATCATCATGTCACCCATTTCACCCGTCGCGGCCTCATGCCCGATCGACAGTTGAGCGAGCGCAGAGAAGGCCTCTGCAGGACGCTGTTTGCGAGCGGCGGCAATCTCGGTAAGCGTCATGCCCACATAATCAGGCTCAGCGGGAAAGTGCGTGAAGATAATGCCGTCAGGCGGCGCCAGCTCCGCCATGACAAAGTCTATAGCCGCCAGATCCGTCGGATCGCGCTCTGGCAGCAACACCATCATATGGGATTGCCAGTAGGTATAAGGATAGATATCGGCGGTGAGGTCGATTCCCTCTTCTCGCGCCGCATTGAGCCGCTGAATAATCCAAGGAGCGCGACCCCATTGCGAGGCCATTGCCAGTTTGAGATGTGATATCTGCACCGGCATGCCGGTCACCCTGCCGATTTCAATAATCTCCTCGAGCGCGTCGCTAAACCATCGATCCTCACTGCGGATGTGACTGATGTAGCGGCCACCGGCATCGGCCGTGAGCTGAGCGAGGTGCACTACCTCACTGGTCTCGCTGTGAATACCGGGCTCATACTCGAGGCCCGTCGAGAGCCCCAGCGCGCCGGCCGCAAGCTCCTGCCCCAACAATGCAGACATCGAGTTGATTTCATCGTCGCTTGCGGTACGGCTGAAATTCGCCCCCATGACCTCGTCCCGAAGGGTGTTGTGGCCAGCATAGGCGGCGATGTTTACTTTTGCCGGCGTGGCCTCAAGCGCAGCAAAGAAATCGCCCAGCGGATACGGCGCGTCGCCATCCTGTCCCACAACCGCCGTGGTGATGCCTTGCGTAATTTTAGCCAGCGCATTGCGCTCGCTGAGAATCAAACTGTCCGAGTGGCTGTGGGTATCGATAAAGCCGGGCGCGAGCACGAGTCCACCGGCGTCGAAGATCAGGTCACTCTGCGTAGCGTCGATATCGCCTACTGCTGCAATGCGGTCGCCCTTGAGTCGCACGCTACCCCTCATCGCGGGCGAACCGGTGCCATCGATAATGCGCGCGTTGGTAATCAGCGTATCGGCGAGTAACGATGACGCAGCGGTCAACCACACCATGGCCAATACCAGAGCCAGGGCGAGTTTGATTCTGCTACTCACCCACTCATGGCCCAATGGGTCGCCCCGCAGACGGACGATCAAAGCTCCCCTGACGGAAGTTGCTGGTATCAAACTCCATCGCATTCACCGGCGCCGAATGAGTGCCTTCATGCACACACACCCGCTCAATGATTCGCCACTCGTCACCGCGCTTCTCGTATTGGTCGAGGTAGCGCCCCACCCACGTGTCGAGCACCGGCTCGGCATCCTGAAACAGATAAGTCACGTTATAAATCTCGCCAGTGGCGGTGTGCTCATCAATCAGCTCAATCGTGTGGTTCAAAATGCAGTGGTTGGTGCTGCGCCAAGGCAGGTGCGCCTCCATGCACATTTCGCAGAACTCCCAGGCGTCTCCCACGAACACGCCGTGATCGTCGGTGGCGCCTTCCCAGTAGGCCGACTTCATGAGCTCGACATCGAGCCGGTCTACACCGCGACAATAGCGCAGCGTGGCATCACGAATACATTGGATATCCGAGAGCTGTTCGGGGGTATAGGCCATCACCGCCTCCTTTCTAAGCCACTGTTCATGAGTTCCATCGTATCGGTCGACGGAGGCCGCCACTCCCAACCGCCCTGTCCCATTAAGCCTTCACCATGCCACCATCGACCATGAGTGATTGGCCAGTGATATTGACTGCGTGATCAGATGTGAGAAACACGACGGCACGACCGATGTCTTCAACCGTCTGCTCCCGCTTGAGCGGCGTTCGATCAAAGATGTGCGGGTAATCGCCTCTGGCAATGCCCTCGAACCAGGCTCTTGGATCCTGCCCCTTGAATTCATCGATCTTCGTCACAGCCATTTCGCTGTTTTGCTTCCAGGAATCGGTATAGACCATCCCGGGGCACACAGCGTTGACGTTGACATTATGGGGGCCAAGCAATTCAGATTGCGTCCGTGTGAGACTGATCAGTGCGGCTTTCATGGCGCTGTAAGAATGGTGCATGAAGAACTTCAACATCTTATCGGAGAATGGCACCTTTCCTGCTATGGACGAAATGTGCACGATCTTGCCTCGACGATTGGCCTTCATGTGCGGAATGACGGCCTCGGACATCAACACCACGGGCAATAAATTTTGCCGGTATAAGGCATCCCAAATTGCCTGGCTGGGTCCAAGCTCATGATCGTCGGGTTCGACCCCTGACTTTGGCCCCGCACCGACGTTATTGACCAGAATATCGATCTTGCCGAAAGCCGATAACGCCTGCTCTCGCATCTCGATCATCTTGTCTCGATCTGTGATGTCACCAATGCACACTTCGACGCGAGCGCCCTTGGCCTCGCAACGCTGAGCCGTCTCTCTCACGGTTGATTCTGAGTAGGAATTGATCACCAGAGACGCCCCCGCTTCCGCCAGCGACTCTGCGATGCCACGACCAATGCCTCGCCCTGCCGCCGTGACCAAGGCCACCTGCCCTCCTAAATCCACAACGCCTCCTCGTTCTATAACACCACCTGCACTAACCCAACTGGCGCTTCGGGTCATTGCCATCCCAGTTAATGGAGGCCGCTGCCACCATATCAAAGAGTCCCTTGATGTCGTCTGAGTAGGTCAACAGCTCTGTCATATGCCCTAGCACCGGGCTGGTATCCACATAAGCGAAGGTAGCGCCACTGCCCGCTACCGTGCCGGTTGCTGCCAGCTTGTAGCCCTGATCCACCAGACTCGCAATCTCTCCGTCCAGGTCATCGGTCCAGTAACACAGGTGATGAAACGCGGTTTTGCCCTCAGGCACCGTGTCGCGGTAGATATTCGCCTGTTCACCAGTAGGCTCAATGAGCTCGATCTGCATATCGCCCGCCTGGGCGAGCGCAATCCTCATCGAGATCGGATTCGGCGTACCGCGGTAAGTACTGTTCTCAAACAGATCCGGGGTGTACTCCACAAAGAAGAAAGGGCCGATACCTACCTTGAGCCAGGCGTCCACCGCCGCGTCGAGGTCGTCGACCACCCACGCACTTTGCATTGCATGTCCACTCGCAAACTGTTTCATTTAAGCCCTCACTTTTTATTGTTAACAACAGTTGTAACCCGCCATGTCCTCCGCCCAACCAGATTTTGATCTACGCGATCGCAGTATCATGATTACCGGCGCTAATCGGGGCATCGGGGCAGCGCTGTGCCAGACGATCTTGCAGTACTCACCAAAAATAATCCACGCTACTTATCGTTCCGAACCCGGAGAATTAGATGATCCGCGTGTTCGATGGTGTCCGCTCGATCTTCGCACCCCCGAGACACTGGCCAGGCTCGCCGAATCAGTGGGTGAGCTCGACGTTTTGATCAATAACGCCGGCATTTTGCTTCCTACCGCAACGGATCCCGCCGAAGAGCACGCCAATCTGGTCGCCATGATGCAGGTTCATCTCCATGGGCCGCTACAATTGGTCGATATCTTGCTCCCCGCGCTTCAGCGAAGTCAGCACCCCATGGTGGTAAACGTGATTTCGATGTCGGCTTTTGTGAATGTCGCAGGCTGTGAGGCTTACTGCACCAGCAAAGCGGCCCTGCACTCGGCCACGCAGGGGCTGCGTGTGAAGTACCCCAACATCCGCTGCGTGGGGGTTTACCCTGGCCCCACTGCAACTGACATGACAGCGGGTAGTGCGGTGACACTGGCAGATCCCGCTGACAGTGCGGGTGCCATCATCGCGGGCATGATAGACGGAGAGAGCTCGATATTTCCCGATCCTGCCGCACGCGCAGTGGAGTCTGTCATCGGAGCAAGCGTGACCGCGCTTGAGGCCCAGTTCGCCGGCTTGCTGGTAGAGTAAGTGCCGCGCACACTGTGGAGAGAAAACGTAAACTGCACGCCAAGTGACGCCGCAAGATCGGAGAGCAGCACATGAACGCCAAACAGCCACTCAGTCAGCAAGGTCGCGAGGCCTACAGTGGCAGCATCAAGAATTTTTCGAAAGAGCGCTATATCAGCAGTGACTGGTATCGCCGAGAATGGCGCGCCGTTTGGGCCAAAAGCTGGATTGCTGCGGTGCACGTGTCTGACCTCGCCGGACCCGGCGACTATGTGGTGTTCGATATAGGCCCGGAGAGTCTGTTGCTCACCTGCAACGGCGAGGGCGCGGTGCAAGCCTTTTACAACGTCTGCCAGCACCGCGGGGTGCGCCTGGTCGATGATCATGCAGGCAATACCGAGAATTTCCGCTGCCCCTACCACAGCTGGCGCTACGGCACTGATGGCGACCTGATCTATGCCCCGCATCAGGAGGGGTTTCAGGAGGGATTACCCATAGGGAGCATTTGCCTGCCCAAGGTGCGCTGCGAGGAGGCGCTCGGTTTCTATTGGATTAACCTCGACCACGAGGCCGGGCCGCTCGATGATTTTTTAAAAGACATGATTCCGATCATGGCGCACTACGAGTTTGAAAACCTCACGCTGGTGCAGGATCAGACCGTATCGATCAACTGCAATTGGAAAGCGGTGCTCGATAACTTCAGTGAGCTTTGCCATGTGCACTACCTGCACCCTCAGCACCGACGTTTTGTCGACTGCACCGAATCATTGAGCGAGTGCTATGAAGGCGGCCACACCCGAGTTTGGGTGCCCGGCGCCAAGACCGACTCCCTGTTTTCGACCCCCGATAAACCAACCGACCTGCTTACCATGCAGCTAGAAGCTTTTGGCCTCGACCCCGCACAATACGAGGGCAAAGTTGACGAGATACAGGCAGCGGTCCGGGTGGCCAAGAGAGCGCTAGAGGACAAGGAACCGTATTACGGCAACTTCACCGATGAAGAACTCACCGATGTGATTCAAACCAATATCTTCCCCAACGCCATTCTTACCTACCAGCCAGAGATGCTCTGGCTGATGCGACTACGCCCCCATGCCACAGACCCCAACCAATGCTATCTCGACAAGCTCTCTTTTGAGCGTTTTCCCAACAGTGAAGAGCAACGCTTTCTTGAGGGCACCGACAATCTCAAAGAAAAGCGCACCGAAACTGCGGGCAAAAATGGGCGCCCGGAATGGGAGTCTTTTGATTACTCTGATGTCATCGCGGGTAACGCCACCATGACCGACACAATCGATCAGGATCTATCGCTGCTGGCTCATGCTCAACGCGGCATGCACTCAGATGGGTTTAAAGGTTGCTGGCTCAATGAGATCGAGTGTCGCGTCAGTCATTTTCATGAACAACTCGAGGTGCTGGTTAACACCGACAACTGAATCGAGGCGAGACCATGAGCACAGATCAGGCCAGCTTATTTGCTCTTATCGGGGCCCTTTTTGTATTACTTATCTGGGGCCGCTACCGCTACGATCTGGTCGCCTTTGGCGCGCTTCTGGTCGCCTACCTGTTGGGCTTGATCCCCACAGAAGAGGTCTTCGCCGGTTTTGGACACCCCGCGGTCATCATTATCGCACTGGTACTGATTATCAGCCGGGGTCTTTACCTGTCGGGCGCGATAGAGCTAACGGCCGGCG
>JADHNP010000096.1 GCA_016779445.1 Luminiphilus sp. | reverse complement strand
AAGACCGAATCATGGCCATTAAATCGAGTATTTACAAAGCGCAATTGAGCGTTACGGATATGGATCGGCACATCTATGACGCCTTTCCGCTGACTATTGCGTGCCATCCCTCAGAAACGACGGCACGCATGATGCTGCGTATTGTCTGCTTCGCGATGCATGCAGACCCTAATTTGGCATTCGGCCGCGGCATCAGCACCGATAACGAGCCTGATTTATGGCAGCGATCGTTGTCGAATGATATTGAGCTGTGGATCGACCTCGGGACGCCAGATGAAAGCCGGATCCGCAAGGCAAGCGGCCGCGCGAAACGGGTTCTTTTGTATGTGTATGGTGATCGATCAGTTGCAGTATGGTGGGCAAAGAACGAAGCAGCGCTGAAGCGATTTACTAATGTCAGTGTCGTGCAAATATCAGACGAATCGATGCAGGCTATGGCTGCGTTAGCCAGCAACAATATGTCACTGCAGGGCATGATCGAGGACGGGCAGTTGGCACTGAGCAGCTCCGAGCACGAGACGTTGATTGAGGTGGAACTGACAACGCTGAAAGCCTAAAACAGTGCATTTCGCCCGAGTAACCGCCTCTTCTCGCAGGCAGCGGAGCCGCGATCACTAGGCTAGATAAGCAACGACGCCACTGAAAAACTCGTGGCTCTGGCTGCTTTAGGCGCTCGGTCAGGAATGAACGAATATGAAGGGCAGCATCACTGACACGGGCAGACATTCGGTGAGACAAGCCAACTACCCTCGGTCCTTTTTCAGGACTGGTAAATCGTATTTGTGGGGAGAGCAGCTTAACAAACCCCGTATCTGTCCTATACTTGAGGCCCTTACCGAGTTCTCTGAGATCCTCATAATCGATGGGTCGTAGGTTTACGTCCTGTTGGGCCCATCATCGTTCTCATATAGCTCGAGTCTTACTCAGGTCGTCCGCGCTGTGGCATACGAAATCGCAAAGTTTATACACATAACGGGTGTGGTTATGCTCATGGGCAATATTACGGTTACGGCCATCTGGAAATACTTCGCAGATCGCACTCAGCGGCCTGAAATAATGGCATTTGCCCAAAAGCTAGTGACTTATACAGACTGGTCCATGACTGTTTGGGGGGTAGTACTACTAATGGGAGGCGGCTATTTCATGGTTTTTTTCGCCAACTGGCCATTGACACAGCATTGGTTGCTTTGGAGCCAGGCTTTGTTCGTGGCAGCAGGTCTTATCTGGTTGCTCGTGCTTGTCCCAATTCAAATAAAACAAGCACGCCTTGCGGCGATATTTTCTGATGATGATGTTGGAGACGAATACCGACAACTCTCTCACCGCTGGCTCATCTGGGGACTCATCAGCACCGTTCCATTGTTAGCCGCAACGTGGTTGATGATTGCAAAGCCCGCTAGTGGGCTTTACTGAGCACCCTTTGATGTGTCCGCACGGTATACACTTATCAACAGCGATAGTGGACCCACCCAACTTTGATCTTCGCGAGTCGCTTCTCACTAGACAGACTATTCTAACATCGGTGATGAGGAGGGCTGCTGACTTTCTCAGTCATCAGGCTAAAGGGCTCTGATTAACTGGCCGAGTCATCTGCAACTAGAAACTTACCGCTAAAAACTGCACCGCTCCATTCAAGCTGTGCCAAGGCTTTTTTACACCTCATCAATATTACTGCGGTTGATTGCCTGAAGGACTTTCCGTCACTAACCGGATACTGGGTCGGCCACATGCACCATACGCGCCCCTATATTGGCACCGGTATAAAGATCCGTGAGTGCCCCGGGAAGGCTTTCAATGCCGCGAGAGATATCCTCCTTGGGCTGGAGTAAGCCCGCTCGAATCCAACTCGCCAACTCACTGGCATAGGCACTATATTGATCGCCATAATCGAAGACAAAAAAAGCTTCCATACGAGCGTCCTGCCGCCCAAGCTGCTGTAAGTTCTTGAACCGGTGCTGCGCCTCTGCCGGCAGCAGATACTCTGATATCGAACCACAAATTACAATCCGAGCACGGCGCCGGATACGCGCAAGAACCTCATCGAGCACTGGCCCACCCACGTTGTCATAAAACAGATCAATGCCCTCGGGAAAGTGATGCTGTAAGGCTTCTGCCAAATCGGAGCCCTTGTAGTCAATGGCTGCGTCATACCCCAATTGCTCAACCAGTAGTCGACACTTCTCCGCTCCTCCCGCGATTCCCACCACGCGGCTGGCGCCCAGCGCTTTGGCGATTTGGGCAACCTGACTGCCGACCCCGCCCGCCGCACCGGAAACGAGGATCTTGTCGTCATATTTCAGAGCGCCTATCTCCCTCAGGCCGATCAGCGCTGTGAAACCAGTGGGACCAAGGCTGCTCAGTCCATGGGAGTAAGGCAGATCATGATGCTCAAGCAGGAACGGTGTAGGGCGCTGCGCATTATCAATCAGGGCATATTCTTGCCACCCAATTCTGGCCTGTACTACCGAGCCCTCAGGTAGTTCAGGGCAATCACTTTCCAGTACCTGCGCTACGCCACGGCCCATCATCAGGTCACCGATTTCCAGCGGGGCTTCAAATGCCGTGTCATTGCGCATGTACCTCAGCATGACTGGGGCCACACCTAGATACAGTGTTTTTACGAGCGCCTTACCCGATTGGAGTTTGGGTATGTCGCCCCGTACCATACGAAAGTGGCTGGGTTGCGGATAGGATTCCGGCCGCTCCGCCAATACCCACTGCTGATTTACCATAACTCGCTCCTCAGCGGCTTGGGCCGCAGCAAAAAGTAGCTAAGCGATTTCACCCCTGTCGCCAAACCTTTCCTATGGCCAACAGTGCCAACGACAATGCCTTATCATCATGCTCCAGTGTGACAGGACAGGTTCTGGACTCTGGCAATCAGTCACATAGCTGATGACTCCATGTCCCCATTTCACGCTCGTTCTCTCGAGACGCAGAAAAATCACCCTGTACCCACATGGCTCCCTCTACAGTGGAGATAAGTACAACAGGCCTTTTAATTGCAACACCATGGAGCTGTGCATTGAGCTGCCTGCCTGAGGCTATCATTTGGCGGCATACGGATACAGTAAACCACAGGTAGTGGTCACCCAGCAGAAGCACCTCTTGCCCGGTCAATGCCTCGTTTACATGGGTAAGGTGGTGTGTATTGCCTCGACTATAATGCGAACCGGGGGAAAGCGTGTCGAGCGCAACATTCGGCGCTTTCACGCCACGCAAAGTTGCACTATCTGAATCAGGCAACGTGCGCATCGCTGGATTACGCAGCCTCGGCGGGCGCCGTCAACACCAATATATCTCTTACCAATGGCTTACTTCGGCTTTGTTGGGCAGATATCGATAGGGTACAATATGCACCGCCTAATTCGCGCAAGGTCGATTTGGGTAGCTTCACGCGACCGTTGCCCCCATGCAACTGCGCTTCCGGCACCCAAGAACAAAAACCTGTCAAGAGGTGGCTCTGGCCCGATCTGATTACCGATAGGCCACTCTGGCCGGATAAAACGCCAGCCAAAACATCACGATCGGCCTACAAGCTTGGCTACGATTAATCCTTAACACTGCACCGAAACCGATAGGACAGTTAATGAACGACAAACTAACACTGAACAAACTGGAAAAACTCATTGAAGTAGAAAGCAATCTGCGTGGTGAATATCAACAACAGTTGGATGCGAAAGACGAAACAATTTCGCAACTAAACAATGACAAAGCGGCACTTGAGACCAAATTGAGTGAGCTAGAGAACACCATCGCCACACAGCTAGCTACAATCACCGACTTATCGAAAAAATCCGGCAATAATCAGGCGCTAGAGCAGCGTAATCGAGAGCTTCACAATCGATCCGAGAACATGAAAGAAGAGGTCGCAACGGTTAAGAGCCGCATCAAGACGCTTCAAAAGGACCTCGCTGAAGAGCGTGCTGAGCTTGCTGAATTAAAGAAATATGACCCGCAACGCCTCCGCAAAAATTTGGACGCGTCAAAAAAGAAACTCGCCGAAAAAACCACTGCCGCAGACAAGCTGCAAAAGCTGCTCAATCAGGCTCGAACAGAAAACACCCAGCTTGAGCAAAAAATCAAAGAGCTGGAGACACAGGTGGAGACGCTAAAGCCAGAGGAGGCAACACCAGAGGAACAGGCGGAACAGGCGGAACAGGCGGAACAGGCGGAACAGGCGGAACAGGCGGAACAGGCGGCAGCATAAGCCTCTGCGAGCTAAGTAGCTAAAGGGCCGTAAAAGCATGGGGTCCTATAAGAGGGGGTCCAAAACGGCTCGCCATTCGACGAGCCTCAACAATCCAGTAGCCGTTGTCGAGTGAACGCCCCGGTGGACTCCGTGCCTGACAATATACCGGAGCAAATGGTGGCAAGAGAAAAGACATGAATCCTCTGGATCTTCAATTCTGGCAGCAGCATCAACGCACACTGGGTGTGCTTGGCATCGCGATCGGGATGGGCGCATGGGCAATGGAGTTTGCCGGCACCGTTTATATTTGCCCGTACTGCCGTGTTCAGCGGACGGTCATCTTGCTTCTGGGATGTGTGATGTTGCTACCCGCGCCGCGGCATTGGATTCTGAAATATTTGTCCTCAGTGGTGGGCTTTCTGGGGGGAGTGGTTGCCGTCAATCAAAACTTTATGGGCTGGGTGAAAATCTCTAAGGGAGAGTTTGCTCTCAACGAAAACCTTTTCATCGATCCCTTTCTACTTTCCACCGGATCACTCTTTATTATTTTGGGTCAACTCTGGCTCATACTTGGCAAAGACCATGCGCTCACTGAGAAAAAGGCATCTGAGATTCAAGCAGCGTGAAGTCTTCACATTGAGACAACGCATCAGCGCAGCCTGGCGATTTGAAGCACGCGCTGAGGCTGACCAATCAGAACCATAATTCATGCCAAAAGAGCCTATGCCCACCACCATCGATCACATTATTCTCGCCGTCACCGATCTGCCAACAGCGACTGCAGATTATTCTGCGCTACTGGGTCGATCACCCAGCTGGCAGGGCTCACACCCTGAATACGGTACCGCCAATACCCTTTTCCGACTCGACAACATCTATATCGAGTTGCTGGCACCCTTTGGAGAAGGATTGGCTACCGATCACATTAACAACGTGCTCGATGGCCAAGACGCGCGTCTCGGAGGTCTCGTATTTGGGACTGAGAATGCTACCGACTTTATCGATCGTGCCAGAATGAGGGGCTTAGCAGCATCCGACCCCGTCCCGGGTCATGGTATTGACGCCAGCACCGGCGCGGAGCGTTACTGGAGAAATGTTTTCTGGGACGCCACCGCATCAAGAGGCATATTCTCTTTTTGTATTGAGCATGAATCAGGATCATCACTCCCCGAAGCGCCACCTACAGGCGCCGGCGCGGTGACTGCGGTAGACCATGTTGTCGTCAAAACCCAAAGCGCCGAGGCTGCAAAACGATTCTATGGTGAGCAGATCGGTATTCGGCTTGCCCTCGAACAGGACGTACCCGAATGGGGCGGTACGCAACTTTTTTTCAGAGCCAGCTCAATGAGTATCGAAGTGGTCGCCTCAAATAAGTCGCCCGCGCAAGATGAACTGTGGGGGCTGGCGCTCAAGTCAAGCAATCTCGAAGAGACTCATACTCGGCTGCTTGAGGTCGGCGTGGAGGTTTCTGACATACGAGAGGGGCGCAAGCCCGGCACGCGGGTGTGTACGGTCAAATCGCACGCCCTAGGCGTGCCCACGCTTTTGATCGAACATGGTACGGACTGAGCAGCGGTGCTAAAGACACGTGACTGCTCAGCACAGCAAATGAACTGGGCGACCGCCACATAAGGGGCACTGACGGTCACTCGCCAGCAAGCAGACCTCACTCACTTTACTGATGCCCCGCTAGGCTGCAACCGGACACTCACCATGGCGCCGAACAATACAAATGCGCCTCCTACAAGGGTTGTAGAAGCTGGCACCTCCGCGAAAAAAAACCAGCCGAGAAGTGCTGCAAATACGATTTGAACATAGCTCAGGCTGGTTGCCCGGCTTGCCGAATCTAATTGCATGGCTTTGGTGAGAGCCAGTTGCCCGAGCTGGGTAAAACAACCGATCCCCACCAGTACTAACCACCCCATAGCATCGGGCCACACAAAGTCGTTGCCGCCGAGCAATAAGGTGCCCGGAATGCAGATCAGTGGAAAATACAGAACGATAACGGACGGGTGCTCCGTTGCCACCAGTTTTCTGACAAGGGTGTAGGCGATTCCACTCCCCAAGGCACCACCCAAGCCCGCCATAACAGGCCAAAATGCGAGACTGGTTGGTTCGGCAGAGAACCACAGAGGCGCAACCATGAAACCAAGACCAATCAAACTCAGTACGATACAGCCCAGCGTGGCCGTTGTCGGCCGCTCCAGTAGAAAGATGAAAGCCAGTAGTGAGGTGAATACCGGGTGCATGTAATGCAGCATCGTGGCGGCCGCAATCGGTAAATGAATAATGGCATAGAACACGCTGGTCAACGCGGTGAAACCTGCGATACCGCGTGCTAACAAGAGCCCCCGACGATGGCCCAACGGATGGGCCCCGACCCGGCGGATATCTGCAAGGGACAGCACCACCGAAATAATCGCGCGAACAAATATGATTTGCAGCAGTGGCACGCCTAGCAGGCTAGCCTCCTTTACAAGGGCAGACATCAGCGCGAAGGCAAACGCGCTGATGAACATGTAACGCGGTCCGGTCACTTTGAATAACGCTCGCGCAACTGCGTAACGTCGTAACGCTCATCCCCCTCTTGTCGGGGTGCCGAACGGGTATAGGCATCGCGCATCAACCGGTAGCGCTCATCAATGCGAACCTGGTTATATCCATGTGACACCACGTAGCGCTCCCCCTTGAGTATTTGCGGCAACGTGATCGCCGCAAACTCATCGATCGGCATACCCAGGTGCCGCATTGCCTCTGGTATCAGTTCTGTTGCAACAAATCCCGGCGCGATCATGCCAACGGTGATGTGCTCGGGCATTTCCTCACGCAGGGCATCGGTCAAGCCGAGCACTGCGTGCTTACTGGCAACGTACGCGGCTGCCTTGTGCACCGCGACAAAGAAGCTATTTTCTGAACCGGTATTGTAGATAGCCGCCTCGCACCCCTGTTTAATTAAACGACGACCAAACACCTGACAACCTTGCCATACACCCTGAAAATTTATCGACATCACCCGCTGCAGCTCCTCCAGGGGCGTATCCAGAACAGAACCTGAGCGCTGCCCGATACCGGCGTTATTAATCACCAGTGCCACATCGCCCAAGGTGTTGAAAGCAACATCGGCCAAGGCCGTAAGTTGCTCAACCGAGGACACATCAACCACCTCACCATGCGCCGATACTCCGGTCTCACGCAACAGACTCACGGCCTCGTTAAGATGCGCGGGTCGGGGCTCGCCAATCAAAATGCGGGCGCCTTTTTCACCGCAAGCTTTTGCGAGTCCCAGTCCGATGCCGGTGGCACCGCCCGTAATCACCACAGTTCTATCTTTGAGCTTTAGCATGGTTTATGTCCTCAGCGATGTAATGGGGTCGGCTACTGACGGAGCGACACGAAAGACAGAGATAACACGCCGCGATGTCGGGAAAAGCCAAGCAGTGCCTGCCTTTAACAGTCAGCCGAATACCGAAAGCAATTTGGTCGCCGCGAGCAAGAGCACGACACCGATCACGCCGGTCACAATCAAGTTTTGTGGCCAGCCATTACGGTAGTCATGGGGAATCAGCGGACTATTCACGATAGCGAGCAATACCAGCGCAACGAGTGGTAAAAGCACCGCGTTGGTCGCCTGAGCCAGCACAATCAACGCGACTGGCCGCGCGGCAAAAATGGCGAATAACATGCCGACCGCCAAAACCATAAGCGCAACGCCCTTGAATGCCTTGCTGCCTGATGAAGTATTCCACCCCATCACACCGCACACCGCCCAACCGGCCGC
>JADHNP010000095.1 GCA_016779445.1 Luminiphilus sp. | reverse complement strand
GAGTTGGCAACATCTCGCGTTTCCACACCCCGACCCTCAGTAAACGGCCCGGGCTGGGAGACTTCGTTTAAAGTGGCCACGCTCACACTCACCGTGCCATGTGAAATGGCGGCGGCGGAAATCTTTACCTGCTGGTTAATCACAACGGTGCCCGTGCGCGAATTGATCACTACTTTTGCTGCAGGAATGCCGGGCTCAACGTCGAGGTTCTCGATCATGCTTACAAAACTCACCCGCTCGGACAGTCCAACGGGAGCGCGGACCGCAAGCGAAACACCGTCAATCGCAAATGCAGTGCCTTCACCAAACACGTCGTTGATCTTCTCTGTTATGGCGGCAGTCGTAGAGAAATCGTTACTGTTCACGTTGAACATAAGGTGATCGCTCTTATCAAACGAGTTATCAACCTGCCGCTCAACCGTCGCGCCGTCGGGAACTCGACCCGAAGTCGGGATGCCAATTTGTACGCTGGTGCCGTTCTGCTCCTCCATCACCCCTGTGACAGTGAGAGAGCCTTGTGCCACTGCATAGGTTTGGCCGTCGATACCCCGTAATTCAGTCATAACAAGATTGCCGCCTCGTAAGCTAGTCGCCGTACCGAGTGCTGCAACGTTGACATCAACAACCTGACCCGGCTTTGCAAAAGGCGGCAGCGTTGCGGTGACCATTACCGCCGCCACGTTATCGACCTGAATGGGCCTGCCACGAGACTGGGCTAAATCGTAGTCATCATAGGGATTGGTCGTAACACCAAGGCTCTCAAGAATGGCTTTCAGGCTCTGACCAGTGAAGGTGGGATCTTTACCGTCACCTGTGCCCGCAAGGCCCACTACAAGTCCGTAGCCCACCAGCTGATTACCGCGCACGCCACCCACATTGGTGAGATCTTTGACACGGTCTGCGTGAGCGGTGTTCACCAGCAGGCTCAGCAAAAGTGAGCCAATCCAGAGACCGATCTGTGTACTGTGATTCATGACACGGCGCTCCAATTACAGCGGCCAATACTTAAAGAGAAGCTGGGTGATCCAACCAGGCTGGGTCGACTCGGCCAAATTGCCCGAGCCACGGTATGAAATTTGCGCCTGTGCCATACGCATAGACGACACGGTGTTGTCCGGCTGCACGTCTCGCGCCCGAACCACACCTCTTATCTGAATGAACTCAGCACCCTCAGTGAGAGAGAGTTGCTTACGCCCTTCTACAATCAAATTACCGTTAGGCATCACCTCAGAAACCATCGCCGTAATCACACCGGATAACGCGTTAGCTTGCGCGGCGGTACCGACACCCTCTGAGCCAATTTCGGCCTGAGTAATATCGATATCACCCCTGACATCACCCCAGAACCCATTGGGAGAAAGTAACGAGTTGGTCCAGCTACTGCTGAGTGCGTCATTCGTCGCCTTGCGCTCGGTAATCAGAGAAGAGTTGCGTGACGCCTGAGTGGACTCATTCAACACGATGGTAATAATGTCGCCAACACGCCACTGCCGCTGGCCCTGAAACAAGGACATATGCATGTTGTTGCCCAATATCGAACCTGTCGGCAATGCATTAGCGGCTGGCTCGAGCGGTCTTATGGGCGCAAAATCGCTATTGTCCTCAAGGGGTGGCTTGGAAGCACACGCCGTACATCCGAGGAGCACTACAGCGATGGTTAGAAGACGCAACATGACATCAGCTCACTTATAGGTTCTGGTTCAGGAAGCGCAGCATGCCGTCAGCGGCTGAGATGGCCTTGGAGTTCACCTCATAGGCTCTCTGGGTCTCAATCATGCTGACCATCTCGGCCACCACATTGACGTTTGAGGCCTCCAAAGACCCCTGCGCCAGTTCACCAAATCCTGCAAGCCCGGGAGTTCCTGTTTCGACCGGACCACTCGCTGTGGTTTCACGATAAAGATTACGGCCCATGGGCTGCAGTCCCGCCTCATTGACGAAACGCGAAATCTGAATGGTGCCAATCTGACTGCTACCGCCGCCATTAGCCAGCTCAACGCTGACAGTACCATCACGACCAATGGTCACGGCAGCCGCATTGGTTGGGATGTTTACCGCGGGCACCAGCTGCTGGCCACCAGCCGTCACAATCTGGCCCTGATCATTGAGCTTAAAAGAGCCATCTCGCGTGTAAGCAAATGTGCCATCAGCCTGCAACACCTGGAACATGCCACGACCCAGCACGGCCACATCGAGCGCGTTCTCAGTCGACATCATGTTGCCCTGCTCGTGCAGTTTTTCGGTCGCGATGATGCGCGAACCGGTACCCATCATCAGACCCGTAGGAGCGATGGTCTGAGCATCGGCAGAGGCGCCAGGCTGGCGAATATTTTGGTAAAGCAGGTCTTCAAAAACTGCTCGATCCCGTTTAAATGCGACGGTATTAACGTTCGCAAGATTGTTAGCAATCACCGTCATGCGACGCTGCTGCGCTGTCAAACCTGTTTTTGCAACCCAAACTGAGGCGTCCATCTTTTTATCTCCCTAGCGACTACGCGTACTTCATCATGGTGGTACCGGAGTCATCCAATTCCTTCATCTCACTGATCATTTTGATCTTGATCTCAAAAGATCGAGACATATCCATAAAACTAACGAGCTGTTCAGCCACATTGATCGACGAACCTTCCAGCGATCCAGACTGAACACGAGGCGGATTAGGCCCGCTCTGAAAATCACCACCCTGACCTTTGGCAGTAATGGGTTCGTAAAGACCATCCACCCGCCGTACCATCCGCACGCCAGTCGCATCTCGCAAAAGCAGATTTCCGACAATAGTCGGCGGCGCATCTGGCTGCGCGGGATCGGTAGCCGTGATTGTGCCATCGTCGGTAATAGCGAGTTCGACCCCTACTGGCGCGGTGATAGGAGCACCACCCTCGCCCAGCACAACATGCCCGTTAGCGGTCGACAGCAGACCAGCCTGGTCTACCGTGAGGTCACCGCGACGCGTAAACGCTGTCTGACCATCTGGAGATTGCACGCCCAGCAGGCTTGAACCGGTTAAATAAATGTCGAGTTTCCGCCCGGTCGCAATCAGTGGGCCTTGATCAATTACCAGCTCGTCATTGGATCGATTCATGGGCACATAACGCGACCCGAAACCCGCACCGGCCACCTTCGAAGTTGTGGTTGCAAACTCAAAGGTCTGCTTGAAACCCACGGTCGAGGCGTTGGCCAAGGCATTGGCGTGCTTCAGCTTCATGTTATTGAGCTGCTTGAGCGACGCCATTGCAGTAAAGATTAATCGATCCATTGTGACTTAACCCCTCAGGTCTCAATCTCTAGCCATTACCCGCGCATCTGGATAATGGTTTGCGTCAAGGTCGAACTGGTCTCGATCGCTTTGGCGTTGGCCTGGAAGTTTCGTTGTGCGGTAATCAGCGCGACCAGCTCAGCAGTCAAGTCCACGTTGGAGCGCTCTGTTGCACCCGCGCGGATTGTTCCGAAACCGGCCGCACCTGGCTCACCCAACTTTGCCTCACCAGACTGCGAGGTGGCCGTAAAACCAGAGTTACCTACCTGGCGCAAACCTTTCGGTGTGGCGAAGTTCGCGAGAATAATTTTGCCTAACGACTTCTGAGAACCGTTGGAGTAACTTGCTACCACCAAGCCGTCCTCACCGATGTTCACCCCTACCAAATCTCCTTCCGGCGCGCCGTTCTGAGACTGATTGAGGACCGCAAAGGGGCTGTTGTACTGGGTGCTGCCCGCGTAAGCGACATTGATGTCGTTACCAATAATGGTCGCTGATTTCAGCACTGATTCACCAACAGGCGATACCAAGGTACCACTGGTGTCGAAGGTCAATTCACCTCGATCGAGGAAAATCGGGCTCCAGTTGGGAATATCATTTTCGTCAAAAGTGCCTTTATCAGTTGTCTCAAGCCATTCGCCCTGGCGATCCTGATACGCATACAGTGGCGTTGTACCCTGCGTATCGGGCGACAACTGAATATAAGTAGAGGTGGTACCAAATGCTGGCTCTACATCCTCCAGACCGAAGTCAGCCGAGCCTGCCACCTGCAGGAACGAATCGTCGGTTGCTGTAGAACCCGTAAACATGAGGGAACTCGTCACCGCGTCAAATTCAACCCTGACACCAGAAACCTGACGGCCCAGCTTATCGGCCATTAAATTGATTTTGTTCTCGAGCTCAGTGGTGAAATCACCCACGGAGTACTGACCAGTGGCCAACAGTATTTGTGAAGAAATGTTGTCCACGATAACCGTGAGGGACCGGTTATCTTCTGTCACCTCAAACGGCTTCGAAGGATCGATACCCATCTGGTTACCCATGACCATAGCCGGGGTCGACGCTTGCCCGCGCACTGCAGGCCGGTTTGCAACGGCCGATAAGGCCTCAGCAACCGACACGGTATTTTCACTTTCTGGCGTACCCACTTCGATATCCAGACCAAAAAGGCGCGTGCCGATCGCATCAGCAGTAAGCGCACCACCAGAAGCGTCGGTGGTCTCAACATTCCTTATCGCGATGCTGGAGCCGTCACCCGTCGTGCCAGAAGAGACGACAAAAGCCCCATCAAGGAAATTGACTTCAATGCCGTAGCGTTGGTTCCGGGTCTCTGCGATAAGGGAACCAGCCGGCACCATGGCACCTGTCAGGACGGTTGCTTTATCGCCGTCAGCAGAAGCAAGGCTTGAGACCGTCCCCAGCGCTGTCGCTCTTGCCGCGGCGTCTGCAGGGCTATCGAGCGCGGTCGCACCAAACAACTCTCCAGTTACGGCAGCATCCGTACTGAAATGAATCGTGTCATCGCCAGACTGAACAATCCGAAGCGCTTGTCGCTCAAAGTCATACGTAACCTGCATATCACCAAACTCTCGACCACCGGCCCCCTCTGGGAAGCCAGACGTAGCATCGTAGGTCACGCCGGTTGTAACGGCGGCAGAGTAGTCGCCCGCGAAGAACTTATTCATCGCGATCGCCAATTCCTCTGGCATGATCATGGGGTTACTGACGGTTCCCGACGGCACAATGTCACCGGCAGCAACCGCGGCTGCCATGATCTCGCCAACCGGCACCTGCAGTATGTCTGCATTAGCCTCACCCAAATCGCGGGTGATATCGAGGGTCACGCCCGCTACTGCGGTCGCGGCAGCGGTGCCATCAGCACTTTTGAAATACGCACTGACATCAAACTTTTTTCCGTCACCAAAACGCTCTTGAATAACCTTAGTAAGCTCTGTCGCAAGCTCCTGACCAGACAATTGTTTAGAGGAGAGGTCGCCTGCCAAATGCTCGAGGCCAATCTCAACAAAATCGGATCCATCAACACTGACCTGGATCATATTGCGGAGATCGCTTCGTGTGTAGGGAACTGCGGCAACCGCAACGACTGGTGGCACAGCGGTTGGGTCTGCCGCCACAGCCGGGGTCTTGGTATAGAGATCTAGGCCATTTGACCCCCCTGCCAATGAGAGTGCTGAAACATCGTCTGGAGATGTGGCTTTCAGCGTCAAAGCTGCAGGTGTTGACTGAATTGGATCTGACAACATGTCGTAAGAAAACTTCCGATACACCGTTCCCTGCGTTACCAGGTACTCTGAGCTATTAGCCGCAGTTTTCTGCAGATTCTCTAGCTCAGTCGCTGTCTTGATCTCACCATACTTATTGACAAAAAATTGGTCGCCACCACTATCGGAGGCTTGAATCAGCGCGGGGTCCACCTGCTCACCATCAATGTAAACATGCGTCTGCCACTTGTTTAGCGGGTTTTCAGAGGTCGCTGCTTGAGTCTTGACGTAGTAAACGGTTGCCAAGTGCTGGGAGCCGGATGCCCCGTAAACCGTGAGAGATGTCGTTCTGTGATACGTCTCCGGCTTATTCGGGTTAAATGTGGCAGTGATCGGCTCTACGTTAGAGGGCAAGTTGAGGCCTAGCTCAACTTCAGTACTGGCTCGGAACTCTGACACTGTCTGGCGAGGTATCGCCAAGGCAGAGGGCGGTTGGCTGAAATCTGCTTTGTTGGTGGAGTCAACGGGCAGTGACAGTAGCGCCTGACCCGCAGAGTTCACCATCTGGTTCTGCTCGTTGAGCATGAACTGTCCGTTCCGGGTAAAGGTTCGAGACCCATCCGAGGACTGCAACGGGAAGAAACCATCACCGGTAATCGCCAAATCCAGTGAGTTCGCAGAAAACTGTACGAACCCCTGACTGAATTCCTGGGCCACCTCTTTAAGGGCAACACCCTGACCTACAACCGCCGCAGCACGCTGCAAAGGTGAGGTGGCAAAAATGTCACCAAAAGAGGCTGTGGAGCGCTTGAAACCCGCCGTTGCCGAGTTCGCTATGTTATTGGACGTGACCGCGAGCTCAGTTGTTGCTGCGTTCAGTCCGGTGAGAGAGGTATAAAACGACATCTTTCAGCTCCTGCTAGATTATTCTGCAATAGTTTGAATTTCGGCTAGCGACACCGTGTCACCGCCCAACAACTGGAGGTCCAGTTGCTGACCAGACGGATTCCAGGAGACGCTACTCACGGTCTCCAGTATCGACACAGGCGCTATCTGCATGCGGCCATCAACGATGGCGCTTGCGGTAATTTGATAAGTTTCAACGGGTAATTGATTGCCGTCGGAATCTTGGCCCGACCAGGCGAAACGGTGTTCACCAGGCTCCAGCTCTCCCACGTTTTGTCTGAAGACCAGCTCACCTTCTTTGTTGTAAACACTCATGGTGAGGAGATCGGCACCTTCCTGAACGCTAACCAAAGTCTCTGTGGGCCGGCTGCCGCCGCCCTGACCAAAGCCACCGGCCACCGCTACGCGCTTGCCCACCAGTTGAGAACCGCTTAAGAGAGACTGCTCGCGCAGATTGCCCACCATCGTCTCAAGTGACGCCTGCATCCCCTTGATGCCTTCTACAGAAGAGAACTGCGCCAGCTGGGCAACAAATGCCTCATTTTCCATAGGGTCCAATGGATTCTGGTTTTTCAACTGCGCCGTGAACAGCTGAAGAAAAGCATCACGACCCAGCATGTCGTCGTCGTCACCATTTTTATACATGGCGTTGGCTTGCTCGGTGCGGTACTGCTCGGTTGTCAAAATAGAGTCAATGGCTGACACAGACTGCTCTCCTAATATTCGTTTAAGACTTCATGACTTCCAGCGTGCGCATCATCATCTGCTTCGCTGTATTCACGACTTCAATATTGTTTCGGTAAGATCGAGCAGCGGCGGTCATTTCCACCATCTCTGCTACTTCGTTGACGTTGCTTTGCCAAACGTATCCATCGTCATCTGCAGAGGGGTTGCCAGGGTCATAGGACCTCGGAGAGGGCGTGGGGTCATCAACCACATTGCCAATATGAATGGATCCGGCGTAACGTGTTTGCTCTCCCGCCGCCTGATCCTGTAACAGTGTGCGAAACACCACGCGCTTTGCGCGGTACGCCCCTTCAGCCGAATCCGAAGTATTGGAAGCATTAGCCAGATTCGACGCCGTGGTATTCATCCTTACCAACTGGGCGGCGAGGGCGCTACCGGCAATCCCAAACACCTTGTCCATCGACATGGTTTATTCTCCCTTCAGAGCGCGTTTATAGGCCGATACCCGGCCCTGCAGAAAGTCCAGCGTGGCCTGATAATCAACAGCGGCCTTACCGTATTTGGCTTGCTCAAGACCGATTTCGACCGTATTGCCGTCGACCGCGGGGTTATATGGGATCGAAAAGACCTCTCCGTTATCGGAGTGGCCAGGCCCGCGCCAATGGTTAACATGTGTCGACTGCAGGTTGCCGACGCCGAGCTTCCACCCAAGAACCGTGCGGAAATCGACGTCCTTGGCTTTGAATCCGGGGGTATCGGCGTTGGCGATGTTAGTAGACAGCACTTCCATCCTGCGCGATTTAAGCTGCAGGGCGTCGGCGTGTATGCCAAAAAGCGAGTCCAACATGTCTGCTTACCAAGATTTGTGACTATTCACCCTGTTAACAGCAGAAAACGTGCCAAAAA
>JADHNP010000094.1 GCA_016779445.1 Luminiphilus sp. | reverse complement strand
CAAAGCAGAGCAGTGTGAGAAGAAGCCATTTATTACGAGGGCGGTCAGGCATGGCATGAGGTATCTGATTGCACACTTTGCTGCGCGAAGAACGACGTTCCTTGAGGCACTTCTGGCAGTGCCATTTCATAAGGCGTGCAGCGAACACGCCCTGATGGTTCGCCACGCACCAATTCATGGGTGAGGCGACTCGGGAGTGCGTTGGGGCTCAGCTCAATGGCGTCATCTGAGTAATAGGTGGCCAGGTACAGCGTTCTGGGATTTGCCGACAGATTCCCAGCTGATCCATGTAGAAGGCTCGAATGCATGAGACAGGCAGCTCCCGCTGCTCCCGTGCAGGTCACGATTTGATCTTTATGTTGCGCGACGACTTCTTCCGCCACCGCGCCTGTAAATACTCCCTCATGCCAGAGCGAGAAGAGCGGACCTTTATGCGAGCCGGGCACCACCTGTAAGGGGCCATTCTCCTCCGTCACTTCGTCCATAAATAGGAGACAGGTAATCACGTCGTCGTTACTCATGGGCTGGAAAGTGAAGTCCTGGTGAAACTTCACTTCTGTGGGCATGCCCGGCAGTTTCGAATTTACCTTGCCGTGATGAAAGCGGATGGCAGGCCCAATCAGCTCTGCGCAGATATCGACGGTTCGCGCGTTACGCATCACATTTCTGAATGCCTCTGATATTTCTTCGGGCGATTGGACCCGCCTCAAGCCTGACTGAGTGGCGTTATGGACTGGGTCCAGGTCGAACCGAGCGCGTCCGTCGAGGGTTTCACCGTAGTCGGTCTGATGGGACAAGCTGGTATCGACCCATACTGAAAAAGCACTTCGTAGACTCTCGAGTTCGATCGGTGACAGGGCCTGCTCGACGATAAGGTAACCGTCCCGCCAAAATTGATCTTTTTGGCTAACGGTGAGCTGGGCCAATGGGGGGGTTCTCTCTCAAGCTCAGTCTAGGTCAGGTGAAGGTGGGCGAGACGAGATAGTGGTGGCTCGCAGCGAGATTGGCAATAGGCAGTTGATAGGGTTCATCAGATGCCCCATTTCAATATCTGGACATGTCAGTCAGCTTTGAGTCAGATGAAGCCAAGATTCGAACCGCGATACAAGGTAGCAAACGGACGTTACGGAGGTCTCGGCTATTTACGGTCGAGCTCGACGACAAAGTTTTCCAGTGCCTTTCGCAAGTCCGCGATTTCTTCTTCTAATTGGGTGACTCTATTACGTTCCTGATGATAAAGCGCCATGGCATCGGCTTGCTGATCAAGAATTTTGCTGTAGGTATCCTGTCGGTAGGAATCTTCGTCGGTCTCCGGCTGCTGCATCAGGCTGACATACCAGCAAATCAGGAGCCCCATCAGCAGCATCGTTCCGTAAATTATTTCAGGCGCCATAAGAAAATTCATGCTTTACCTCAGCTCTCCTTACGAATCCTTGTGTTACAAAAATTCGCCGTTAACGTAGTACCAAATGCCATCGATTTTTTTAAAGCGACTGTTCTCGTGGAGTCTATGTCCCTTGCCATTCACTTTAAAGCGAGCGATGAACTCAACAAAAGCCTCTCGGTCATCATCGCTTCCCGGGTGGGTCTCACGGATGCTCAAGCCTAGCCAATGCTGTCGTTCATCAAATCGCACTCTGCTGGGGCGTGTTTGGGGGTGCCAGGTGGTGAGAAGATAGTCTTCGTTGCGATAGACAAAGCCGCAGTATCGAGAGCGCATCAGTTGTTCGGCGGTTCCCGCAACTAGTTCGCCACTCAGATACGGGCCACAGCAAGCTTCATAAGGTTGCGTCGTGCCACAGGGACAGCTCTCCTGTGGCGCGTGCTGTTTCATGGTGCTGTCGCCGTTTGCATACGCACGCATATTACACGCTTTGCTAGCCTCCTCTAGCCGGCTGAGTGCTATCTTCCCAGGGGCTTGGCGTGTTGTAATCAGGGACGAATTGGGGTGATAAGGATTGTATATTGGAGCGCAAAATGAGGGCCGCGGTGTGTCGTGCATTTGGTCGTCCACTGTCTATAGAAGAGCTCGCCATTGCAGCGCCGGAAAGAGGAGAGGTGCGAGTGCGGCTCTCGGCGTGCGCTATTTGCCACAGTGACATTATGTTTGCTGACGGCGCGTGGGGCGGTGATTTGCCCGCAGTGTACGGTCATGAGGCCTCGGGTATTGTTGAATCTGTCGGCGTGGGAGTGACAGATCTAGGCGTGGGTGATCACGTGGTGGTGACACTCATTCGCTCTTGTGGGCATTGCTCGTATTGTACGCGCTCTATTGAAACTCAGTGCGAGGGAGCATTCGGGCTTGATACCTCTACACCCTTGTCCGATTGCTTGGGGAAACCCATCGCTCAGGGTTTGAATAGCGGTGCATTTGCAGAGTTGGTGGTGGTGGATCAAAGCCAAGTCTGCGTCATTCCCAAAACTGTCCCTCTTGATGTGGCCTCGATCTTGGCGTGTGGGGTGCTGACAGGTTTTGGAGCCGTAGTGAATACCGCCAAGGTCAGTGTTGGAAGTACCGTGGCGGTGATCGGTTGTGGTGGTGTCGGTGTGAATAGTATTCAGGCTTCGGTTGCCAGTGGCGCGACTCAGGTTATTGCCGTTGATATTCTGGATGAGAAGCTGGGGCTTGCGAGAGAGTTTGGTGCCACTCATATCATCAATAGCCAACAACAGGACGTTGTGGAGAATGTGATGGCGCTGACGGGTCAGCGCGGCGTCGACTTTGCGTTCATTACAGTGGGTGCTAAAAGCGCGGCTGAGCAGGCACTGGCGCTGCTTGCCAGAGCCGGTACTGCGATTGTTGTGGGGATGCCGGCTTCGGGCGTTTGCGCTGAATATGATCCGGGCACACTTGCGTCAAAAGGCCAGTCACTACTCGGTTCTAAAATGGGTGCTGGCTCGGTGAAGCGGGATATCCCGTATTTAGTCCGTCTGTATCAGCGGGGTACGTTGAAGCTGGATGAATTGATTAGCGGTCGTTACCGACTGGACGATATTAATGACGCCATCGCCTCCGTAAAGCGGGGCGAGGCGCTGCGGAATCTGGTTGTTTTCTGATGGTGATTAAGGAGTTCGAAACCTTTGTGGTTGCTAATCCGCCTCCTCGCTTTGGCGGTCGCTACTTTATTTTTATAAAGCTGGTAACCGATACTGGCATTGTCGGTTACGGCGAGGTTTATTGCGCAACCTTCAGCGCTGCTACGGTCGAAAGCATGCTGCAAGATACGGCAGAGCGATACGCCGTGGGGCATGACCCGTTTCATATTGAGACACTGTGGCGGAGGGTATATGGCTCGGGTTATAACCTCCGCCCCGATGTTTCGTTGGTAAGTATATTGTCTGCCCTTGAAATGGCTTGCTGGGATATTGTTGGGAAAGCCTGCGGCAAGCCTGCTTACGAGTTACTGGGTGGGAGGGTCCATGACAGGCTTCGAACCTACACATACATTTACCCCGAGAGCGGCGACGTCTATCCCGAGGTGGATGACCCAGATCATGTCTACGTCAATCCCTATCGCGCGGCAGAGCGGGCGCTGGATTACGTGGCCATGGGGTTTAACGCATTAAAATTCGATCCCGCGGGTCCCTATACTGTTTTCGACGGCGGCATGCCAACGGGCTATGAGCTAGAGCGGTCTGCCGCTTTCATGCGTTTGATTCGTGAGGCAGTAGGAAATGGCGTTGATCTTCTGTTTGGAACCCACGGGCAATTTTCGACGGCGGGTGCCATACGACTGGCGCGCCAGATTGAACCGTATGATCCACTCTGGTTTGAGGAGCCGGTGCCGCCGGACGACACCGCGCAAATGGCGACCGTGGCCCGTGCGACCTCGATCCCTATCGCGACCGGCGAGCGCTTGTGCACCAAGTATGAGTTTGCAAGAGTGTTGCAGGATCGCGCGGCGGCCATTCTTCAGCTGAATCTAGGACGGGTAGGTGGGTTACTGGAGGCGAAGAAAATAGCTTCCATAGCCGAGGTGCATTCCGCACAGATCGCACCGCATCTCTATTGCGGCCCTATTGTCGGCGCAGCAAATATTCAGCTCGCCACGTGCACACCTAATTTCTTGATTCTGGAAGGTATCGAGACCTGGGGTGGTTTTCATGCAACGCTTCTGGAGACCCGAATACGGTGGGAGGAGGGGTACGTGATTCCCTCCACTGAGCCTGGCTTGGGTGTTTCTTTGAATGAGAAGGTAGCGCGAGAAAATCCTTACTCTGGAGGAGCCCTCCATTTGCAGATGGGTTCCCACCCTGTGCGCTAATGCGCGCGAGAACCGCTAGAGACTGATGCGTTTGTAGTTTCGATAGTGAGGAGTCCAGAAAATCTGGTCTATGCGGCTGTGAAGTTCCGCATCGGATATTGTTAAAGCGTGGCCTTGCGCCTGTGCGACTTTTGCCACCGCAAAGGCGATTAACTTGCTGACCTCCGTGATTTGTTGAAGAGGCGGCAGGAGGTTGCCCCCTGCAGAAGCGGCTCTCGGAGAGGCCTCTGCGAGAACTTCACTGCTGGCCAGCAGCATTTCATCCGTCACACGGTTTGCATGGACAGCCAAAACGCCTAGTCCGATACCTGGGAAAATGTAACTGTTGTTGCACTGGGCGATGCGGTGCAGGGTGCCGTTGTGGCTCACTGGTTGAAAGGGACTCCCAGTGGCAATGATGGCTGTGCCATCTGTCCACTGAACAATATTTTCCGGAGTCGCTTCTGCACGGCTCACGGGATTGCTCAGCGGAAAAATAATCGGGGCTTCGCTGTTTTGCATCATGCCCTTGATGATTGACTCGGTGAACAGGCCGGGTTGTCCCGATACGCCAATCAGTATGGTGGGGCGTGCGTGGGTCACCACTTCGGCGAGACTTGCCCATTCGCCGCGACAAGCCCAGGGTGCTATGTCGGCCTCATTTTGTGCCAAAGAAAGTTGAAAATCCTGTAGGCCACTCATCCCTTTGGTGATCAGGCCATGGCGATCGACCATAAACACCTGGCGACGAGCCGCGCCATCACTCAGTCCCTCTTCGGTCATCTGTCGAATCAGCATTTCTGCGATCCCACATCCCGCCGAGCCAGCGCCGACAAAAGCGATGCGGTGTTCACCGAGAGGCTTTTTGGAGACGCGGCACGCCGCTAACAGAGTGCCCAGAGTGACCGCGGCGGTTCCCTGAATGTCATCGTTGAAGCAACAAAAGCGTTCCCGGTAGCGATTCAGAATCGGCATGGCATTGGTCTGAGCGAAATCTTCAAACTGAATGATGACTCCTGGCCATCGCCGTTGTGCCGCATGCATGAACAGATCAATAAACTCGTCGTATTTGTCTTCGCCTACGCGCGGATGGCGCGCGCCCATGTACATCGGATCGTTAAGCAACGTCTCATTGTTGGTGCCGACGTCGAGCATGACTGGCAGCGTATGAGCGGGGCTTATCCCTCCGCAGGCGGTGTAAAGTGAGAGTTTCCCTATGGGTATGCCCATGCCACCGATACCCTGGTCCCCAAGTCCGAGTATTCGCTCTCCATCGGTTACTACAATCACTTTCACTTTATCTTTAGTGGCGTTGCGCAAAATGTCATCAAGTTGTCCGCGCTCCTCCCATGCCAGAAAAAGCCCGCGGGAACTTCGATAGATATCTGAAAATTGTTCACAGGCATCCCCCACGGTCGGGGTGTAGATGATTGGCATCATTTCCTCTAGGTACTGGCTCACGAGGGCATAAAACAGCGTCTCGTTATTGTCCTGAATACCTCTAAGGTAAATATGCTTGTTGATGGGCTCTTGGTATGTGGAGTACTGGCGATACGCCCGATCCAATTGTTCATTAATGGTCTCGAACCGCGGTGGTAGCAGACCTGTGAGATTAAAATCGATACGTTCCGCGCGGGAGAAGGCGCTGCCTTTATTGAGGAGCGGTGTCTCCAGTAGAGCTGGCCCAGAATGATGGATGTAGAGCGGGTCTGAATGAGTCATTGCTGTGGGTGTCAATTTTTTGATCATTGTACGGTATCTTTCGTGGCGCGCGGTCTGGAGCGTTAACACGATGAGAGAGGCAAAATCGCGCTAGCTAAGTGGAAGAGCAGTGAGAGAGGGGCAGATTTTTTTGAGCGGCCCGCGAGTGTCACTTATTGCTGACGCTAACCTCTACCACCGTCGCAGTTTGGAGCCTACCCTTGCCAGTATTGGGTAGAAAATGGCGTTGGCAAAAGGCGCGGTAGCCAGAGGTCGCGTGTCGACAGATCTGCGTTGCCATTGGGGAAAAGTGGTCATTCAGGGTCGCGCTATCCAACGGAGTCTGAGGATGAGACATGTTTGATCAAGATGCATTACTTACTGGGGTTGCCAGCCTTGGTCACGCTCAGAAGCGGGTGATCACAGATGCGACCGAGCTCAGCAAGAACGATGAAGTTTTCTTCATCACTCAGGGCAAGGCGCTGATCCGCGAAGACGCGGTACTCTCAAAGGGCCTTGATTCGACGCAAACCTTCTCGGTAGGGGATTCAATTTATCTGGCGGCGGCATTGAGCAAGCGCCCTCGAGACTTTCAGTTTACGATTCACGAACCCCTCGAAGTTATCGCGGTGGATGGGGCGGCACTTCGCTCGGCGGTGATGACATCAGGATTTCTGGTGGCAGAGGTGATCAGAAACTCTGTGACCCGGGTTTTCGATATAGCGCAGCGAGAGAACGCCACCTTTGAGGATCGCTTTTTCAAACACTATCGAAGAGTGGCAATGAATTCGCTCTACGGCGCGGGTGATCTCATTTATCGAATTGGTGAGGAGGCCAAGGGCCTCTATTTTATTTCAGAGGGCAGCGTGTACCTCACGACGGCTCGAGGCGCAAAGTTTGCCGAGTTGCGCGAGACTGATTTTTTTGGTGAGACCTCGCTGCTCTCATCCGGGCGGCACGGCAAGAACGTCTATGCCAAAACCAACTGTTCTGTGATGCTCCTTGATGCCGCTACCGTCAGGCAAGAGGTTAAGCGGGAGTCTCCGCTGGTGCAGCTGGTGCTTTTGAACATTCTCAATGTACTTGAACTCATGAATCAGCTTCGATTCAGCCATTTAAATGCCACCAACTTTGGTAGTTCACGTTGAGTGATCCGAGGTCATGAATGAGGGTATGAGCGGAAGATTGGCCGGAAAGATCGCAGTGGTAAGGGGTGGTGCCTCGGGTATTGGAGAGGGTATTGTTCGTCGATTCTGCGAGGAGGGCGCGGAGGTTTTGCTGGCTGATATCGACGTGGCGATGGGTAATGAGGTGGCGTCGAATTGCGGCGCTACTTTCATCCACCTCGATGTTGGTAAGGAGTCAGCCTGGCAGCACCTGGAGTCGACGGTCAGGTCGAATTACCGTCGGCTGGATGTGATGGTTAATAATGCAGGGGTGGTGTCAGCGTTGGATATTACTCAGGTTTCGGTCGCAGACTGGGATCGCCTGATGAATATCAATCTCAGAGGCATGATGTTGGGCTGTCAAACCGCGATCTCGCTGATGCGAGACCATCCGGCTGGCGAGTCGGGATCGATAATCAATATGGCGTCATCTACCTCCTATTTGGCGATTCCCGATGTGGCCTATACGACTTCCAAGGCGGGGGTAGTGGGCCTTACCAAGTCGGTCGCGGTGCACTGCGCCAACGAGGGGTTCAATGTTCGCTGCAACTCAATCCATCCGGGCGCGACGCTCACTGCTATTTTGAAAACCGCTATTGAGCAAATGCCTGAGGTTGAGGAGGCGTGTAAGCGCATGTCGCCTTTGAATCGAATGGGCACGGTGGAAGAGGTTGCCGCCATGGCGGTCTTCCTGGCGTCAGATGAAGCCAGCTTCTGCACTGGTGGTCAGTACGCGGTTGAGGGCGGTACGGTCAGCCAGCACCCTCGAATGTGACATCACGTCAAATAGCGTCACCCGCGCCAGATCACTACCCACTCCCGTAAGTTTCTGGCGCAACCATCCGACCCTAACTCTGCGTTCCCGCAGCGTTAGCCCTGATAGATCCGGCACCAAACTGGTGCGCGTCGGCGCTTGAGCTGGCTCGGTGTTCCTGTTGTACTTAGTTGAGCAGGATTACCGTTTACATCAACAAGGGGGGAAATATGAAAACTTTA
>JADHNP010000019.1 GCA_016779445.1 Luminiphilus sp. | reverse complement strand
TATGAGTCGTTTTTTGGTAGACAGTGTTTCTTCTCTGAAACCTTATGTCCCGGGTGAGCAACCGTTGGCGCAGGCGGCGTTAAAGCTCAATACCAATGAGCATGCATTGCCGCCCTCAACTGCAGTCATGGCTGCCATATCTGCAGTGACAGGAGAGCAGCTTCGGCGCTATCCCGATCCGACCGCGAGGTTGCTGAGCGCAGCCATAGCGCAACAAGAGGGTTTGTCGATAGAGCAAGTGTTTGTTGGCAACGGATCTGATGAGGTTTTGGCCCACTTGTGGGCGGTTTTCCTTGCTCACCGACCTGTCACCACCTTAGATATCACTTACGGTTTTTATCCCGTCTGGAGCCAGCTCTATGGGTCAACGTTGACCCAGTCTCCTTTGCGGGACGATTTCAGTGTCGATATTGGTTCGCTGATGAATACCCAAGGAGCGCTGGTGCTCGCTAATCCCAATGCGCCAACCGGGCTCTCGATCACGCGCTCGCAAATTGAGTCCCTTGTGACAGCGGATCGTAATCGCTTGATCGTCATCGACGAGGCGTATTACGGATTTGGGGCTGAGACAGCTGCACCGCTGACACGCCATTACGACAACCTGATTGTGACGCGCAGTCTATCCAAAAGTCATAGTCTTGCAGGCTTGCGTGTCGGCTACGCTCTGGCCCATTCTGAGCTGATAGACGGGCTCAATCGCATTAAGGACTCGTTTAATTCTTACCCTCTGGACAGCGTGGCTCAAGCGGCGGCGACAGCAGCTATTCAAGACAAAGAATGGGTTTCCCGCGCTTCGGAGGTGATTATCAACAGTCGGCAGAGCATGAGCGAGGGCCTTATTGAGTTGGGCTTTGAGGTGCTGCCCTCGCAGACTAACTTTATTTTTACTCGCCCCGGCACTGGATCTGGGCTAGCGCTATTCAACGCGTTACGGCAAGGGAATATCCTTGTACGCAGATGGGATAATCCTCGGATCGCGGAGTGGTTGCGTATATCGATAGGCACTCCGGAGCAAACCGAGCTGCTGCTAATGGCTGTGTCGGAGATACTCGGTCGCGCTGGTTGACCAGGTTAGCGACGTCGCAACACGAGAGAACCGATGCTATAGCCTGCTCCAAACGAGCACAGCACAGCGAGGTCGCCGCCCTTTAGATCTTGACTATGCTGGTGGAAAGCGATGATAGAGCCAGCTGAGGACGTGTTGGCGTACTGGTCTAGAATCTTGGGAGCTTCGGCCTCCGAGGGTGCCCTGCCGAAAACTTTGCGGGCGATCAAATCATTCATATTTTGATTAGCTTGGTGCAGCCAAATGCGTTTTAAATCATCGGGTGCGATGCGCAGTTTGGCCAGTTGCTCGGTGATTTGCGCAGCAACCGCTGGGCAGACTTCCTTGAAGACTTTTCTTCCCTCCTGAACGAAGAGCTTATCGATGCTGTTCACTCCGGCGGCATCTGCTCGATTCAGAAATCCAAAGTTGTTCCGAATATTATTGGAGAATAGTGTTTGCAGTCGTGAGTCGACGATATCCCAACCGATACCCTGCGTCACTTCTGTCGACGATTCGACTACCACTGCTGTGGCAACGTCGCCAAATATAAAATGCGAATCTCGGTCTCTAAAGTTGAGATGTCCAGTACAAATCTCGGGGTTCACCATCAACACTTTTCGCGCACTGCCTGACCGGACAGCGTCGCTGGCCTGCTGGATCCCAAAGGTGGCAGAGGAGCACGCTACATTCATGTCAAAGGCAAATCCGGTCGCGCCCAGAGCGGCTTGTACTTCGATTGCCATTGCTGGATAGGCGCGCTGCATATTGGACGCGGCCACAATCACCATATCGATTTCATCAACGTTGATGCGCGCCTGTTCCAGAGCCTGATGCGCCGCTGCACAGGAAATTTCGCACATGACAGATGGTGATTCGTTACTGCGTTCTGGAATGTTTGGAACCATTCTGGTTGGGTCAAGAATGCCGTCTTTGTCAATGACGAAGCGGCTCTTAATCCCCGAAGCTTTTTCAATGAACTCGACGGATGAGTGCATTTTTTGCTCGCACTCACCGAGCGCGATGGCCTCAGCATGCTCGGCGTTATAAAGGTCAACCCAAGCGTTGAATGAAGCGACGAGTTCCTCGTTGCTGATGGCGTTCTTTGGCGTATACAAGCCCGAGCCGGTAATGACTGCGCCGGGCATCATCGAGGTTTACCTTTTATCCAGCGGTACAAAGTCACGCTGAGGCTGTCCGGTATACAGCTGCCTCGGTCGTCCGATTCGGTAAGCGCCGCCAATCATTTCATTCCAATGTGCTATCCATCCCACAGTGCGTCCGATTGCAAAGATCACAGTGAACATCGAAGTGGGGATACCCAGTGCCTTGAGAATGATCCCCGAGTAGAAGTCGACGTTGGGGTACAACTTCTTCTGAATAAAATATTCATCCTTAAGGGCGATTTCTTCGAGGCGCTTTGCGATCTCGAGCATTTCATCGTCAATGCCAAGTTCCGCGAGTACCTCATCTGCAGCCTGTTTCATCACTTTTGCGCGCGGATCAAAGTTCTTATAAACCCGGTGCCCAAAGCCCATTAGTCTAAAGGGGTCTTCCTTGTCTTTGGCGCGGGTGATGAACTCGTCAATACGGTCTACCGAGCCGATTTCTTCAAGCATCTTTACAACCGCCTCGTTAGCACCTCCGTGTGAGGGCCCCCATAGCGCGGCGATACCGGCTGCGATGCAGGCAAAGGGATTGGCTTGAGATGAGCCAGCAAGCCTCACGGTGGATGTGGACGCATTTTGCTCGTGATCCGCATGCAGCAGAAATATGCGATCCATCGCGCGCGCGATGGTCGGGGAAACTTTCGTTGTTTCGCAGGGATTACCAAACATCATGTGAAGGAAGTTTGCGGCGTAGTCCAGACTGTTGTCAGGGTACATAAACGGCTGGCCGATCGAGAACTTATAGCTCATAGCCGCAAGGGTAGGCATTTTTGCGATCAGGCGAAACGCGGCAACTTCCCTGTGCCATGGATCCGAGATGTCGGTGGAGTCATGGTAGAAAGCGGAGAGTGCTCCGACAACGCCGCACATGATGGCCATTGGGTGAGCGTCTCTACGAAAGCCGTTGAAAAAAGTTCTGATTTGCTCATGCACCATGGTGTGGTGGGTCATGATGCAGACAAATTCCTGCTTTTGTTCAGCAGTGGGGAGTTCGCCGTTTAGCAACAAATAGCAGGTTTCGAGATAGTCTGAGCGCTCCGCAAGTTGTTCTATTGGATACCCACGATGGAGCAAGATGCCGTTCTCACCATCGATAAAGGTGATTTGTGACTCGCAGGCTGCAGTCGAAGTGAATCCGGGGTCGAAAGTGAAGTAGCCATTGGCAGTCAGGCTGCCGACGTCGACTACGTCTGGCCCCAAGGTGCCAGTGTGGACCGCCAAGTCAATGCCATGCTGCGAGCCGTCTTCGGCTGTAATGTTGAGTGTCGCTTTTTTCTCGGACATGTCCCTTTGCGCCGGTTATGGAGTAAGAGGCGACAAACTAATCGCGCCCGCGAGTGATGTCAATTTGCAAGGCGATGATACGCGCTTTTTCCGGGTCAGAAATTGTATTCAATGGCTTGCCCACTTATACTTCCGCCCGCGGCCGCCCAAGCACTAGCGATGACCGTACCGATATCTGAAACATTATTTCGAGAGCTAATGTGAGACCGACATCTAGGGACAAGCGCCCGGTTAATCTGGATTTGGGCACCATCGATCTGCCTGTTACCGCCTATGCCTCTATCACTCACCGAGTCACGGGTGTGGCGATGTTTTTCGCCAGTTTTCTCCTGCTGTGGGCATTGGATCAAAGCCTGGCTTCGGAAGCTTCTTTTGCGGCATTGGCAGATGTACTGGGTTCGCCCGTGGCCAAGGCTGTGATGTGGTTGATCGCCACATTTCTGAGTTATCACGCCTTGGCGGGGGTAAAACACCTGGTAATGGACGCGGGAATTGGCGAAACCATGCGAGGTGGCGTGATAGGAGCGCGGATAGTTTTTGTGCTAGCCGCGGGTGCGGCGGCCCTCTGGGGGGTGGCGTTATGGTGACATCGGTTACCAGTTTCAGTCGAACAGGACTCTCTGATTGGCTGATACAGCGAGTCACCTCGGTGATTCTGCTTGCTTATTTTATTTTCGTTGCGTTCCAGTTAGGTGGTTCAGTTGACTACACTTCGTGGCGAGAGTTGTTCGACCAGACCTGGGTCAAAGTGTTCACGCTGCTGGCTGCACTGTCCTTGGCAGCGCATAGCTGGATCGGTTTGTGGTCAGTTTTTACTGATTACTTGACCGAGCGTATGCTAGGTGCGGCGGGGAACGTGCTTCGCTTGGTGTGCCAGTTGTGCGCTTCTTTGGCGTTAGTGGTGTATGTGATCTGGGTAGTGGTCATTGTCTGGAGCTGATCACTTGTGAGTGGTCATTGTGATAGGCGGCGATAACCCGCGTGGTTAACAGAACGAGAAAACTATGAGAACGATTTCATTCGATGGAGTCATCGTTGGTGGAGGCGGGGCCGGCATGCGCGCTGCGCTGCAGCTGGCGCAATCTGGCTACAAGACAGCGGTGATTTCTAAAGTTTTTCCAACACGATCCCACACGGTCTCAGCCCAAGGTGGCATTACTTGTGCTATCGCGAGCGCTGATCCCGATGATGATTGGCGATGGCATATGTACGATACGGTCAAAGGTTCTGACTACATCGGGGATCAGGACGCCATTGAATACATGTGTTCAGTGGGCCCGGAAGCAATTTTTGAGCTTGAGCATATGGGCTTGCCGTTCTCGAGGACCGAAGAGGGGCGGATCTACCAGCGACCTTTTGGAGGGCAGTCCAAAAATTTCGGTGAGGGCGGGCAGGCCGCGAGGACTTGCGCCGCAGCTGACCGGACCGGCCACGCGCTGTTACATACGCTATATCAAAACAACGTTAAAAACGAGACGGTCTTCTTTAACGAATGGTTCGCTGTCGATCTGGTGAAAAATCAAGATGGTGCAGTGGTCGGTGTGATCGCGATCTGTATCGAGACGGGCGAAACTGTTTATGTGAAATCCAAGGCAACGGTCTTTGCGACGGGCGGTGCGGGTAGAATTTATGCATCGACTACTAACGCGCACATCAATACCGGGGACGGCATGGGCATGGCGCTGAGAGCCGGTGTGCCCGCTCAGGATATGGAGATGTGGCAATTCCACCCCACCGGTATTTACGGTGCCGGCACGTTGGTGACCGAAGGGTGTCGAGGCGAGGGCGGTTACCTCATTAATAAGGATGGTGAGCGGTTCATGGAGCGGTACGCACCGAACGCCAAGGATCTTGCAGGTCGCGACGTGGTCGCTAGATCGATGATTATGGAGATTCTCGAGGGGCGCGGCTGCGGACCTAATGGTGACCATGTGAAACTGAAGCTGGATCATCTTGGAGAAGAAGTGCTTGAGTCGAGGCTGCCGGGGATTTGCGAACTGAGCAGAACGTTTGCGCACGTCGACCCTGTAAAGGAGCCGATCCCAGTAGTGCCGACCTGCCATTACATGATGGGAGGCATTCCCACCAACGTTAATGGTCAGGCGCTCACCGTCGATAGCGATGGGCATGATCAAGTCATTCCCGGCCTTTACGCCTGTGGCGAAGTGGCGTGTGTTTCCGTACACGGTGCTAATCGCCTTGGCGGCAATTCGCTGCTAGACCTTGTGGTATTTGGTCGTGCCTCTGGGTTGTTTATTGAAAAGGCGCTGCGCGAGGGTATTGACTTGCGTGATGCCAGCCAGTCTGACGTGGAGGAGGCCAGCGGGCGGTTGCAGGCCTTGAATGACCGTGCCAGCGGCGAGTCGGTAGCGCCTTTGCGTGTGGAGCTGCAGGAGATCATGCAGAATCACTTTGGGGTATTCCGAACTGGAGAGTTTATGCGAGAGGGGATAGCCAAGCTGGCTTCCCTCAGAGAGCGGGTAGAGGCTGTTGCGCTCGCGGACCGGTCATCCGCTTTTAATACATCACGCATTGAGTGTCTTGAGCTACAAAACCTTTTTGAGACCGCTGAGGCGACCGCGGTTGTGGCCGAGGCGCGAGATGAAAGCCGGGGCGCGCACGCGCGGGATGACTTTACTGAGCGCGACGACGCGAACTGGCTCTGCCACTCGCTCTATCACAGCGAGGACAAGCGTGTTTCGAAACGAGGCGTGAACTTTACGCCCCGCACTGTCGAAACGTTCCAACCAAAAGCACGAAGTTACTGAGCAAGTCAGGAGTTCAGAGAAATGCTACAGGTGAGCCTTTACCGCTATAACCCCGAGACCGATGACGCACCATACATGCAGGATTTTTCGGTCGATACAGGCGGGCGTGACTTAATGGTGCTTGATGTCCTGGAGCTGATAAAAGCAGAGCATGACGGCAGCGTGACTTATCGGAGGAGCTGTCGAGAGGGGGTGTGCGGTTCAGACGGCCTCAATATCAATGGAAAAAACGGGCTCGCGTGCATTTCACCCCTATCGGAATCCGTTAAAAATAATAAAGTGGTGATACGGCCTTTGCCGGGCTTGCCTGTGATCCGCGATCTTGTTGTGGATATGAGCCTTTTCTATGCCCAGTACGAGAAGGTGCAGCCCTATCTGCAGAATGCCACGCCTGCCCCTGCTATCGAGCGCATGCAGTCACCTGAGGAGAGGGCGCAGCTAGACGGGCTCTATGAGTGTATTTTGTGTGCCTGTTGCTCTACAAGCTGTCCCTCCTTTTGGTGGAATCCAGATCGATTCATTGGGCCTGCTGGACTTTTGCAAGCCTATCGCTTCTTGGCCGATAGCCGGGATACCGCGACGGACGATCGGCTGGCAAAACTGGATGACCCCTTCAGTGTGTTTCGGTGTCATGGTATTCAAAACTGTGTAAACGTGTGTCCGAAGGGCCTGAACCCCACAAAGGCTATCGGACACATTAGAGGTATGCTGCTCAATCGGGCAACCTGAATACTTTTCATTCCCCTTACTTATAATAACGAGCGCCTGAGTTATGGGTAGCATAGCTCCAGGTTATTATGCTACTTTCTTCCTGGATTTAGGCGGGTTTTAGGGCACAACGTTGGACCGACCCAGGGGCACCTACATCTGCTTTCTCGTAACATGAGCACCTTCACTGATCGCTTGACTGCGGGCGACGCATTCAGTGCGCCATAGGCGCATGATAAAAGGGGAAGAAGCGTGTCAAAGATGACGCCACCGCCAGGTATGTTGGCGCAGTGGGCGAGCTCGCACATTGCCGGCGGCAATGCCGAATACGTAGAGGCGTTGTACGAGGGCTATCTGCAGGACCCCAAAGGCGTGTCACCTGAGTGGCGGGATTATTTCGATAAACTCCCGCTGGTGCAGTCGGATGCCGGCACACTCCATGATTTGCCCCATTCCGTGTTGCGAGAGCACTTTGCGCGCATTTCAAAAATGCGGGTGCGCACGGATGCGACAGTGGCTAACGATTCCCATTCGACGGCATATGAGCGTAAACAAGTCAGAGTCGTGCAGCTTATCTCTGCCTATCGTCAACGGGGGCATCAGCAAGCGGCACTGGATCCATTGGCATTAACGCCACGGCCTACGGTGCCCGACTTGGATCTGTCGTTCCACGAGCTTAGCGAAGCTGACATTGACACCACTTTTCAAGTGGGCAGCGTTTATTTTGGTCGTCCCGAGGCCACACTCTCGCAAATTCGCGATGACTTACAGCGCACCTACTGCGGCACGGTCGGTGCAGAATTCATGCATATCGTTAATACCGAAGAGCGGCACTGGATCATGAGTCGAATGGAGGCAGTGCGGAGTGCGCCGGATTTCACTCCGGAGCAGCGGCTCAACATTCTTCGACAGATTAACGGCGCAGAGGGCCTAGAGCGCTCCCTTGGATCCAAGTATCCGGGGACCAAGCGCTTCGGTCTCGAGGGGAGTGAGAGTCTGATCCCAATGCTTGCCGAGGCCATTCAGCGGGTCGGCGGATACGGCGCAAAAGAAATCTGTATCGGCATGGCGCATCGCGGACGTTTGAACGTGTTGGTTAACATTCTTGGTAAAAATCCTGTCGAGTTGTTTGATGAGTTCGAGGGAAAGGTCGCCTACATTGGATCTGGCGATGTTAAATACCATCAGGGCTTTTCTTCGAACATGATGACGCCTGGTGGCGAAGTGCATCTGGCGCTGGCATTTAACCCCTCGCATTTGGAAATTGTTGCGCCAGTGGTCGAGGGCTCAGTGCGAGCTAGGCAGGACCGGAGGAAGGATTCGGTCGGTAATTCGGTCGTGCCAATAGTTATTCATGGAGACGCCTCGTTTGCGGGACAGGGCGTTGTCATGGAGACGTTTCAGATGTCGCAAACCCGTGCTTACAGAACGGGCGGCACGCTGCATATTGTTCTCAATAATCAGATTGGTTTCACTACCAGCGAGCCCACAGATGCGCGTTCCACAGAGTACTGTACGGATATTGCCAAAATGGTGCAGGCGCCGATTTTCCATGTAAACGGAGATGATCCAGAGGCCGTTGTATTCGTAACGCAATTGGCCGTCGATTTTCGCAATCAATTTCAAAAGGACGTGGTGATAGATCTCGTGTGCTATCGCAGACGCGGGCACAACGAGGCAGACGAGCCGTCGGTCACCCAGCCGAAAATGTACGAGATAATCAAGAGCCATCCCTCGACCCGAGAGTTATATGCCCAACGTCTCATTCGCGAGAATCTGTTGTCTCAGCAGGAGGACGCCGAGTGGGTTGAGCATTATCGGCAGGCGTTAGAGCAAAATCAGCCGTTGGTGTCTTCTCTCGTTTCAGAGCCCAACAAAGAGCTCTTCGTAGATTGGTCGCCCTACCTTAATCATCGTTGGGATGTCGCCGCCGACACACGGGTTTCCTTGGCAGAGCTTAAGGCCTTGTCAGAACGAATGGGCGAGGTTCCTTCGGGCTTTGTCGTCCATCGGGTCGTCAGGAAGTTGCTGGATGATCGCCTCAAGATGGGCGCCGGCGCGCAGGAAGTGAACTGGGGATTTGCCGAAACCATGGCCTACGGATCTTTGCTGCAGGAGGGCTTCCCTGTCAGGTTAGCGGGGCAGGATGTGGGAAGGGGCACTTTCAGCCATCGCCACGCAGTGCTGCATAACCAGAAAGAGGGAGACACCTGGGTGCCACTCGAGTCTGTAACGGACGAGCGAGCGTCTTTTCAGATATTTGATTCACTCTTGTCGGAAGAAGCGGTTCTAGCGTTTGAATACGGGTACGCTACGACCTCACCCAGCGGGTTGGTTATTTGGGAGGCGCAATTTGGTGACTTTGCTAATGGTGCCCAGGTCGTTATCGATCAATTCATCTCAAGTGGCGAGAACAAGTGGAGTCGCTTATGTGGGCTTACGATGCTGCTCCCGCATGGATATGAGGGTCAGGGCCCAGAGCATTCTTCTGCAAGATTAGAGCGATTTTTACAGCTGTGTGCCGAGGACAATATTCAGGTCTGCATTCCGACCACGCCCGCGCAGGTTTTTCACATGTTGCGTCGCCAGGCCATCAGACCACTGCGCTCGCCTCTCATCGTGATGACGCCCAAGAGCTTATTGCGCCACAAAGAAGCCATTTCGCAACTGGACGAGTTGGCAGAGGGCGCCTTCCAAACGGTGATAGACGAGACAGATGGTCTGGATCCAGTGGTAGTTAAGCGCGTGATTCTCTGTGCCGGGAAAGTGTTTTATGACCTCCGCGCAGCGAGAAGAGAGCGAGAGATTGTCGATATTGCAATCGTTCGTATTGAGCAGATGTATCCCTTTCCGCGGCTCGATCTATTAGAAGTGCTGGAGCGTTATCCTAATCTGGAAGACGCTGTTTGGTTGCAGGAAGAGCCCAAAAATCAGGGGGCCTGGTATGCCATGCAGAGTCGAATGGCGTCGGTTGTGCAACGACATAAGGTTGATGTGTTTCTGCGCTACGCCGGACGCGAGCCGTCTGCCTCCGCAGCGGCGGGATATTCTGCGCTTCATTTGCGTGAGCAAGAAAAGTTTATTGATGAGGCGTTGGGGCCGATGCCCTGGGGCCACTAGTCGCGTCTTGAGTTGAGGACATTTCCATGACGATTGAAATCAAAGCGCCGGCGTTTCCGGAATCAGTAGCAGATGGTGTGGTGTCTGCTTGGCATAAAAAACCTGGCGACAGTGTTGCGAGAGATGAGCTGCTCGTCGAAATAGAAACTGACAAAGTGGTGATGGAGGTGGTGGCGCCAGAGCCTGGCGTTATTGAGGCCATTCTTGTCCCGGAAGGAGAGACCATCGCTAGCGAAGCGTTGTTGGCAACGCTCGTGGCAGGCGCCGTGATCAGTGGCGATAGTCAGCCTGAGGATGGCGGCGTGACGGGGCAACATGCCGCTGCTGAGGTAGTGGAAGAGGGATCAATCAGTGCAGACGCGGTGCCGATGGGACCTGCGGTTCGCGCGTTGCTGGAGGAACATGGACTGGACGCGCAAGATGTCCCGGCTTCCGGCAAGAGTGGGCGCTTGCTGAAGGAAGATGTGCTCGCACATCTTTCACAGCTTTCCGCTGAGGATGCCGCCCCAGAAGTGACTAAGCCCCCGCAGGCCGCTGGCTTTGCTGAAGCCTCTCTGGAGGTAGGGGGACCCAGTAGCGAGCGCATTGAAAAGCGAGTGCCGATGAGCCGCATGCGGGCACGCATTGCTGAGCGTTTGCTTGGTGCCACTCAGCAAACGGCCATGTTAACGACGTTCAACGAAGTTAACATGGCGGCCCTTATGAAGCTGCGAAAACAGTATCGAGATCAGTTTGAGGCAGTTCACAACGGCACTCGACTTGGTTTCATGGGATTTTTTGTACGCGCCGCTTGTGAGGCACTGAAGCGTTTCCCAGCAGTCAATGCGTCTATTGACGGTAATGATGTGGTTTATCACGGGTATCAGGATATTGGTGTCGCGGTGTCGGTAGAGGAAGGCTTGGTGGTGCCTATTCTGCGTGATGCAGATTTCATGAGTATCGCCGATATCGAGGCGGCGATTTACGACCTGGGAATGAAGGCGCGAGATAAAAAGTTAACGATTGAAGAGATGACGGGCGGCACATTTACCGTGTCAAATGGTGGGGTTTTCGGATCGCTCCTGTCCACGCCGATATTAAACCCACCTCAAACAGGAATTATGGGGATGCATACGATACAAGAACGCCCCATCGCCATGAATGGCGAAGTGGTGATTCAGCCGATGATGTATCTAGCTTTGTCGTATGACCATCGCCTGGTGGATGGAAAAACGGCCGTCCAGTTCTTGGTCACGATAAAAGGTTTGATAGAGGATCCGGCCAGAATCCTACTTCAACTGTGATTGCGGAGGTAAACGTGTCTACTCATTTTGATGTCATTGTTATCGGGTCGGGGCCTGCGGGTTATGTCTGCGCCATTAAGTGTGCGCAGCTTGGAATGTCGACAGCTGTCATAGAGCAGGCGGTAGACGCAAAGGGGCAGCCTGAGTTGGGCGGCACCTGTTTAAACGTAGGGTGTATCCCCTCTAAGGCGTTGCTTGATAGTTCACATCGCTACGCCGAGGCCACGTCGCACATGGCCGAACACGGCATCTCCGTATCCGAAGTGTCGCTGAATATTGCGGATATGATGGCGCGCAAACAGAAAATTGTTTCGCAATTAACCGGCGGTGTTTCAGGTTTGCTGAAGCACAATGGCGTGAAAGTTATTACCGGCGACGCGACGCTCGGTGCGAGTCGACAGGTTGAAGTGACGGCTGACGATGCACAGAAACTGATCTACACCGCAGATAACGTGGTGCTGGCGGCAGGTTCAGAGCCTATTGATATTCCTCCCGCCCCAGTGGATGGTGACCGGATTGTGGATTCTACGGGCGCGCTCTGCTTCGATGCAGTGCCTGAGCGCTTGGGTGTTATTGGGGCGGGCGTCATCGGCCTGGAGTTGGGGAGCGTCTGGGCGCGCCTAGGTTCCGAAGTGGTGGTTCTTGAGGCCATGGACACGTTCTTGCCCAACATGGACGAGCAGATTGCCAAGGACGCTGCAAAAATATTTACCAAGCAGGGACTCGACATTCGGCTGGGGGCGAGGATGACCGGGAGCGAGGTATTGGATTCTGGAGTTACCGTCGCCTATTCTCACGATGGTGCAGATCATTCCGAGACTTTCGACAAGCTAATAGTGGCGGTGGGCAGACGACCTCGTACCAACAAGCTGTTTTCAGCGGATTCAGGGGTGTCTGTTGATGAACGGGGCTTTGTTTTTGTGAACGAGTATTGCGCCACCGAGGCACCGGGTGTCTGGGCGATTGGCGACATCGTCAGAGGGCCCATGCTCGCGCACAAGGGTTCCGAGGAGGGCGTAATGGTGGCAGAGCGTATCCATGGCAAGGCAGCGCAACTGAATTACGAGGTGGTTCCCTCCATCATTTACACTCATCCGGAGGTTGCGGCGGTAGGAAAGACAGAGCAGGAGCTTCGCCTTGAGGGGGCTCAAATCAAGGTCGGTACTTTCCCCTTTGCTGCGATTGGCCGCGCTCAGGCGTCGGGAGAAACCGATGGGTTGGTGAAAATCATCGCAGATGCAGATTCCGATCAAATTTTGGGCGCTCATGTTGTGGGGCCCTCGGCCGCTGATCTGGTCCAGCAAATTGTGATCGCTATGGAAATGGCCGCCAGCACTGAAGATTTGCAATTGATGGTTTTTGGACATCCCACGATGTCAGAGGCCGTGCACGAAGCAGCGCTAGCGGTGGACAGCCGGGCCATTCACATGGTGAATCGGCCCAAGCGCTAGTAGTTTTATGGCAGGCCTCCTCGAGCGTCCGGCATCGAGGAGGAGAGAAGTGTGCCGGACTCAGCTGAGAGGGAAGCATGAATCTGCACGAGTATCAGGGGAAAGCGTTGTTCGCCGAGTACGGTTTGCCAGTATCGACCGGGCATGCGGTCGAGTCGGCTGAGGCCGCAGTGAAAGCGGCTCACGAAATAGGTGGTCAGAGGTGGGTTGTGAAGGCGCAGGTTCATGCAGGTGGTCGCGGCAAAGCGGGGGGCGTCAAGTTGGTAGAGTCCCCAGAGGCAGCGGGTGAATTTGCTGCTCAATGGTTGGGTGAGCGCTTGGTGACTTATCAGACGGACGCTTCTGGGCAACCAGTCTCGCGAATTTTAGTGGAGTACTGCACCGATATTGCCGAGGAGTTGTATTTGGGAGCGGTAGTGGACCGAGCCAGCCGGAGAATCGTCTTTATGGCCTCTACCGAGGGCGGTGTTGAGATTGAAAAAGTCGCCCACGAGACACCGGAGAAAATACTGAGGGCAGAAATTGATCCGATGGTAGGTGCGCAGCCTTATCAAGGCCGCGATCTGGCCTTTCAATTGGGCCTCGCTGGCCCGCAGATCCGACAGTTCGTCGATATTTTCATGGGCCTCGCCAAGTTATTTGCAGAAAAAGACTTGGCGTTGATTGAGGTTAATCCGCTTGTCATCACCGAAGAGGGCAATCTGCATTGTCTGGATGCCAAGGTCGTAGCGGACTCCAATGCGTTATACCGGCATCCGGACTTAGCAGCTATGCACGACCCCACCCAGGACGATGAGCGGGAAGCGCATGCCGCCCAATGGGACCTTAACTATGTTGCGTTAGATGGCAATATTGGCTGCATGGTGAACGGAGCAGGTCTGGCCATGGGTACTATGGATATCGTCAAGTTGCATGGCGGTGCTCCTGCCAACTTCCTCGATGTCGGAGGTGGCGCCACTAAAGAGCGGGTCACGGAGGCGTTTAAAATCATCCTTTCTGACAAGAACGTGCGAGCAGTGTTGATCAACATATTTGGCGGCATTGTGCGTTGTGACTTAATTGCCGAAGGGGTTATTGGTGCAGTTGAGGAAGTGGGTGTCGGAGTCCCCGTCGTGGTTCGCTTGGAAGGGAATAACGCACTGCGGGGGCGAGAGATATTGGCAGCGAGTGGTTTGAATATTGAGGCGGCAGAGGGCTTGGCAGATGCGGCTCAGAAAGTGGTCGCTGCTGCGGGGGAGCGCTCATGAGTATTCTGATCAATGCCGATACCCGAGTGATTTGTCAGGGGTTCACTGGTTCGCAGGGGACCTTTCATTCCGAGCAAGCCATCGCTTACGGCACTAAGATGGTGGGGGGGGTTACTCCCGGCAAGGGAGGACAGATTCATCTTGATTTGCCCGTTTTTAATACGGTCTCAGAGGCGGTGGCGCAGACCGGGGCGGACGCTTCTGTTATCTACGTGCCTGCTGCCTTCTGCAAAGATTCGATCCTTGAGGCGGCTAACGCCGGGATTGGATTAATCGTATGCATTACTGAGGGTGTGCCTACGCTGGATATGCTGGAGGCCAAGGTTAAATGCGATCAGCTCGGTGTGCGGCTGGTGGGACCAAACTGCCCGGGTGTCATCACTCCCGGGGAGAGCAAAATCGGCATTATGCCGGCTGATATTCACCTGCCAGGCCGCGTGGGGATCGTGTCTCGCTCGGGTACCTTGACATATGAGGCCGTCAAGCAAACCACCGATGTTGGATATGGCCAGTCGACCTGTGTGGGCATCGGCGGGGATCCGATCCCTGGTTCCCACTTTATTGACATCCTCGGACTATTTGAAAAAGATGATCAAACCGAGGCGATCGTAATGATCGGTGAAATAGGGGGCACCGCCGAGGAAGAGGCCGCCGAGTTTATCAAGGCCAACGTTACCAAACCCGTCGTATCATATATCGCTGGTGTGACTGCGCCGAAGGGCAAACGTATGGGCCATGCGGGCGCTATCATATCTGGTGGTAAGGGCACTGCCGATGAGAAATTTGCCGCACTCGAGGCCGCTGGCGTGCGCACTGTAAGGTCACTCGCGGATATCGGAGCGGCGCTCACCGAGGTGACCGGTTGGTAGCGTTTCGAGCCTGTTTAAGCCCGCCTTGAGCGGGCTTTTTTGTGCGCCAATGTATTACTGAGAGACTTGAAATTCTCTTCAAGGCCCCCATTTCTAGCCCAACTACAAAGAAACGGACTGTGCTATGACTGCTGAAGCCACCCAGACAATGGGATTTCAAACAGAAGCAAAGCGATTGCTTCACCTCATGATCCATTCCCTCTACTCCAACAAAGAAATCTTTTTGAGAGAGCTGATATCGAACGCATCGGATGCCATCGACAAGCATCGTTTCGCAGTTATTGCCGACACCGCTCTGGCGGAATGCGCGACTGACTACCGGATTCGCGTAAACACTGACGCTGAAAAAAAGACCATTACTATCGACGACAACGGTATCGGGATGTCTCGTGATGAGGTCATTGATAATCTTGGCACAATCGCAAAATCGGGTACCGCGGCCTTTATGGAGCAACTCAGTGGAGATCAAAAGCAGGACAGTCAGCTCATTGGGCAATTTGGAGTGGGCTTCTACTCCTCTTTTATTGTCGCTGATCAGGTAGAGGTGATCACTCGCAAAGCCGGTGAAGCTGTGGCAACGCGCTGGGCATCGGCAGGAGAGGATGAATTTACGGTGTCCGAAGAAACGCGGGAGTCTTCCGGTACCACAGTCATTCTCTATCTCAAGAGCGACGCCGAGGAGTTCGCTGACAGTTGGCGAGTGCGTTCAGTGATTAAAAAATACTCTGATCACATCTCAGTGCCGGTGATGATGCCCGAGGAGCAGTCTGGTGAGGCTGAGGACGACGAGGGCGCAGAGCAGGCACCGCCCGAGTGGACGCCTGTTAATGAGGCGAAAGCGCTTTGGACCCGCAGTCGTTCGGACATCTCCGACGACGAGTATCAGGCATTTTACAAGCACGTCTCTCACGACTTTGAAGATCCCCTGAGCTGGAGCCATAACGCGGTAGAAGGAAAACTGGAGTACACGTCCCTATTGTTTATCCCGCGCAGAGCACCCTTTGACCTTTGGCATCGAGAGGGTGCGCGTGGGCTCAAGTTGTACGTGCAGCGCACGTTTATCATGGATGAAGCAGAGCAGTTTCTGCCGATGTATCTCCGTTTTGTCAAAGGCGTATTGGATTCCAATGATCTGCCACTAAATGTATCGCGGGAGATCCTGCAGCAGAATCAGCAGGTAGATTCTATTCGGGGTGCACTGACTAAAAGAGTGCTGGATATGCTATCGAAAATGGCGTCCAAGCAGCCTGAGGACTATGAGCAGTTTTGGGATACTTTTGGGGTGGTCTTGAAAGAAGGGCCGGCCGAGGATTTCACCAATCGAGAGAAGATCTCATCGCTATTGAGGTTTGCAACGACAAGAGATGACGCTGCGACGCAGCGCGTGTCTCTTGCGCAATATGTCGAAGCCATGACGGAGGGTCAAAAGTCTATTTACTACGTTGTGGCTGAAAATCATGCGACAGCGAAGAACAGTCCTCATATTGAGGCCTTGCGACATAAAGGTATTGAGGTACTGCTACTGTCCGACAAAGTGGACGAGTGGCTGATGAGTCATCTTGGTGAATTCGATGGCAAGCCGCTGCGGGATTGTGCCAAAGGAGAGTGGGACGGAGAGGATAGCGACGAGAGCGCTAAAGAGGCCCTCGAAGCCGCCGAAAAGGCGAGCGAGTCGCTGATCGAGCGAATGCAAGGCGTTCTTAGCCATCGGGTCGATGCAGTTCGCCCGACGGTAAGATTAACCTCTTCCCCCGCCTGTTTGACGGTTGCGGAACATGAAATGGGTGCTCAAATGCGAAAAATCATGGAGGCGGCGGGTCAGGAAATGCCCAGCAGCAAGCCAACCATGGAAATCAACATAGAGCATCCATTGCTCAAGCGGCTTGATCAAGAGGCTGATGAGGATCGGTTCGCTGATCTCGCGCAAATATTGCTGGACCAGGCAGTTCTCGCCGAGGGTTCTGCCCTCGAGGATCCCGCGACGTATGTTTCCCGCTTAAATAAGCTGTTGGTGGAGATGAGCGCACACTAGCGTGATTGTGACGGTTTGGCGCCATGCTGAGGCAGGTATGGCCGCCAGTGATGCTTTTCGACCGATTACGCCAAAAGGGAGAGAGGCACTGCAGGTATCAGGCAGCCATTTCGTTAGGTGGCTCGAGAAAGCAAGTATAGGCTCGGTCACATCACTACTTTATAGCCCCTATTTGCGCACGAGGGAGTCGGCCGAAATACTGAGAGCGCTGTGTCATCCTGCCCGCGCTTTGGTAGAGAAGCGGCTGGCTCCTGGCTCAGATTTCGACGATGTTGCTCAGCTTGTCGTCACTGAAGAGCGTCACTTACTGCTGGTATCCCACCATCCGCTGGTGTCAGCGCTCGTCGCCTTTTGGTGCGATGACACTACCCTCGCGCCCTTGTCGCCCGGCGGTTTCGCCACCGTAGGGCTATTATGCCCCGAGCGCGGCGGCGCAGAGTTAATGGAGTATCGCCCCGACGCAGTATGGAGTGCGACATGAGTATCGCCGCCAGAGAAGTCTCGTTTCAGGTCGATGGTTTAACCTACTCTGGGCTCGAGTGGGGTAACGCCGATGCGCCTGTGGTGATCGCGCTCCATGGATGGCTGGACAACGCTCTTTCTTTTTCTATTTTGGCGCCGCAGCTTGCGGATCTGCGTGTGCTGGCGTTGGATTTGTCTGGTCAAGGACACAGTGATCACCGATCTCAGGATGCGACCTATCATATTTGGGACGATATCCCGCAGCTGGTGGGCATCGTTGAGCAGTTGGAAACTGGGCCGATTGGGGTTCTTGGGCATAGTAGGGGAGCGGCGATAGCGGTTCTGTTGGCTGTGGCGTTGGGGAGGCAGTGTTCTCATCTTGTTCTGCTCGATGGCTTATTGCCCTCTCCCCTTAGCGAGGACTCGGCACCTGAGCAATTTGTGCGCGCCCAGCAAGATAAGCGAGATGGCAAGAAATATCGGTCGCGTATTTTTTCGAATACCGATGAATTTATTGCCGCAAGGCGAAAGTGGGGGTTCTCCGAAGAGAGCGCGCGAATACTGGCACCCAGAGCGCTACGTGCCAGCGCCGACGCCACGCTGTTTGAGCTGACCCACGACCCTCGTTTAAACCACGCCTCTGCAATCAAGCTAACGGAGGGAATGTGCCGCGCGCTGTACGCCAGTGTGAGTGCCAAAGCTTTGGCGCTGGTCGCAGAGGATGGGCTATTTCTCCGCGTCGGGGCCGAAGCAGTGGATCAGGCAGTAGATGCCATGATCGATTGCCAAGTGGCGCACGTTCGAGGGGGCCATCATACTCATATGGAAGAGGGCAGCGAGGCCATGGCGGAGCACATCAGCCGATTTTTTTCATAACGCTGCTCAATAGCGCCGAGCCATAAGGGTGCCGCTGTGTGCCCGGTCGCTGCGTTAACGTGCCCTGATGAGATTGAGATTAACGGGTGGCTAACTCAGAAATTCGGCCCGTGACGCAGGGTCAGATTTGAATACCCCTCCGAGGGACGTTGTTCTCGTGCTGCTATTACCGTCTTTAACTCCTCGTGCCTTGACGCAGTAGTGGACCGCATTAATGGTCACGGCGACATCTTCCGTGCCGAGCAGCGTTTGCATCGCTAAAAGCACCTGTTGTGTCAGCCGTTCCTGCACTTGTGGTCGTTGAGAGAAGAATCTGACTAGTCGGTTAATTTTGCTCAGACCAATAACGGTGTCCTTCGGAATGTAAGCGACTTTCGCAGAGCCATCGATTGTTACGAAGTGGTGCTCGCAGGTGCTCGTCAGATCTATGTTCTCGACACAGACCATCTCCTCAACGTTCATTTTGTTTTCAATGAGCGTGATCTTGGGAAATTGCGCGTAATCCAAGCCGCCAAAGATTTCGTCAACGTACATTTTGGCGATGCGATGGGGCGTTTCTTCGAGACTGTCGTCCCGCAGATCGAGTCCAAGAGATTCCATAATTTCGGTAAAGGCGTCTCTGATCTTCGAATAGCGTTGGTCCCTCGACAGCTCGTTGCTGGTCATAGGGGTTTCCAAACCTCGCCTTAATAGCGCGCCACGAACAGCAATGGCCTCGGGCGTCAGCGAGCCAGGCAGTGTTGTGGGAGTTCTTGTCTGTAATGGGTTAATCGACATAGATACCTCTTCTGGGTTCGTTACGCTGCACTTACTTTCTACTGTGACAGTGGCCACTTAGATTGCATCCTGGCACGAATAACCTGCATCACCTCGGTTTGCCGGGAATCGAATCGGCACTGATCCTGCGGCCTCACAATTGAACATTAATCATATCCACTCCTGCTCGATGCCCTGCTGAGGGCCGGATTTCCGAGAAAACAGAGTGTCTGTTGCCGATGAATATAATCCCGCTGGGTAAGGTGTATATAATTAAGGGTATCATGGCGCGTCAATTATTCTAGACACTCATATGGAAACTTTTGGTGCTGCGCTAAGTGAGGTCGTGGAACGCTTGACGACGGCCAATGTATTTTGTGGCCATGGATATGAGTCTATCCACGATGAGGCGGTAGCCCTGGTCTTAGGGGCGGCCCGGTTGCCTCCGGAGCAGACGCGTGATCTTTTGGCGGATCCGTTTCCTGAGCGGGCGGTGGCGCGCTTGAGTGAATTGCTGAGAGGGCGCTGCGAAGAACGGGTGCCACTGGCTTACCTGCTAGGAGAGGCTTGGCTGGCAGGTCTTTGTTTTAACTGTGATGACCGAGCGTTAGTGCCGAGATCGCCCATTGCACAGGTATTGGTGGAGGGGTGTCGACCCTGGTGGCGCCCACAGGTGGCTCCGCGTACCGTGGTGGACCTGTGTTGTGGCGGTGGCAGCTTGGGAATTATTGCGGCGCATGTATTCACTTCGTCCGTCGTGTTGCTCAGCGATATTGACCAGCGTGCGCTATCGCTGGCACATGAAAACATACAGCGGTGTGCTCCCAATGGACGAGTCCATTGCATAATGGCCGATCTTCTGACTCCGCTTGCGCCGAAAAGCATTGATTTGATTTTGGCAAATCCGCCCTACGTCTCGACGATCGAAATGCACCAGCTACCCCCGGAATATCGGTATGAACCATATGGCGCCTTGCAGGCGGACGAGGAGGGGGTCGCATTGGCGGTAGACCTCTTGCGGGATGCCACGCGAGTGCTGTCAGACAACGGACTACTAATTCTGGAGGTGGGAGAAAGTGTTGAAGCTCTGGAGCGTCGCTTGCCAAAAGTACCCTTTACCTGGATAGACCTGCCTAGCGGCGGTGCGGGTGTGGCGGCCGTAAGTGCGCAGGAATTACGGGACTGGAGTGCGGCTGGCGACCTATAATTGGGATTAGGAGGCGCGAATGTCTGGTAACTCGTTTGGTAAGCTGTTTACGGTGACAACCTTTGGTGAAAGCCATGGTCCAGCGCTGGGCTGCGTTATTGACGGCTGTCCCCCAGGAATGCCACTGCAAGCCTCAGATTTGCAACATGACTTGAATCGTCGTAAGCCAGGGCAGTCGCGTTATACAACGCAGCGTAGAGAAGACGATGCGGTACAGATTTTGTCAGGCGTATTTGAGGGCTTCACGACGGGCACGCCAATTGGGTTGCTAGTTCATAACGAAGACCAAAAATCAAAAGATTATAGCAAAATCAAGGATTTATACAGGCCTGCTCATGCTGACTATACCTATGATGCCAAGTATGGGCTGCGTGATTATCGCGGCGGCGGTCGATCCTCTGCCCGAGAAACCACTATGCGGGTGGCGGCTGGGGCAATTGCCAAGAAGTGGTTATCGGAGCGTTATGGCGTGCAAATTCGGGGGTACCTGAGTGCCTTGGGACCATTGCTCGCTCAGCAGCACGATTGGGAGCTGGTAGAGCAGAACCCATTTTTCTGCGGCGACGCCAACCTGATCCCACAGTTGGAAACTTACATGCAAGAGCTCATCAAGCAGGGGGATTCCGTGGGTGCACGCATCAATATTGTGGCGGAGCATGTGCCCGCCGGGTGGGGCGAGCCTGTTTTTGATCGCCTCGATGCCGACATAGCGCACGCCATGATGGGTATCAATGCCGTAAAGGCTGTTGAGGTAGGTGATGGTTTCGACGCGGTATCGCAATTGGGTAGCGAGCATCGAGATGAGATTTCTCCAGACGGATTTTTGAGTAATCATTCGGGCGGCACGCTGGGCGGTATTTCCTCGGGTCAGCCGCTTCGAGTCAGTATTGCGTTAAAACCCACTTCAAGCATACGTATTCCAGGCCAGACGATTACTGCCTCAGGTGATTCGGCAGAGGTTGTCACCACCGGCCGCCATGACCCTTGTGTCGGTATTCGCGCCACCCCGATTGCTGAAGCCATGCTGGCTTTGGTCTTGATCGACCACGCGCTGAGACACCGAGGACAAAATGGGGATGTTGCACCGGTGGCTGTGCCGGCAGCGCGCAACGCACCCGTTTGATGATTCGAAGAAGCCGGGCTCGCACGATCATACTGGCCACGGCGGCATGCGCTGCACTATTTTGGGGTGCTGTCGATATTGTGGGTGTGTCACCGGAGCGCTTGTGGACGCACTTTTTTTGGGTAAGCCTTGGGGTCGCCGTTGTCGTCGCGGTTGCGGCGTTGGCCGGTTGGTGTCTCAGCCGGTTAAAAGGGCGCCGCTGAGCCGCATCCTTTAGGCGCTGGAAGCGCATCAAAAGCGGTTATAGTCATGACTAGACGATTTTATCAGGAGTAGAAGAATGACCAGATTGACAGTAATAGTGGCAGCTATGCTGCTTCTGCTCAGCGGGATGGTGCGGGCAGAACTCGGGTGGGATGCCGCACTGGCGGGTGAGCATCGCTCTGAGCAAAACAAGGCTAGAGACTTCTATCGTCATCCGAGAGAGACGCTATCTTTTTTCGGTCTCGAAGCGGGGATGACGGTGATGGAGGTTTCACCTGGTGGGGGTTGGTATACAGAGGTGCTTGGCCCCTTAATGAAGGGCAATGGCAAGCTCATCGCCGCGCACGGGAGTCCAAATGGCGGTAACTATGCCCGGCGGTCTCTGGGAGGATTTTTAAAGAAGTTAGGGGAAAACGGTGACGTGCTGGGTGAGGTTGAAGTCAGTGTGCTACAGCCCCCCAGTGCGACCGCGCCTGCGCCCGCAGGCAGCGTCGATATGGCGTTGGCGTTTCGTAATGTCCATTCATGGTTGCGCGCCGATCAGGCCGAAATGATGTTCTCAGCAATTGCAGAGACGCTTAAACCCGGCGGAGTGTTGGGGATTGTCCAGCATCGAGGTGATGAAGGGCTTAGCGTCGATGAAATGAAGAGCAGCGCATACGTTACCGAATCAAAGGTCATCGAGTTGGCGGAGCTGGCGGGTCTGGAGTTGGACGGGCGCAGTGAGATCAACGCTAATGCAAAAGACACCAAGGACTATCCGCAAGGTGTGTGGACGCTGCCGCCCACCCTGACTGAAGGTGATGTTGATCGCGCGCGCTTTGTATCCATCGGCGAGAGTGATCGAATGACGCTGAGATTCGTAAAGCCTGCGGAGTAATGTTGTGGACGATTCCGCGCCGCAGGAAACAATTGATGCGGTCGGCCTCAAGTGTCCGGAACCCCTGATGTTGTTGCACGCAGCGATGCGACGACTCGAGCCGGGGCAGGAGGTGGTGTTACATGCGACTGACCCCTCGACCGAGCGAGATGTTGCTAACTTCTGCGAGTTTTTGGGGCACGCCTTATTGCTTTCGCATCAAGACGGGGAGCAATTTCGGTATCACATTCGTAAGGCGATCAGCTAGTTTTCTCAATGGGCGTATCCGGGGCTGCAACCAGCGCAGGCGTCATTGTCGAGCTTTTCAATGCGTGCTTTGGGATCAAAGAGGCGACCTTCTTAGTGGGTGGTGCGAGGGAGCCTTTTTATGAGCCCGGTAACGTCGGGCATATTCATTTTCGTGAAGATTTTATGCGCAGCGCTTTGCACGAGGTAGCGCATTGGTGTGTGGCGGGTAAGCGCAGGCACCAGTTGCCCGACTATGGCTACTGGTACGCACCAGACGGGCGGTCTGAAGCGCAGCAATCTGCCTTTTTCTCTGTCGAGGCTCGGCCCCAAGCGATTGAGTCGATATTTTGTGATGCCTGCGGTGTGGCTTTCGCACCCAGTGTCGACAATGTCGAGGGTGGCGTGACAGATACCGAACTTGAGGTTTTTGTGACGCGCATTACGTATTGGCGATCACGTTTCTTGAAGGAAGGTTTGCCCTCGCGTGCAGAGCAATTTCGTCAGGCCTTGAATCGTGAGTTTGCCGGTATACATGTCGAGAAGGTAACGGGTAGCGTATGAAGTCCGAGCTCAGAAAGATGCGTTGGGTGTTGGACGAGGGGATTCCGATAACCCCCGCGCTCAGGCACCTTCTGGGCGAAGTGCAGGTGCTAAGCGGGCGTGACATCAACTCCATAGCGATAAGCGACGCCGAGGTCTTGTTAGTGAGATCAATCACTCGGGTGGACGCCAAACTACTGCAGAACAGTCAGGTTCGCTTTGTGGGCTCGGCTACCGCTGGTAAGGACCATCTTGATGTAGAAGCGCTGGCGCGATCAGATATTGCTTGGTCTGCGGCCCCCGGTTCCAATGCTGTTGCCGTTGTGGAATACGTGCTGTCGGCGATAGCGCTGAGTGGGTTCTTGGCGCCGCTACTGAATGGTCTGCCCGTCGGTATTGTGGGCCTTGGAGAGGTAGGTGGTCGACTGGCAAACCGGTTGCTGCAGTTGGGGTGTTCGGTGGTGGCTCATGATCCTTTTATCAGGGATTGGCCAAGTAATGTTACTCGAGTGAGTCTTAATGAGGCGTTGTGTCAACCAATAGTGTCGTTACATGCCAGTCTGCACGACCAAGGTCCTCACGCCTCGAGTGGCCTTTTGAACCTCAAAAATGCCGAGTGTGCGGTGCAGGCCGCAGAGCGGCGCGGTATGGGTCTGTTTATCAATGCTGCGCGCGGAGAACTAATAACATCGGAGGCGCTGACACAGCTGTTAGACAGCCCATTGACAGTGATTTTGGATACCTGGCCCGGTGAGCCCCTGTTATCAGCTGCAGTGTTGTCGGACACGGATTGGGTGTCGCCGCATATTGCCGGACACTCGCTAGATGCGAAAGCCCGCGGAAGCAATGTGTTGGCTCGGGCGTTGGCGTGCTGGGCTGGCGAGGATCTCAAAGATCTGCTGTCGCCAGGTTCGTCTGAGATACTACCCGCAGAGCAAGTTATAGAGGATCAGGGCGCAGCGTGTGATGCCGTCGACTGGGCAACAACGTTCTTAAAAAATCAAGGCACACTGGCGCGCGAAGATGCGCGTATTCGTGAGGCTGGCTTGGGTGCTCTTAATGCGTGCGAATTCGATAAACTGCGAAAAACGTATCGACAGCCCTCAGAATGGTCAGGGCGAACGATTAGAATACAGACCGGTTCACCTGAGCTCGGAGAAATGGCGACTCGCTTGGGCATGAGAGTGATGGAATAGGCAGGTAATAATGACGGATGAGAAGGACGATGCAGCGTGGCGAGAGCAACTGACGCCTGAGGAGTACTATGTACTGCGAGAAAAAGGTACTGAGAGGGCGTTCACGGGTGAGTATTGGAATGTTTGGGAGGACGGTACTTATCGTTGTCGTGGTTGCGGCGAAACGCTTTTTAGGTCGAACACAAAATTTGATGCCGGGTGTGGCTGGCCGAGCTTTGACCGACCCGCGATTGAGGGGGCAGTTGCGGAAAGCCGCGACACCAGCCATGGCATGGTTCGGACCGAGGTCCTCTGCCAGCGTTGTGGTGGACATCTTGGGCATGTGTTCCCTGATGGGCCTACCGAAACCGGGCAACGCTATTGTATTAATAGCTTGTCTATTAAGCTGGATGACGCCAATGATGAGTCACAGTAAATCTGGTGCTAGCGCATAACGCGGCGTTTAAAGAGCAAGAGAAATTGAGCGGGAAGCGAGGTTCTAACTCGCGACTTCCGCCTTGGCAAAGTTGCGCTCTATGAACTGAGCGACAGCCAATAAAATGACGCATCACCCTCGATCGTCATACGACGCATGCAGCGGTGTTCAGGACAATAATCTTTGACAACGTAGTGCCGGGTGCAGCGTTTATCCCACACGGCAACGGCCCTCTTTTCCCAGCGTATCCGCCCTGATTTTCGGGAATGTCGGTGGTAGGGGTAACAGTATCTGCCGCGGCGGCGGCCGTTGGGGTGAATAATCAATTAGGGAAAGATTCTGGGAGAGGGTTTTGCTGGCTGTCTGCCGTAGCGATGCAAATTCACTGCCGGGAGACAAAGCAAGCGTCGTAGCCACATCTAGCAATGCGCCACAAACGCTTGATTTATCGAGATTTGGAGCGGGTAACGAGGTTCGAACTCGTGACCTCGACCTTGGCAAGGTCGCGCTCTACCAACTGAGCTACACCCGCTAAAATGGCGTCCCCTAGGGGGTTCGAACCCCTGTTCCCGCCGTGAAAGGGCGGTGTCCTAGGCCACTAGACGAAGGGGACAGTGATCCTAATAACAGCAGGCGCGCATGTTAGTTACCCCCTTCAGGCCCGTCAAGGGCGAATTTGACTTCCTTCTGATGGGTGGCGGGATTGGTTACACTACGCCGCTTTCTGAATCTCCTCGGAGAAGGTAACAATTCATGCCCCCCGCCCTTGAAATCGCCGGACTAGAAAAAACCTACGCCAATGGATTGCAAGCGTTAAAAGGGATCGATTTGCAGGTGGAGAAAGGCGATTTCTTCGCATTATTGGGACCCAATGGCGCAGGTAAGTCGACCACGATTGGTGTGATCTGTTCATTGGTTCAAAAGTCAGCGGGCACTGTGCGTGTAAAAGGAATCGATATTGATGAGAACTTTGCGGGAGCGAAACGTCACCTTGGCGTCGTGCCACAGGAATTTAATTTCAATGTGTTTGAGAGCGTTGAAGACATTTTGATTCATCAAGCCGGTTATTACGGTATACCGCTCAAAACCGCGCTCGGTAGAATAGATCTGTACCTGGAGAAGCTGGGGCTGGCGGATAAGCGACATGTTCGAGCTCGAATGCTCTCGGGCGGAATGAAGCGGCGATTAATGATCGCGAGAGCGTTGATCCACGAGCCTAGCGTTCTAATTCTTGATGAGCCCACTGCCGGTGTTGATATCGAGATGCGGCGTTCGATGTACAATTTTTTGTGCGAGATCAATGCAGCGGGGACAACGATCATTCTGACCACGCATTATCTCGAGGAAGCGGAGTCTCTCTGCCGCAATATCGCCATCATCAATCACGGAAAAATCGTGACTAACACGTCGATGAAGAACCTTTTGAGAGAACTGCATCGAGAAATTTTCATTCTGGATTCGCGTGAGACTCTGCCCCAGGACCTCTCGGTGCAGGGTTTCACCATCACCCGAAAAGACGATTACAGCATCGAAGCGCAGATCGATCGGGGACAAGATCTGGCTGAGCTCATGGCGGGCTTGCATCAGAGAGGTGTGAGCATTATCAGTATGCGTAATCGAGAGAATCGGCTTGAGCAAATGTTTGTATCGCTACTGGAGCAGGCGTCATGACTCCCTACGAGCAATGGGTGGCATTGCTGACGCTCATGCGCAAGGAGATTCGCCGATACACGCGTATCTGGACCCAGACACTGTTGCCCTCGGCGATCACAATGTCACTTTATTTCCTGATATTCGGTAACCTGATTGGTTCGCGTATTGGTGAGATGGGCGGTGTTAGCTACATGGAGTTCGTGGTGCCGGGGCTCATTATGATGGCCATTGTCACCAACTCGTACGCCAATGTGGTGTCCTCATTTTTTGGTTCAAAATTTAATAACAGCATTGAGGAGTTACTGGTCTCTCCTACGCCCAATCACATTATTCTTTTGGGTTTCGTCAGTGGTGGTGTCAGTCGCGGCATGTTGGTGGCAGTCATTGTGACGCTGGTAGCGTCTTTGTTCGTGGATCTCAGCATACATAGTTACATTGTGGTGGTTGCCGTGGTGGCGATGACCTCTATCCTTTTTTCGTTATGCGGTCTGATCAATGCCGTATTTGCAAATACCTTCGATGACATCAATATTGTTCCTGCATTTGTCCTCACGCCGTTAACCTACCTTGGAGGCGTGTTTTACTCTCTGGACTTGCTGCCGGAATTTTGGGCAACGGTTTCGCAAGCCAATCCGTTGGTCTACGTGGTAAACGCCTTCCGTTATGGTGTGTTGGGTGTGAGCGATGTCAGCGTTGGATTTGCGTTCGCCATGATCGGGGCTTTCACGTTGGTGGCGTATTGGTACGCGGCGCATTTACTCAAAACCGGTCGACGGTTGCGCACCTAAAGTTTATGAAAGGCGTTCTCGGTCAAGCCGTCCCTGCGCCGCTGTCTTATGCGCCACATGTACTTGAGCGCATTGAACGTCACCGTCCGTTTTCTTGCATCGGTCACGGATGGGACATTTGGCACTGTTATGAGATGTCGTGGTGTGTCCAGCAAACGGTGGAGCATTGGGTGGGGGTGCTGGCTATTCCGGCGGACTCGCCCGCGACCGTAGAATCCAAGTCTCTCAAGCTCTACCTAAACTCCCTGAATCATCACCATTTCGAGACTCATGAGGCGGCGATACAGGCGATAGTGCGCGATGTTTCAGCGTGTGTGAGCGCTACGGTGTCGCTGTCTTGCACGCCGGTGGACCGGTTGGCGAGTCTTACTCGTGAGTTGGTTGGCGTGAATCTGCCCGCTTGCAACACAAGCGAAGGGCTTGCCATAATCGATGCCACTGTTTTGACGATTTCACCAGGGAAGGGGAATGTCGTGTCTGAACACCTTGTAAGTCACAGTCTTCGATCGCTCTGCCCGGTCACCGCGCAACCAGATTGGGGCAGTCTGTGGGTCCGCTATTCGGGTCCGCCCATCGATCCTGCCAGCCTAGCGACCTATCTCGATGCTTACCGCTCGCATCAGGGCTTTCATGAGCAATGTGTTGAGCAGATTTACTCAGATCTGATGGGTCTGGGTCTGGAATCCCTTGACGTCGTTGCCTTCTATCAGCGTAGAGGGGGTATCGATATCACACCGTGGCGGAGTTCTGGTGTGATTCCGATCGATCCCCAGCGTATTGGGCGACAGTAGTCTTCATGACCTTGAGGCTAATGCGTCGTAGCGCTCTCTCGAGCGCCCTGCTAACTGTTGCCATGATTGCCTTCTCGCTGCCCTCAAGCGCTGCGCCCGGCTTGACTGAAAACGAGTTGAAGGCCGTTTTTTTATTGCGGTTATCGCAGTTTGTCAGTTGGCCAGATGACCAATCGGCAAGGATTTTTTGCATTGCTCCGGCGTCAGAACTCGCGACGCTATTACAGGAGATCGTTGCCACTGAGTCTGGTGATCGTGAGGTGAGGCCCCTCGTTTCACATCAAGTCAATGGCTGCGATGTGGTCTTTGAATCTTTCAATGACAACGCAGAGAAATTGGTGGCTGCCAGGGGTGTGCTGTGGGTAAGTGATCAGCCAGGGTTTGCCAGAAAAGGCGGCATGATTGAGCTGAAGCGCAATGGCGCGAGGATGAAGCTGGTCATTAATCTCGAAGTGCTGGAATCGGCAGGCTTGAGGGCTAGTAGCAAGTTACTGCAGCTATCTGAGGTGGTGGGGGACCTTTCGGGTGATGCCTAGTCGAATCGGACAACACTCTATCCATCGGCACCTCGCAAAAGTAGGTGCTTTTATCACCAGTATGGTGGGTGGACTGTTCCTGTTTGTCTTACTGGCTGTCTCTCTGATGGGCGCTAAGGAAGAGCTTTTGGAGAGCACCTCTGCTTTGGCGAGCGTGCTGGCCTCCAATTTGACCGCTTCGGTAGTCTTTCGAGACCCGGGCACGGCCGCGGAGCTTTTGAGAGGGTTGGGTTCGGCGCCGGACGTAATCGAGGCGCGACTTGTCTTGTTAGACGGAACCGACTTTGCGCGCTACCGACTCGCAGAATCGTCGCCTGACGATCTCTTGGAAAGCACGTACTCAGAGACACTGAGAATCCCTGTTCAGCTAGAAGGAGAACAAATTGCCTCGTTAAGCGTGGCGGTAAACCTGTGGCCGGTTTATGAGCGTTTGATATGGGTTTCTGTTTTGGCTGGGCTGCTTTGGTTAGTGGGTATCTTAGCCGCGTATGCGCTGTCGAGAGCTTTAAATGCCCGAGTAACTCAACCTCTGGCTGACCTCGCGGCAATGATGTCTGAAGTCACGGAACGTGAGGACTACGGCCGACGGTTCTCCTACCAGCAGAACAACGAGCTGGGACTGGTGGTCGACGCCTTCAACGAGCTAATGGTCCGAACTGAAGATCGGGAGCAACGACTCAAAAATATGATCGCCGCGCTGGTGAAGGCGAGGGATGAAGCGGAGACGGCCGCGCGCTCTAAAACAAGTTTTCTAGCGAATATGTCGCACGAGATACGCACCCCTATGAACGGTGTTATGGGCATGATCACCTTGCTAAAGCGAGGTCAACTGAGTGATCAGCAGAGAGCATACTTTGAGACGATCGAACGATCATCTGAGGCCTTGCTGACGATCATTGACGATATTCTTGATTTCACCAAGATTGAGGCGGGCCGCTTGGTTCTCATACGAGAAACTTTCGACTTCGTGGATAGCATTTCTTCGATCGAAGCGCTATTTGCAGAAACGGCCAAGCAGAAAGGGCTTCAACTGCACTTTGACATGGGTGAGAGCGTGCCCCGACGTATAGTTGGCGACCCAGGGCGTATTCGACAGGTGCTACTTAATTTAATTGGTAATGCGATTAAATTCACCGATAGTGGGTCTGTCACTTTGCTTGTTCGTGTGATCGATGACGCCGTCTCGCCCAAGTTAAAGTTCAGTGTTGAAGATACTGGGCCGGGTATTCTTGCAGAGGATGCAGAGCGCATCTTTGGAGAGTTTTTTCAGGTAGATGTGAGTCTGACTCGGACGCATGGTGGAACCGGTTTGGGGTTGGCGATTGCCAGACAGTTGGCGACCTTGATGGAAGGCTCCATTGGTTACCAGCCTAACCCAGCCCGAGGCAGCATTTTTGTATTCGAGATTCCGCTTTTAGAGGCCTCTTCCGATGAGACGCTCGGTCCCTCTATTTCTGCATTGACCGCTAGTCAGGCCAGATCAGAGTCGGCGCGGCTGGGGAGGCTTACCAATCCTGACTTGGCTGATGTCGCGCCAGAAATCAAACAAAGAGAGCAGGCAGGATCAGCTCGGTATGAGCTCAGGGTTTTGGTTGCCGAAGATTCGGAGGTCAACCAGTTCATTATTAGCGAAATGCTGGCGGATTTGGTCATGGAAATCAGGGTAGTGGCCGACGGCCTAGCGGCGGTGGAGGCCTTTGAATCGCAAGTTTTTGATCTGGTGTTGATGGATATTCAAATGCCGAGAATGGATGGGTTGGAGGCGACACGCCAAATTCGCGCGCTCCAGCGCCGTGATTTGATTAACGCAGAGTGCGTGGTGGTGGGATTGTCGGCCCACGCGATGAGCGGAGATCGGGCAAAGTATTTAGCCGAGGGCATGGCGGACTACCTTACCAAGCCTATCCGTCCAGCAGCATTACAAGAGGTCCTGGATGCCTGTTGCAAAAATAAATCCGGTAGGGCGAACCGGGATATTGACAAGGATAATGGGGAGGTTTTTTAAAATGGAATTTAGAGCTTTCGCAAAGTACCGCATCATTAGGCTTTGTGCCGCAGCGCTAATCGTCTGTTGTAGCGCGGCAACATTTGCACAAAAAGTGCCCACGGATTTATTGGATCTTTCGATAGAAGAGCTTTTTGCTGCAAACGTTATTAGCGATTCTGACAGAGCAATGTTGGATAACCGTTGGCATGTTTCCTATACGTATGCGGTATCAGATTACGACGAGTACTACATAGGGACTAACAGTGTGTCTTACGACGACGTGCTGTTCACCCCGGGGGGAGAGCCACGCACCGATACAAACTATCCGGTTGTGCCTACTGAGATTAAGCAGGAAGTTCATGCCCTGAGGGTGGCTTTTGACTTAACCGATACTTTGACAGTGAGGGCTCAGCTGCCGATGGTGAAGCAAAGCACTGACCACATCTCTATTGTCCCGGGTTATGACGCTTTCAATATCAGCTCCGACGGCGTGGGTGATCTGGCAGTAGTGTTGGATAGGAGGCTTAAGCAGACCGTAAACAGTGTCTGGAAGGCGGGACTGGGGGTGAGTGTGCCGACCGGTTCCATTGATGAAGAGGGCGACACTCCCAGGGCGCCTGGAAATCAGCAACTGCCCTACACCATGCAATTAGGCTCAGGCACATGGGATTTTCCACTCTTTTTAAGCTTCCGTAAGTATGAGGCTCGCTGGGATTGGGGCCTGGACGCCAGCATTGCTGTTCGTACGGGCAAGAATGACCGTGATTATCGCCTCGGTAACAAAGCGAGCGTTGGTGGTTGGGTTATGTGGAATGGCTCATCAGTACTGAAGCCCGGGGTACGGCTGGACTATCGTTGGCGTGATGATATTCATGGTGAGGACGCCTCGTTGAGGGTTGCCAATCTGGCGTTTCCGTACCCCGCGCCCGTGACAAATCCGAACGCATTTGGTGGTAAGCAGCTTGATGCTGAGGTTTTTTTGCGCATGCCGTTTGCGGATAAGTGGTATGCGGAGGTTTCTTATGCTCGGCCTTTATTCCTTGATCTGAATGGTCCTCAGTCTTCGGAGAAGTATCACCTCAGTCTCGAGGTGGGCACCTCGTTTTAGGCTAGGCCATCGGTTCAGGCGCTTATCACTGTGCTAACATCGGCGCCCACGGAGAGCTGGCCGAGTGGTCGAAGGCGCACGCCTGGAAAGTGTGTATACCGTAAGGTATCGAGGGTTCGAATCCCTCGCTCTCCGCCATATCCCTTGTTACTCCCTAGCGAGGTTTAGGCGGGATATAAGGAGTGTTGTGAGTACATGCCGAACTAGCTTGCCAATATCTTCAGGAGACAATCAGCTGATCTGAATAACGATTACGCTACCGCCGCTAAAGCGGTAGTCACCGCTGCAGGGCTGATAGATTTGTACGAAATTTTCCGCTGAAAAGGATACGAGCTCCGACTCGCCCAGCCTATCCAGTGATGGTTCGCCGCTCACAACAAACAGCGCGAGGTAGGTGCAGTCGACGTGTATGGTTGTCGGGGTCGAGACGGTTGTTAACTTCACCTGGCAATCTCTGGCCTGAGCCATGATGTTCAATACTCGAACGCTGCCGTCTAGCAACGTGGGCAGTGTCTCGTATTTCCCTGAGAAGTGCGCAGTGTCCAATGGCTTTTTTAGCGTGTGTGGGGGCTGGTCAACGTGGGTGAGTCCAAGCCCGGCGCCGTCGATCAGGACAAGGCTGCGGTTGTAATATGGGAATAAAGAAAAAGCTGTATTGTGAACGATGTCGGCCTGACTGATACGCCAGACAGGTTCTTTGGAATCCATCCCGCGGTCACTCGCCGCTAGTTCTCTTGTGTGTCCGTTACCGTTTTTCCATGGCACCCGTGGGAAGCTTTTCAGGTCCTGTATTGTCAGCCTCTCGATTGTCATTTTTCCAGGCACCGTGCTAGCAGGGTATGTTTTTGGAGTGTATGTGGCGTCCGATCATATGGATAGCAGCGGAAGGCCTGGTTGCCGAAAAAAGGAGCAGGTGGTTAGCCAAGCACAAGACTGTAGGGAAGACAAGGCAGCCCATGGGCTGACCGTTGTCAGAGGGTCGTCCGAAGCTCATGTCCAGGGGGGTAGAACAGCTTGACCGCAGTAACATAGACATCGTTAAACCATGTCGCTCGGTCAATCGTGAACAGCGCATCACCCGGCAACGTATTCAGGGCCTTTGCTTCGCGGGGCCCGGCATTTTGCGCTGCAAAAATAACATCGCCGCTGGAATAGGGCACCTCGCGAATTAGCCATTCATTGACACTGATCTTATCGAGCGGCGCGTCGAGAATGCCGGGTGCTGCGTCAATATTGACCCAGCGGTCCTCAAAAGCGTGTGGATGGCTGGAAGCGAGGTGAACCGTCTCGAGGTGCAACAGCGGCTCCGAAGGCTCAAGCTTGAGACGCTCGGCAATGCGTTTTGGAGGGGGCACGATCTCTCTGAGGACTACCTGCGGCAGGTATGTGGATCCCATCGATTCGACCTCCTGCCGAATCAGTGACAGGTCGAAGTGGGCGCGCCTTACGGGCAGCTCCAGTATCCGGGTGCCCGCGCGACGTTTTCGCTCGATCAGGCCTTCTTGAGCCAGTCCTCGCAGGGCGCGATTTACTGTAGATCGGGCACAACCGAATTCCGCGGCTATCTCGGTCTCTCCCGGCATGAGCGCACCCGGTAGCCATTCGCCGCTCGTTAGGCGCCGTCGAATCGATTCTCGGATTGATTGGTGACTGTGCCTGCTCATCGCGCTGACATCAGGTTGTCCATAACAGTGTTGAACGCCCTGCTGATGGCGTCGCGCCTGATATGTCGGCCTTCCTGTACGACATGTCGGCCGGCTGACCAGACGTCCGTTACCAATCTGTCATCGGCGGCGAAAATCCAGGCATCGAGGAGCTCGTCCCCGTGTCGATTGCGCAGTGCGGTATGTTCACCATCCAGTGCGACTAGGTCAGCCAGAGCGCCGACTTCTATGCGTCCCGCGTCCCGAGCGAGTGCCTGAGCGCCGCCTCGATTTGCTTGTTCATACAGGAAGCGTCCGCACGACAGATCGTCATCAGTCAACTGCACCCGCGCCCGATGATGCAGGCGTTGTGAGTACTCGAGCAGGCGGAGCTCCTCGGCGAGCGCTATGCGCACATTGGAATCTGATCCAATCGCCAGTTTTCCACCATGCTCAGTAAAGGTGACGGCGTTGAAAATACCGTCGCCGAGATTCGCTTCCGTAATGGGGCACAGACCCGCGACGGCATGCGACGCGGCGAGCTGCCTGAGTTCGGATTCGTCGGTGTGCGTCGCATGTACGAGGCACCAACGTTCGTCTACTGGCGCGTGATCGAGCAGCCAGCCGACAGGCGTCGCACCCAGTGAATGTCTGACCGCTTCCACCTCGGCCGTTTGCTCGGCGATATGGATGTGAATCGGGCCGTCGCTGGCCAAGTCGGTGGCCAGTTGGAGTCCGTCCCGATCGACCGCCCGGAGCGAGTGTGGAGCGATGCCGAGGCGGAAGTCCTTCGGACTGTCCCGAAACGCTGCAATCAATGCGTCGTACAGCTCGGTGAAGCGATCGAGTGTACAGCCGAATCGTAATTGACCGTCTGTGAGCATCCCGCCATCGAGACCGGCCCGCATATACAAAACCGGCAGGTGTGTAAGGCCAATTCCACTCGTCTTGGCGGCATTTAAAACCCGGTAACTGAGCTCTGCCGGGTTGTCATACGACTTTCCATCGAGCTGATGGTGAAGGTAGTGGAACTCGCCGACGCTGGCGTAGCCCGCCTCGAGCATCTCCATCTGCACTTGAGCCGCTATTGCTTCGATATCCTCAGGATCTAGACGTTCGAGAAATTGATACATCAGTTGTCGCCAGCTCCAGAAATTATCCTCTCCCCGGCGCTGCCGGTGTTCCGTTAGTCCCGCCATTGCCCGTTGAAAACTGTGGCTATGGACATTGGCCGGAGCAGGCAAAAGGACATCGAACCGGCGAGCCCCAAGGGGCTGCCCCTCGGCGACGGCGCGAAGACGTCCCTCGGTGTCGATAATCACGTGGGCATTGTGCCGCCAGCCGCTCGCCGTCAGCACATTAGTTGCGAAAACAATCTGCTCTTGCATGGTTTTTGACTAATATGTATGCACATATTAAATTGTATCACCGGTTTATAGATGTTGGCTTCATGAATACGCGTGTGTACGACAATTGCCTGCTGGCGACTATGGTCAAGGGCGACGTTCCCTATGGCCTGATCAGCGATGCCGCCTTTTGCTTGCGAGACGGTTATATCGAGTGGGTGGGGGAGGCAAAAGCACTGCCACCTATCTATCGGGACGCGGCGAAGACTGATCTCGGCGGCGCGTTGGTCACCCCTGCTCTGATCGACTGTCACACACACTTGGTGCACGGGGGTGACCGGGCCGGCGAGTTTGAAATGCGACTCGAAGGGGCAACCTACGAGGAGCTTGCCCGGGCTGGCGGAGGAATCCTGTCTACCGTAAAGGCGACTCGTGCAGCGAGTGATGAGGAGCTGACCCGTCAATCCCTAGTGCGCCTTGACCGGCTTCTGGCAGACGGCGTCGCCGTCGTCGAAATCAAATCCGGTTACGGCTTGACCATAGACGACGAAATCCGAATGTTGCGTATCGCGCGCCGACTCGGAGATTTGCGACCGGTCAAAATCGTTACAACATGGCTCGCCGCACATACCTTGCCGGTTGAATACAAGGGTGAGGCGGACCGCTACCTTGATGAGGTGGCGATCCCGGGGCTTGAGAGAGCGGCAGCTGAGGGGCTGGTCGATTCGGTCGACGGATTTTGTGAGACGATCGGTTTCAGCGTTGCGCAGATCGCCAGGCTGTTTGATAAAGCTGTCGCGCTGGGTCTGCCAGTGAGGCTTCATGCAGAACAGCTTTCGAATCAGCGGGGGGCTGTGCTTGCTGCCGAATACCAAGCGTTGTCTGTCGATCATCTTGAGTATCTGGCGAAGAGCGACGTAGCGGCACTCGCGGCCGCGGGAACCGGGGCGGTGCTATTGCCCGGCGCCTTTTACACCCTAAGACAATCACAACAGCCGCCAGTGGCGGCGATGCGCGACGCCGGCGTAGGCATGTCCGTCGCTACTGACTGTAACCCGGGTAGCTCGCCGCTGTCGTCGCTGTTGCTCGCAATGAATCTGGCGTGCAATTTATTTGGTTTGACGCCGGAAGAGGCGTTGCGGGGGACGACGCGAGAGGCGGCTCTCGCATTGGGGCTGGGCAGCGAGTTTGGCACGCTGATCAAGGGCGGACGGGGCGAGCTCGCGGTGTGGAATGTCAGCCATCCGGCGCAATTGAGTTATCACATTGGTGCCACGCCCCTCTTGAGACGAATCAGCGCCATGGAGGCAGTATGAGCATCCTGCTGTTGCCCGGCGAGGCCACCCTGTCGCTCCTTGAACGCATCTACCGCGGTGACGAGTATTTTCAGCTTGATCGCACGGCGCGCCCGGGCATGGATCGGGCGGCCAATATTGTCGCAGCGGCAGGGTCAGGCGAGACGCCTGTCTACGGAGTCAACACGGGCTTTGGCAAACTTGCGTCTGTTCGCATTGATAAAGACGATATTAACCAGCTGCAGCTCAACCTGATCCTCTCGCATAGCGCCGGCACAGGCGAGCCTCTCTCACCAGCGGTGACCCGTTTGGTAATGGCGCTGAAGCTTTTGTCCCTGGGCCGTGGTGCCTCGGGGGCGCGCTGGGCAATTGTCGAACAGATGGAAGCGATCCTTGAGGCCGGTATCTTGCCGATCATTCCGTCACAGGGTTCTGTTGGCGCTTCTGGCGATTTGGCGCCACTTGCTCACATGACTGCCGTTCTGATCGGCGAAGGAGAGGTTCGTTACCAGGGGCAGGTCCAGTCTGCCGGACGCGCGCTGGCGGCGGAAGGGCTTGAGCCCTACAGCCTCTCTGCAAAGGAAGGTCTCGCCATGATTAATGGCACTCAGGTCTCAACAGCGCTCGCACTGGCAGGGCTCTTTGATGCCTGGCGGATTGCTCAGGCATCCCTGACGACCAGCGCGTTGTCGGTAGATGCAGCGATGGCCACAACGGCCCCGTTCTTGGACGAGCTTCATCAACTCCGCGGTCAACCTGGGCAGATCGAGGTTGCGCGAGCTTTACGCGATTTACTCGAGGACTCGGAGATTCGAGACAGTCATCGAGAAGACGATGAGCGGGTTCAGGATCCCTATTGTCTGCGCTGTAACCCGCAGGTTACCGGTGCCTGTATTGATCTGATGCGGCAGGCAGGGACGACGCTGTGTATTGAGGCAAATGCGGTTACTGATAACCCGCTTGTGCTCTCTGACGGGGCAATTGTGTCTGGCGGCAATTTCCACGCTGAGCCTGTTGCGTTCGCGGCGGATCAGATTGCGCTTGCGATTAGCGAGCTGGGATGCGTAGCACAGCGGCGTGTCGCACTACTCGTGGATCCAAAGTTGAGCTTCGGCCTGCCCGCTTTCCTGACGCCGCGACCGGGGCTGAACTCCGGTCTTATGATCGCTGAGGTAACTTCAGCTGCATTAATGAGTGAAAACAAGGCGTTGGCAAATCCGCGTTCAATAGACTCGACGCCGACGTCAGCCGACCAGGAAGATCATGTATCGATGGCATGTCATGCCGCATACCGGCTGGCTGCCATGAACCGCAACTGCGCCGGCATCGTCGCGATTGAGGCCATCGCCGCTGCGCAGGGTATCGAATGTCGAGCGCCGCTCTTGACCAGTCCAACGTTGCAGCAGGTACTGTCGCTCATTCGGAAACGTTGTCCGGCGCTGGAAGATGACCGAATTTTATCTGGTGATATTGCTGCCGTGACCGCGCTTGTCCATGACTCAGATCAGCTGTCGATTGTCGACGGTGTCGACCCGGTCC
>JADHNP010000093.1 GCA_016779445.1 Luminiphilus sp. | reverse complement strand
CAACAATTCCCTGATGTGGCCATTAGCGTGCCCAACGGCGGTCAGAACACCCTTGCCGAGATAGCGGGCGGGGTCTCCGTCACGCAGTTCCAAGGCCTCCCGGGTGCCTGTGCTCGCGCCCGAAGGGGCACAAGCACTGCCCACATTCTCGTCTTGTAACGTGACCTCGGCCATAACGGTGGGATTCCCTCGGGAATCCAGCACCTCGAACGCACGCACATCGACGATCTCACTCACAAAGGGCTCCTGTTAAATAGGGTTTAGCTGACAACCAACGGGGGCTGTGCTTTGACGAGGTCGTCAACCGCCTTCACCTGAGCTAAAAACGGTTCCAGCTGCGCCAGTGGGAGCGCGCTCGGTCCATCACATAATGCTTTATCAGGGTCCGGGTGCGCCTCAAGAAACAATCCCGCAACGCCAACCGCCACACCCGCTTTGGCCAGACTGAGAACCTGCGAGCGTCGCCCGCCGGAGGCTGCATCACCTGGGTCACGTCGCTGCAGCGCATGGGTTACGTCAAAAATCAGTGGGCAGCCACCGGTCACGTCACGCATTACGTCAAACCCCAACATATCTACAACAAGATTGTCGTACCCGAAATTACTGCCCCGCTCACAAATCATTAATCGGTCATTACCACATTCGCGAAACTTGTTAACCACATTTGCCATTTGTTCTGGGCTCAGAAATTGTGGTTTCTTGATATTAATAGCCGCACCCGTTCTGGCCATCGCCTCGACGAGGTCGGTTTGGCGTGCAAGAAACGCGGGCAACTGGAGAATATCGCATACCTCTGCCACTGGAGACGCTTGCTCCGGGGAATGTACGTCGGTAATGGTGGGCACACTAAAGGTGTTTTTGACCTCCGAGAGCAGCTTTAGCCCCTCTTGCAGACCGGGCCCGCGAAATGAATGAACGGAGGAACGGTTGGCCTTGTCAAAAGACGCTTTGAACACGAAGGGGATCCCCAGTGACCGCGCACTTCGCTCAAATGCCTCTGCACAGGTCAGCGCGAGGTCTCGACTCTCCAACACATTGATACCGCCGATCAGTACCAACGGCTTGTCATTTGCAAAACAATATGGCCCGACCTCAACGCTGCGGTGAGCGCCCGTCATACGCCATCGCCATGGTGGTTCGACACAGACAGCGCCGCTTCAATATAACTGGTAAAAAGAGGATGGCCTCCGCGGGGGCGGGACTTGAATTCAGGGTGAAACTGACAAGCCACAAACCAAGGATGCGACGGTAACTCAATGATTTCTACCAGCTCGTCATCGAGTGACCAGCCACTCATCTTCATACCGGCGTCCTCAAGCATCGCGACGTAGTTACTGTTTACTTCGTATCGATGACGATGCCGCTCAGAGATCTCCCCAACGTCGTATATTTCCCGGGTACGTGTCCCCGACACCAATCGGCAAGGTTGTGCGCCAAGTCGCATAGTTCCACCGAGGTCAGAAGTTTCGGAGCGCTGCTCAACACTGCCATCAGCAGTCTGCCACTCTGTAATGAGCGCGATAATCGGATGAGGCGTGTCCACCTGCATTTCGGTTGAATGAGCCCCCTCTAACCCACATACATGGCGCGCGTATTCAATCAACGCCATGTGCATACCAAGGCAGATCCCCAGAAAGGGAATACCCTGCTCTCTGGCAAAACGCACCGCATCGATTTTGCCCTGTATACCGCGGTCACCAAATCCTCCGGGCACCAGTATTGCGTCCAACTCTTTCAACAACCCGACGCCCTTTGCTTCAATTTCCTCAGCATCGATATAGGAGATCTGCACCCGGGTATCGGTTTGCAACCCGGCGTGGTCCAGCGCTTCATTCAGCGATTTATACGCATCCACCAGATCAACATACTTGCCCACCATGCCGACTTTGACGATACCTTGACGTTGACTGAACTCTCTTCTTACAACGTCCTCCCATTCAGACAAATCAGCGGCAGGCTGATCGAGCCCAAATCGCTCTAGAATATAAGTGTCAAGGCCACTGGCATTCAGGTGCCCAGGAATTTGGTAAATGGAGTCTGCATCCAGCAAAGGGATCACGGCGCGCTCTTCTACATTGGTAAACAGGGATATCTTTCGCCGCGCGCTCTCATCCACATCAACCGAACAGCGACAGAGCAATACCTCCGGTTGCAAGCCGATTGACCGCAGTTCCTTCACCGAATGCTGGGTGGGCTTGGTTTTGATCTCTCCGGCGGTAGGAATATATGGAATGAGCGTCAAATGCATTAGCACTGCGTTGGCTCCTCCCAGTTCCAGCTTCAACTGACGCACAGCTTCGAGAAAGGGCTGACTCTCTATATCCCCCGCGGTGCCACCCACCTCTACCACCGCCACCTGCGCATCACCCGCACCGTCAATCACTCTGCGCTTAATCTCGTCGGTAATGTGTGGAATCACCTGCACGGTACCACCAAGGTAGTCTCCCCGGCGTTCCTTGCGCAGCACCTCGTCGTATACCCGGCCCGCGGTAAAATTGTTGGCGCGGCTCATCGTGGCCCGGGTGAACCGTTCGTAATGCCCAAGGTCAAGGTCGGTCTCTGCACCATCGTCAGTCACATACACTTCGCCGTGCTGAAATGGGCTCATAGTGCCGGGATCAACGTTGATGTAAGGATCAAGTTTTAGGAGGGTTACTTTCAGGCCACGGGCTTCAAGCAACGCGGCGAGTGAGGCGGCGGCTATCCCCTTACCAAGCGAGGACACCACACCACCAGTAACGAATACATATTTCGTCATGGATTCCACCAAAGCGAGAGTGAACCCGGACACCTGTTTGGGCGCCTCTCGGGAACGTCTCTCCAATGGACGATTAGTCTAACAGGAAGCCGCATAAGGCTCAATTCAAAGCGCTGAAAAAGGACGCCAGACTGGTCTAAGACCGCGACCAGTGCAGTGCTGGTTATGCGCAGCAATACCCTCTAGCGGCCCCGATGGCAAAATCCAAACAGGGCTATTATTATCATATAAAACAGGGAGTTGGGATCGCCACCAGGGAGGGATATTCATCTCTTGCAGCCACTTTTGGGTCGACTTGCGTGTCCGGCCTGGGGAGGCCAGTGAGGAAACGCTCTGGCTGGGGATCACTGTCAGTGATACCCCCTGACAGAGGGCTACTCCAGGTTCTTCGGGCTTCCATCGTAGCTCACCCCAGCTGCCTGATAGCGCCTCACCCACCACAATAGTCTTTGGTAACCATGGGTCATGCACCAGTTCAGACACTGCGATAATCTGCTGTCGCCACACTCTGAAACACTGACCATTCCATTTTAACTCTGGCAATCGGTCAGGCTGGGCGGTCAAAGCCTGACGGGCAAACTCCACCAAACGGCGCTGGCCGGGGGTTGATTCCGACGTTTCGCTGAGCCATTGGTGAATCTGTGCTGCCAAAAGTTCCGGGTCGACCTCGCGATCCACCTTCAATGCGGGCTCCCCCAAGGCGGTTTGAGTGACCGGCAACGGTAGCATAGCGAGTCGGCGCTGCACCTGAGCCTGCAGCTGTGCGGCACGCTGCACGGTATTTCGATAACCGGGCCACCGCGCCTCCACCGTCGGGATCACCACGTGCCGTAAATAATTTCGATCCTGTTCCACCTCGAGATTACTGGGATCCGTGACGTACTCGAGCTCGACCTTCTCTACTGCGTCGCGTAAAGCGCCACCTCGAGTCTCCAGAAACGGTCTGAAAATGATGCCTCTGCCGCAGGATCGTTGCTGGGGAATACCCGCAAGCCCTCTCGGTCCGGCACCACGAAACAGACGTAACATTACCGTCTCTACCACGTCGTCCGCGTGGTGGGCACTAAACAGCACATCGCCCTCATTCAATACGCTCTCGAAGGCGTGATATCGCGCGTCTCTGGCAGCGGCCTCCAGGCCACGACCGGAAGGAAGCACCTCGACATAATCTATGCGAAGGGGGGTATTCAGTGCATCGCAATGCCGTTGGCAAAGATCGGCCCAAACCGTAGCGTCTGTATGAAGCCCATGATTAACGTGGATAGCAGAAACGGGTGGACCGTCGATCTCCGCTCGGGCGGCGTGCAAAGCGTACAACAGTGCAACGCTGTCGGCGCCTCCCGAAAGCGCCACCCACCAGTGGGAAGCGCGGATTACGTTGTCGGGAAAAGGTGAGAGAAATTCGCGCAACTGGCCCTGACCTTGGGTCAGTTCCCGTAGGACATGAGCCGCCGATAACGCGCTTCGAGCATGGCTTCCGTATCCATCGAGGACAACCGGTCAATCTGATTCAGGAGGTGACGCTTTACGCGAACGGCCATTTCCTGGGGATTACGGTGTGCTCCGCCCAGCGGCTCTGGGATGGTCGCGTCAACAATGCCCAGTTCCTCGAGTTTCGAGGAAGTCACCCCCATCGCGGCAGCGGCAGCGGGCGCAAACTCCGAGCTCTTCCAGATAATGTTGGCACAACCCTCTGGCGAGATCACAAAATACGTGGAGTACTGCAGCATCGCCAAGTGGTCCCCGACGCCAATACCCAGAGCACCGCCAGAAGAGCCCTCTCCAATCACAATACATACCAGCGGCGTCCTCAAGCGAGACATCACCGCAAGATTTTGTGCAATGGCCTCAGAGATACCCCGTTCTTCGGAATCGATGCCCGGATACGCCCCAGGCGTATCAATCAAAGTAACGACGGGCATCTTGAAGCGCTCAGCCATTTCCATCAGCCGCATCGCCTTGCGATAACCCTCGGGTTTGGGCATGCCAAAATTACGATAAACCTTATCTTTAACGGCTCTGCCCTTCTCCTGGCCGATAACCATCACAGGTTTGCCGTCCAGTCGCGCCACCCCTCCGACAATGGCTTTATCGTCACCAAACTGACGATCACCGTGCAACTCATCAAATTCGGTGAAAATTTCGGGAATATAGTCCAACGAGTATGGGCGTAAAGGGTGCCGCGCCACCCGAACGATGTCCCAGGCACTGAGGTTGGAATAAATTTTTTCTGTCAGCGCAGTCGATTTTTCTCGCAGGCGCCCAATTTCCTCAGCAAGATTCAGCTCGGCATCATCTCCGACGCCCTGTAGTTCCTCGATTTTCATTTCGAGCTCTGCAATGGGCTGCTCGAAGTCGAGATAATTGGGATTCATAGTGGGCGTCCAAAGCCACGATTCAACGTGACAACTGTCAGAATCACAAGTTTACAAAGGGTACGGCGCAAGGTCACGCCCCCTGTTAAAAAGCCCATTATCTGGTTACCCTGCCCCGCATGAGCGCCCCGGTGAAACCCGCACCCAGATTGATACTCGCACCCATGGAAGGCGTTATGGACTCCATCATGCGCGCGCTGTTGACCGAAATAGGCGGGTATGAGCGATGTGTCACAGAATTCGTTCGCGTGTCTCAAACTGTGCTCCCCAAGAGAGTGTTTTACCGCTACGCCCCCGAACTACTCTCAGATGGCGTCACTGCCTCTGGGGTCCCAGTCTACGTGCAACTACTGGGATCTGATCCAGGGCTCATGGCCGCCAATGCGCGCAGAGTGGCGATGATGGGTGCGCCCGGCATTGACCTTAACTTCGGTTGTCCCGCCAAGACCGTAAACCGCTCTCACGGTGGCGCAGCGTTGCTACGAACCCCTGATCTGATCAGATCCATTTGTGTCGCCGTAAGAGACAGTGTACCGGCCCACACCCCCGTGACGGCCAAGATCCGACTGGGGTTTGATAGCGATTCGGAATTGGAAGATATCCTCCGTGCTCTAGAGTTCGCACCGCTGACCGAATTAACCATTCACGCCAGAACCCGTCGTCAGGGATATCGCCCACCGGCGCACTGGCATCGGTTACGTGAAGCCAGAGCGAGCTTGCCCTTCCCCATTATTGCCAATGGAGAATTGTGGAGCCCGTCGGATGTCAGCCGCTGCGCCAGTGCGAGTGGCTGCGAGGCCTTTATGTTGGCACGCGGCTCGCTCTGCAGACCCGATTTAGGTGCCGCCATTCAAGCCGCCCACCAGACCGCTGAGCCCGTGCCCTTTGATTGGGAGCAAGTGAAGCAACTACTAATGTATTTTCTCGAGCAAAACCGCAGCCAGTACGACCCACGCTACGCTGTTAACCCTGTGAAGCAATGGCTGGTGTACCTTAAGTTCTATTACCCGCAAGCGGGCGCGCTGTTCGCCAAAGTGAAGCGCGTGACGGACCCCAACGCGATGGCGACTGCCCTAAGTGAGAGCCATTGGGCGCAAGCGGCGTGACACTATGGGTATCGACGACGTAAGCTGATAAGCCCCGACGCCGTTCGCTAACCGCATCGGATAGCACCACACCGGGAGCCGATAGGACAACTATTTATGCATTCATCCGCAACACACATGGACGACCTCTGGGGTCACCCAAAGGGACTTTATATTTGTTTTGCCACCGAGCTCTGGGAACGCTTCTCCTTTTACGGCATGAAATATCTGCTGCTACTGTATCTGACCAAATACCACCTTTTCTCCGATGCGGCAGGTCTTGGCGTGCTCGGAAGTTATGCATCCCTGGTCTATGCGATGCCGGTGCTGGGTGGGCTTGTCGCGGATCGATTTATCGGCATGAGCAAAGCGGTAACATTTGGCGGCATGCTATTGGTTGCCGGTCATCTGGGAATGGCTTTTGAAGGCGAGGCAGCTCGTCAAACCGCTGACGGTATCGTGCGTGACGAGACTGCACTCTCAGTGTTCTATCTGTCCCTGGCATTAATCGTTGTCGGCGTCGGATTCCTCAAACCCAACATTTCTACCGTCGTGGGCAAACTGTATCCCGAGGGAGATCCACGACGGGATTCGGGGTTCACCATATTTTATATGGGCATCAACATCGGCGCTTTTGCCGCGACCCTGCTATGTGGATGGCTTGGGGAAGTCTACGGCTGGTCTTGGGGGTTCGGTGCGGCGGGTATCGGTATGCTTTTTGGGCTGGTGTTCTTCCAGTGGGGACAAAAATTTCTGGCGGGCCACGGAGAGCCGACTGAGCCAGCTCGGCTGAAGCAGAATCTGGGCTTGCCCGGACTTACTATCGAAGGCGCTATTTACCTCGGCAGTTTCATCATGGTGGCGATTGTGTGGCAGCTAGTTCAACTCACCGATACGGTAGGTGCGCTACTCGACGGGATTTCGCTCGCCGTACTAGCCGGACTTGCGTGGTTTCTGATTACGCGCTGCGACAAGGTTGAGCGGGAGCGTATGTTCGTCCTGATTGTGCTCACGCTGTCTACAGTCGTATTTTGGGCGCTCTTTGAGCAAGCAGCCGGCTCCATGACACTTTATGCCGACCGCGCAACCGACAAAATGCTTTTTGGCGTCTCGTTGACAGCGGCACAATTCGGCGCCGCCAACGCATTCTTTATCTTTACGCTGGCTCCCTTTTTCGCCCTGTTATGGACGCGACTGGCGAACAAAGGATGGGAGCCCAGCACCCCGGTTAAATTTTCCTTTGGGATTGCCCAAGCTGGCCTTGGCTTCGGTGCCTTGGTCTATGGCGCCCAATTCCCTGATCAGGCGGGCATGGTGTCGGCCTGGTGGCTCATACTGGCTTACCTTCTGCACACGACTGGCGAGTTGTGCCTCAGTCCCGTAGGGCTTTCAGCAGTGACCAAACTTGCGGTACCCAGCGTTGTGGGCGTCATGATGGGAACCTGGTTTTTGGCGTCTGCCTATTCGTCCTATGTAGCGGCACAAATCGCCGCGATCGCGGTGCGACCCGCCAGCGAGGGCGCCATGGACGTGGCTGCGGCGGCGGCGGGATACACTGAGTTGTTCAGCCAACTTCTGTTCATTGGGCTCGCCGGCGCGTTGGCACTGTTGGTGTTTTCTCCGCTACTCAAACGAATGATGCACGGCGTGAGATGACTCAACCCGATACGGCCGCGGCCCCATTTTCCTCGGATAAAGGCGTCTTCTTTGCAAGGCGCCACTGCTTGTAGTCGTAACCAATTAGATACATTGCCGGCACCAGTAACAAGCTGACGAACAATGCAAAGAATACACCGAAAGCCAGGGAGAGCACCGCTGGCTTGAGGAATTCCGCGCCCGTCGACTGCTCCGCCATGATGGGAATCAAGCCGATAAACGTAGTGACGGTGGTCAAAAATATAGGGCGAAAGCGACTGATCGCCGACGTAACCAAAGCCTTGGGTGACGGCATGCCCTCTCTCTCGAGGCGCCGAACATAATCAATCAGAACCAGATTGTCGTTAATCACCACGCCCGCCGCCGCGCCGATACCAAAATAAGAAAACATGGCCATGGGCAAGTTGAACAGTAGATGTCCAAACACCGCACCCATAAAACCAAAAGGCATCGCCGTCATGATGAGTAGCGGGAGGCTATATGACCTGAACGCCACGGCAATTAACGCGTATATCACAAACAGCGCGATGGTGTAGAGCGCGACAATCTCGCTATAAAAATCAGCCTCGGCCTCCTGTGACCCGCCTTTAAGGATGCTCAATCCCGGATAGATGGCAGCGAGACTGGGTAAGTAATCCTCCTTGACCACCCGGTTAATCTCGCCCAGCGACTCTG
>JADHNP010000092.1 GCA_016779445.1 Luminiphilus sp. | reverse complement strand
CATGCTCCGGGCATATTGCACAGCGGCGTAAATCTGATGCGCGCCATTCAGCGCTCGGGCAGCATTCAATTGGTCAAAAAGCGACGGCGTGGCGAGCGCGGTCAAGATGGCCACTATCCCCAGAGTGACCAAGCACTCCAATAATGTCAGGCCGCGTTGCCACATGTTTTTTTTCTCCTCGCAGCGGCAGCCAGGTGACAGGGGCACAGGGGCACAGGGGCACAGGGGCAAACGATAAGGCAGCCATTAGCCACCGCCCATCAAAATTATCACCCCTGAGGCATGGCGCCCCGACCCAACAGCAGTGCTATCTGTGCACATCGGCGCCATTCATCCCAAGGGAACAGTGCAGCGCCCATCTTCTGGCACATCAGCGAGGTCGAAAAGAGCAGGAGCCAATTGGGAGGATTCTCTGCGCGAAATGATCTCTGGGTGAAAAAGCGCACTGATCAAGCGGAGAGGTGGACCCGTCGTCAGTCGTCCACCACCACGGCAGGTATGCGCAGCTCCTTCGGCAACGAGAACGTGATGTTCTCCTCGCGGCCATCGAGGTTTCGAATATCAACAGCGCCTCGCTCTCTGAGGGCGCTGATCACTTGCTCCACAAGAAGCTCCGGCGCCGAAGCACCCGCCGTCACCCCCACGGAACGCGTGCCAGATAGCCAATGACTCTCAATCATAGTCGCATCGTCTATCAGGTAAGCCCGCGCGCCGCAGCGCTCGGCCAACTCCCTCAGTCGGTTAGAGTTGGAGCTATTGGTCGATCCCACCACCAACACCATGTCCACTTCATCCGCCAGGGATTTCACGGCATCCTGGCGATTCTGGGTGGCGTAGCAAATATCATCCTTGCGCGGCCCCTGAATCTGCGGGAACTTTTTTCTCAAGGCATCGATCACCTTGGCAGTATCGTCGACTGAAAGCGTTGTTTGCGTAACAAATGCCAGCGTGGTCGGGTCACGTACCTCGAGCTCTGCCACCTGCGCTTCATCTTCAACCAGATAAATCGCGCCACCATGACGGCCGTCGTAGCGACCCATCGTACCCTCTACCTCGGGGTGTCCCGCGTGCCCGATCAGCACGCACTCCCGACCCGCACCGCTGAACGCAGTGACTTCGACATGGACCTTAGTAACCAATGGGCAAGTGGCATCGAACACTTTGAGCCCCCGGTCCTCGGCTTCGTTCTGAACGGCTCGGGAAACGCCATGAGCACTGAAGATCACTACCGCGTCATCGGGCACTTCAATGAGTTCGTCGACAAACACCGCACCCCGTGCACGCAGATCCTCCACAACATGTCGGTTGTGAACCACCTCATGCCTGACATAGACGGGCCCACCAAAAACCTCGAGTGCGCGATTAACGATATCAATAGCGCGGTCTACCCCCGCACAGAAACCTCTAGGGTTGGCCAGTACAATATCCATTAATGTAGCTCCGCTGGCTCCACGCGCGCGATCCGCACTCTGAAATGAATAGTACGCCCCGACAGAGGATGATTGAAATCCACTTTTACACTGTCTTCAGCCACCGCTATGACCATACCGGGAACCTCTCCCCCCGCAGCATCGGCAAACGAAAATAGCATGCCGGCCTCAAGTGGCGACTCCTCATCGAATTCGCGACGGGGGATCTCCTGAATATTGTCATCCTGCGGAGTGCCGAATCCTTCATCGGGCGGAATTCGAAACTCCGCCTCATCTCCCGCGCGCATGCCCAAAAGCCGACGTTCAAATCCGGGTAACAAGGAACCATCTCCCATGACAAAAGTCACCGGGTCCTGCCCAAAATTGGAGTCCACTTCATCACCCGTGTCCAGTGCGAGAGAAAAATTCAGCGTGATGCGCATGTTGGGTTCAATAGGCAGATTCATGACCTTACTCGCTCCGGGAAGCATCATTAGCAGGGACGGCGTCTTGCGGCGAGCTGCCCAGCAGCGCTATCCATAACGCTGCAGCCGCCCCCACCGAAATCGCCGCATCAGCCACATTAAAGGCTGGCCAGTACCAACCATGATAATGCCAGGAGATGAAATCGACGACATACCCAAGGTTAACGCGATCAATCAGATTGCCAACGCCACCACCCAGAATAAGCCCCAATGGCGTCACCAAGACTCGGTCCTCAGGTGCCAGACGAAATAGCCAGACGACAATGAACACACTCACCATTCCAGCAACTGCCGATAGGAACCAGCGCTGCCATCCTCCGGCATCGGCCAAGAAACTGAAGGCTGCCCCAGTGTTGTAGGTCAACATCCAGTCAAACCATGAGGTGACCGGATAGGGGTTGCGAAAAACGAGCTCCGTCACAGCAATATGCTTGGTCCATTGGTCCAATACAATGACGACAGCCGCGACCAATAAACCCAACCAGGGCCGCCAACCTGGTTGTGGTGACGGAGATTGCTCAGGCAAAGTGGCGCACCTCGCCAGGGCCCTCTATGTTGGTCACACATCTGCCGCAAAGGGTCGGATGGGCTTGATGCTGACCCACGTCGGCGCGTCGGTGCCAGCAGCGGTCGCACTTTTCCCCCGTTGCTGGCTGCACCATCACCCGCAGCCGAATGTCCTCCGCTTCCATCGCCTCCGGGGGCGCATCTTCCCAGTCCAGGACTGTCGCCTCTGAAGTAATGAGTGCAAAGCGTAGTTCGTCACCGAGATGGCCCAAGCGCGTCGCAAGGTCAGACTCCGCATACAGCGACACGGCCGCATCCAAAGAGCCGCGCAGCGCACCTTGCTCGCGCGACCGTTCAAGCGCCTTGTTGACCTGCTGGCGAACCAGCATAAGCTCCATCCAAAAGTCGCTGTTGAGCTGCCCTTCTGTCTCGGGCTCTGGCAACGCGTCGTACCACTGTGTCAAAAAGACAGATTCGGCGCGTGACCCCGGAAGATTTCCCCAGATCTCGTCAGCGGTAAAACTCAGAATAGGCGCGATCCATCGACACAGTGCCTCAGCAAGGTGAAACAGTGCCGTCTGCGCAGACCGACGCGGCTGCGAGTCGCTGCCGGTCGTATATTGCCGATCCTTAATGATATCGAGATAAAAGCCGCCGAGCTCGCCGCTACAAAAATTGTGCACCCGGTGATAAACGTGGTGGAATTGATAGTCCTCGTAGGCCGACTGAATCTCTACTTGCAGCGCCTGCGCTTTACCGAGGATCCATCGATCGAGAGGCAGGAGGGCATCGCTCGGCAGCACATCCCTTGACGGATCAAACCCCGTGAGATTGGCCAAGAGGAATCGTGCCGTATTGCGAATACGCCGGTACGCGTCAGCGGTGCGCTTGAAAATCTCATCCGAGGCAGAAATTTCGTTACGGTAATCTGCGGCAGAGACATAAAGACGCAACACATCCGCACCCAAATCCTGCATCGCCTTGCGCGCGGGAATAATATTACCGAGGGACTTCGACATCTTGCGGCCGTCGCCGTCAACAGTAAAACCGTGTGTCAGCACACTGCGGTAGGGCGCCGCGTGGTGGGTGCCAATGCCCGTGAGCAGAGAGGACTGGAACCATCCGCGATGTTGATCTGAGCCCTCGAGATACAGATCTGCAGGCCAACTCAGTCCCTCTCGCTGCTGCAACACACATTGATGTGTCACGCCAGAATCAAACCAGACGTCGAGGGTATCCGTGACTTTGTCGTATTCCCCCGCATCATCACCCAGTAACTCAGCAGGATCGAGGTCAAACCAGGCCTCAATACCCTGAGCTTCTATACGGACCGCCACAGCCTCCATCAAACGCTGGGTGTCGGGATGCAATTCACCCGAGACTTTATGCACAAAAAGTGCGATCGGAACGCCCCAGGTACGTTGCCGCGAGATGCACCAATCCGGGCGTTCGGCGAGCATGCTATCGATTCGAGCGCGACCCCAGTCAGGCACCCATTGCACACCCTCCACCGCTGTCTTTGCGGCCGAGAGCAAGCCGTTGCCCGTCATACTGATAAACCATTGCGGTGTTGCCCGAAAAATAATCGGCGATTTGTGGCGCCAGCAATGCGGGTAACTGTGCTGAAAAGGCTCATGACACAAAAGCACATCACGCTCAGCCAGTGCTGCAATAATGTCGTTATTGGCTTTGAAGATATGCTGGCCCGCAAAGACCGGCGTATCCGCATGGTAAACGCCATTTCCACCTACCGGATTATAGACCTCCAGGTCATAACGACGACCCATCTCAAAATCCTCAAGGCCGTGTGCCGGAGCAGTATGAACGCAACCGGTACCCGCTTCGGTCGTCACATGATCACCCAATACGATGGGTACCGGCGTATCGCTAAAGGGCGGCATGAGCATCAATCCCTCTAGATCAGCCCCCTTTGCGCCGCCGTCGAGTTCGACCGTGTCAAGACCAAAGCGTTTGGCGCAGGTCTCAGCGAGCGCTTGTGCCACCAGTACGTGACGTCCCTCCGCTTTTACCACCACATAATCGAGGTCAGCAGCCAAGGCGACACCGCGATTCGCAGGTAAGGTCCATGGCGTCGTGGTCCAGATGGCCAGTTCAAGTCTATCCGCTGTCGCACTATTCAATCGTCGTGCTGCCTCAGCCGCATCGACAAAGGCAAATGCCACATCTACCGCAGATGACTGCTTGTCATGATATTCCACCTCTGCTTCTGCCAATGCCGAACCGCAGTCAAGGCACCAGTGCACAGGCTTGAACCCCCTATGCAGATGGCCGTTATCTATCATTGTGGCGAGGGAACGGACAATATTGGCCTCAAAGCCAAAATCCATGGTCAGGTAAGGGTTGTCCCACTCACCCATTACCCCCATGCGGATAAAGTCTGTTTTTTGCGCCTCGACCTGTTTTTGCGCGTATTCCCGGCAGTGTCGACGAAACTCCGCGGCGGTCACTTTGTGACCCGGTTTACCCACTTTTTTCTCAACATTGAGCTCGATAGGCAGGCCGTGGCAGTCCCAACCGGGCACATAAGGCGCATCAAATCCCGACAATGTTTTAGATTTTGTAATGATGTCTTTGAGAATTTTGTTAATCGCATGACCCACATGCAATTCGCCATTGGCATAGGGGGGGCCATCGTGGAGGACGAATGTCGGTTTGCCCTTCCCCACTTGACGCATCTGACCATAGAGGTCCATGGCTTGCCACGCCTTCAGGCGCTCCGGCTCGCGCTGCGCAAGATTGGCCTTCATCGGAAAATCTGTCTGGGGCAGATTCAGCGTACTCTTGTAATCACTCATACTTTATCCGTGGTTCCTCAACCAGGCGCGGGCGTTGGCCTTATCCGCCGCGATCCCCGCTTTCAGGGCATCCAATGACGGAAACTTCTTCTCGTCACGCAACTTGTGAACAAATCGTACAGTCAAGCGTTGCCCATACAAATCCGGAGATCCCTCGAGCACATGGGCCTCAAGAGTGGCCTCCAGACTGCTACCAATAGTCGGTTTGACCCCCACGTTCGCGACGCCTGCAACCTCTCTCATACCCGCGCCCGAAATGTTTACGACATACACCCCTTGCAACGGCGACCGGATCCGATGAAGCGCAATATTCGCTGTGGGCGTATCCAACTGCCTTCCCAGCTTTTGACCGTGTTGCACGCGACCCGACATCTCAAAAGGTCTGCCTAGCAGCCGCGTTGCAGCCTCAAAATCTGCCTGGCCCAGTGCCTTACGAATACGTGTGCTGCTAACCCGTTCCCCTCCCACCTCGCAGGTGGGTGTCGGGGCGACAGCATAGCCAAATTCGTCTGCCAGCGCGCGGACATATTCGAGGTCACCCTCTCGACGATTACCAAAGCGAAAATCATCACCAAAAGCGAGGTACTGGACCCCCAACCCCTCCACAAAAACCTTCTCGACAAACTCACGAGCACTGAGCTGCCGCAACCTCTCGTTAAACGGGAGACACAACACGCGGTCTACGCCACAGGCTTCCAGCAGAGGCCACTTGTCGCGCAGCGTAGTAATCCTGGGCGGCGCTTCCAAAGGGCGAAGGTATTCTCTCGGCAGGGGCTCAAAGATGACAACGGTGGTAGGCACCCCTCTCTTCGCAGCCTCCTCCGTAAGGTGCGTGAGTACTGATTGATGTCCCAGGTGAACACCATCGAAGGCCCCGATCGTCACCGCGCAGCCGCGGTGAGCGGGCTCAAGATTGTGCCAACCGCGAATGAGTTCCATGAAGCGGGAGAATTCCAAGCCAACCAGCACACAGTATACCGATGCAAGCAGAGTAGATCAGCCGCCACGACAGCGGCTGATGCGGCGCTTTCAAACCGCATTGGAGATTGTTCAACGGCGCAACATGGAAGGTCGCAGCCCCTGTATCCACAAGCCTATCGCATAGGCGCATAGACCGCCAAAACACAATCCGACCAAACGGTATCCGCGGTGCCAGGCATTCCAGTTTTCCCACAAGGTGATATTCGGCGTGAACCACCACAACACCAGCATCATCAGCAGTGTCGCAAGTACAATCCTTATCATCCATCCGACAGGGATACCGGTGATCGACAACACGCCGTGAAGCCGCAACCCGCGATAAAGCAGCACGGCGTTCAACCATGCAGACACGCTGGTTGCGAGTGCCAGACCCGCATGCCCGATGTTGAACCACCACAGCAACGGCAATACGAATAGCAGGTTCAAAACCATGTTCGTACCCATGGCGATGATGCCAATGCGTACGGGGGTTTTCATATCTTCCCTAGCGTAAAAGCCCGGTGCCAACACCTTCACCAACATGAACGCACCCAGACCCAATGAATAAGCCTGCAGGCTCACCGCCGCCATCACTCTATCCTGCGCCCCAAAAGCCCCATACTGAAACAGCGTCACCAGTAACGGCTCTGCCAGAAATGCCAGCGCGACGGTCGCTGGGATAGCAATGAGCAAGACGCTGCGAATGGCCCAGGATAAGGTTTCGGAGAAAGCAGGATCATCTGCTCTCGCTCGTTGGCCCGACAAGGTCGGCAGAATGACGGTGGCAATGGCAATCGCAAAGACCCCCAATGGCAGTTCGGTGAGTCGGTCTGAGTAATACAGCCAAGAGACACTGCCTGTTGGCAATAACGAAGCAAGCACCGTATCGAGCAGTAGATTAATCTGACTCACCGACACACCAAAGAGTGCCGGCACCATGAGCACGAGTATGCGCTTCACCCCATCATGTTCTGGTGCCCAGCGCGGCCGGGGCACGAGATCAATACCCGCCAACGCCGGCACTTGAAATAGCAGTTGCGCAAAGCCCGCAATTAATACCCCCAATGCCAAAGCGAATGCAGGCTCCTCAAAAGCGGGGGTTAACCACAGCGCCGCGGCAATCAATGAAAGATTGAGGAGTACGGGGGTCAGCGCTGGAACGGCAAATCGCCGATAAGTGTTAAGGATCGCACCTGCAAACCCGGTGAGTGAGATAAGCAGGAGATAAGGAAAGGTAATCTTGATCAGATCACCGGTGAGGGCAAGCTTGGCAGGATCCCTCAGAAAGCCGGGAGCGAAAATGGTGGCGACCACAGGCGAGGCGAAAATAGTGAGTAATGTGAGCACCAGCACTGTACCGCCCAACACGCCGGCAACACGATCCACCAACTCTCGTACTGCTTTGAGACCACCCTTTTCACGCGTATCCGCCAGTACCGGCACGAAGGCCTGAGCAAACGCACCCTCTGCAAAGAGACGACGCAAAAAATTCGGGATCTTGAAAGCGACAAAAAAAGCATCCGCATTGCCATTGGCGCCAATGACATTGGCGAGGACCACATCGCGTACTAAACCCAATACGCGGGAGAGCATGGTGGCAGCACCGACAGTAGCGCTGGAGCGCAACAAGGCGGGCGGATCATTTGTGTGACCTGTGTCTGCGACAGATCCTTTTTCAGGATCGCGCTCTGAAGAAGAGTCAGGCATGCCAGTCCGAGCGTAAACGATCACCGTGAAGAGCAAGCCACTGCAACGCGATTAGCGTATGACCATTATTGACCTCACCGCGATTCAGCATCGCGAGCGCCTCGGAGCGGGCCATCTGGTGCACCAAAATATCCTCGTGTTCGCTCTGTAAGCCCTGCACGGATCCGTGATCTGCTCCCCGCGTCTCACCAATGAAAAGACGAATTTGCTCCGAGCAGGCCCCTGCGCTGGGATAAAAGGTAGCAATCGGTTCCAGCCTGCTTACCTGACATCCCGCTTCTTCCTGCGCCTCACGCAGAGCCACCACCGAATCTGATTCCCCGTATTCGACGACGCCAGCAATAAGTTCAAGCATCCAGGGACTGTCTGCATCGCGCATGGCCCCCACACGGAACTGCTCAATCAAAACCACCTCATCGGTGCTGGGGTTCCAGGGCAGCACGCCCACCGCATCGCCCCGCTGAAACAACTCACGACGAATAGGTGAGGACCAGCCCCCGGCAAAAAGACGGTGGCGCAGCGTCAGCGTCTCGATCGCAAAATAACCGCTGAAACTGGCCTCAGTGCTCTCCAGCTCCACATCCTCGGCGCCAAACTGGCGCCGAAACGCCGTCAAAACCGCCGCTCCGTATACCAATCTACCGGCGCCGAGTGCTGCTCAACCTTGTCGGCAACATCAAGAATCAAAGCAAAGAGCGCCATACGAACCAGCACGCCGTTATCACTCTGGCGAAAAATAGCCAGATTCGGATTATCGTTAAGGTCCACATCCAACTCGCGAGCCCCTGCGCGGGAATCCCGGGGCAGCGGGT
>JADHNP010000091.1 GCA_016779445.1 Luminiphilus sp. | reverse complement strand
GGTTCGTCGCTGATTGGTGCTATCCCGGTGCTATATAACGCTCGCTTCAAGGCGCGAGAGATCTCCCATGTGACCACCGATGCTGGTATCAAAGTGGTGGTAACCAACGACACCATAGGGCAACACACTGATTACGTTGGGCTGTTAAATAAGGCGGAGGTTGAGAGAGCACCTAGCCTAACGGCTCAAATATTCCTGGGTGAAGGGCAGCGTGATGGTTTCATGGGGCGCGATACCTTTTACAGCCTGGCAGACTCAGTTGACCCCGGCGCAGTCGATGAACGCCATGCGGATACTGCCGTGAAAGACATTGCACTCATGTTCTACACCTCGGGCACTACGGCAATGCCGAAGGGGTGTCCCCTAGACCACATCGTACTTCAGCACGCCGGGGTGGTGGGTGGCGCTGATCGCTTGCGGTTAGCGAAAGGGGACGTGATGTGGAACCCTCTGCCTATGTTCCACAGCGCATTCACACAACCTCTGACTGGCACATTGCACTTTGGGGGAACATTCGTCTCCATGAGCCACTTTGACCCGGATGAGGCACTTGATCTCATTGCACGCGAACGCGTGACAGTCGCCTTTCCCGCTTTTCCGACCATTACCTTGCAGCTACTAAACCACCCCCGTTATACCCCCAACACCCTCAATAACGTACGCATCATGCTAAACGTGGGGCCACCAGAAGAGTTGGTCGCCATGCAAACTCTGATGCCGCATACCACCCAGATCACGGCTTTTGGTATGAGCGAGTGTGGCGGTTCCGTGGCTATGTGCAACCCGGATGACCCTATAGCGCTGCGCTCGGGATGCTCAGGAAAGGCGCTGCCCGGCCTTGAGATCGCTGTGCGCGATCCGGAAACCGGAGAGACTCTGGCACCGGGCGAGCGCGGAGAAATTGTCGTCCGGGGCGTTGGCGTGTTTAGCGGGTACTACAACGACCCCGAAAAGACCGCGGCGGCCTTCTGGGAAGATAGATGGTTCCGCTCCGGCGATCTGGGCGTTTCGGACACAGAGGGTCGCATTACTTTTCATGGCAGGCTCAAAGATATGCTCAAGGTGGGCGGCGAAAACGTGGCCGCCATTGAGGTCGAGGGTTATCTGGCGCTTCACCCGGCAGTGAAGATGGCGCAGGTCGTGGGTATCGCTGACGAAAAATACGGCGAAGTGCCCGTGGCATTTGTTGAACTGGCGCCAGAAGCGACCTCCTCAGAGCGCGAGATCATCGATTTCTGTCGAGGCGAAATCGCGAGTTTCAAAATCCCGCGGCATGTGCGTTTCGTTAGAGATTGGCCGATGGGCGCCACCAAGATCCTCAAGCATGTGCTCCGTGACCGGATCAACGCTGAACTGAATCTCGACTGAGGTCGCTGTGGTGACCGACACTATAGCTGGAAGGGACTGCGAGCTCTCGCCTCTCCCTTGGGGAGGGTGCGGTTTTTTTCGTTACGCTGCTACAACCTGCAGAGCACACTAATGCCAGTTGGCCATGACATGGCACTGGCCTGACGCCAAATCACATGACCACAAAAAAGCCGGGCTGGGCCCGGCCTTCTGCATACTGAGAGCGCTTGTCTTGCTTAGCCTCGCGCCATTTTCAATCTGCCCTTGGCTTTGGGCTGCTTCTCAAGAAATTTCAGTGCCCAAGCCTGAAATTCAGGCTGGCGCGGCGCATCGAGACCCGTCTCCTTCTTGCAACGAGCCTTGAGTTCGGCAATATCGCCACCCCGGTCGAACATTTTGACCTTGCCGCGAGACTTCGCCATACGAGCCCGCAGCGCCTTGGTCTTCTTTTCATCAACCGTAAGATCTGCGGTCATCACCACGCCGTAACGTTTAGCGCCTTCAGGCGAAACAAGGCCTGCTCGCACATCGAACTCGACTCGTTCGGTTTCTCGCTTGAGGGGATCACCACAACCCCCTCCACCCCAGGTATTGAAGTAGAGAATATCCCCGGCGTTGACAGTAATGCGATCGCACTTACTCGGCATCATCTCCTCGGTGCCGTCTACTCGCTTCAAGATTTTTTCTGAGCGACGCCCCGGCAAACCGCCATTAACGCCCCAAGGGTAAGTCAGCCATCGATCGTCGTGTATCGAAATAGTCCCCGGCTCCAGGAAGCAGTAGCCCATTCGCAGCCCGTTACCACCGCGGTTATAGCCTGCACCACCGCTGTCCGTAATCGTCTCGTAGGCCTCGATACGGAGGGGGAAGTAACTCTCCAGAAACTCGTTGGGCACATTGGTAAAGCTCGGCCACAGAGAGTGCCCATCGGGACCGTCCCCGGAAGGCTTCCCGGGAATACCCCCAAACCCGATCGAATAAAGCTGATACCACTCCCCGTTCTTGTCATAACCAGAGTACATAAAGTGCGGACTGTCGGAGAAGCCAGCACCGGCGAGAAAATCAGGATCGCCCTGACCTAACAGTCCACCCAACACATCAAAAATGCGTCCAAGAGCGTGCGTTCGGCACGATAGGGCCGCAGGCTCTCGCGGCTTCAGTAACGTACCTTCAGGAATGTGTACTTCCATCAGGTCGTAAAAACCATCGTTGAACATAATCTGCGGGTCAAACACCATGATCATGTACACCCCGCAGAACATCTTAAACATCTCCTCATTGAGGTAGAAGTTAATCGAGCTGATCGACTGTGGATCGGTGCCATCGAAGTCGAATATGACTTTATCTTTGTCACGCCACATGGAGCACTTGATACGATATGGGCCCATCCCGAGCCCATCGTCGCAAATGTAATCCTCAAAATATTGCTTTTTCTCGGGCACAGTGTCCTTGATAAGCTTGCCCATAGCGCGCTTGTTGCGCGCCAGCAGTTCATCCAACGCCGAGTAGTACTCGTCATCCCCAAAGCGCTCCGCCATCTCGATGACGCGTTTTTCTGCGGTCCGCATGGCGGCTACCAGCGCGTTGAAGTCACTACGATTCCACGTCGGCATGCGACTGTTGTGTAGAATCAAATTCAGCACATCCGTCTGCAGCTCATCATTTTTGAAAATTTTCAGGGGCGGTACGCGAATACCTTCCTCAAAAATCTCCCGGGCATCGGTGGGTAGACTTCCGGGCACCTTGCCACCCACATCGGTCATGTGCCCGAACATGGCGGCATACGCAATCAAGCGACCGTCCTTAAAAATCGGCCGCAGCAACAACCAGTCATTAATATGGCTGATAGCGCCGTTGCAGGCGTAAGGATCAGTGGTTAGAAACAAATCCCCCTCTTCGATGGTGCCGTCGTAGGCCTCTTTAAAGCCGTGTATGAAGCTTCCAAACTGACCCACCACCATTTTGCCTTCCAAATTGGCAATCATCGGGAACATGTCATTCTGCTCGCGAATGCCCGGAGACATCGCCGTCCGGAAGACGACTGCATCCATTTCGTAGCGGGCATTCATCATCGCGTTTTCAATGATGTCGAGGGTAATCGGATCGATATCCTTACGCTTGAATTTCTTTGAGTTCGTTTCAACAATCGTTGCAGGCATTTTTATCTCCCCTCGCTCAAGCTGACGGTGCAATCAGGATGTTGCCGAACTTATCGACGTTACCGGTATGTCCGGAGAGGATAACGGTTGTCGAATCCATCTCCAGTACAATCGCTGGTCCGTCAATTTTGTTGCCGGCCTTCAGTTTATCCCTGCGGTAAAGGTTTGCTTCCATATCCTTGCCGTCCATAAAGACTTTAGAAGTTCCAATTTTGGCGGCTGCGACCGGTGTACGACTGCCAGAGCTGGTCACTTTTTTCGCATCAATTTCAGCGCTCTTACCTTGCGCAACCGCCCGCACATTGACGATTTCCTTGTCCGCATCGAGCGCGAATGTGAATAACTGACGGTGCATTTCATCAAAAGGGTCTCCGATGATGGAGAGTCCCTTGGACTTCAGCTTCTTGAGGTCAAAGTCGACTGTCAACGTGAGCCCCTGCCCCGAGTAACGGATATCCGCCTGATAGGTCACAGAACGATGTGCCTTGGGTACACCCTCTTTTTCGAGCGTTTTGAGCGCTTTACTCGCTAACTGCTGATAAGTTTTCGTGAGTTCAGCGGGAGAGATGTTGGCGAAACGGCGAATGAAGGTTCGTGACGCCTCGTCACGAACACGCGTCGTTGCATCTCCGTAAGCGCACAGTACGCCTGGGCCAGGGGGGATAATCACCGGCCAACTGTTCATAAGCTTGCCCAGCGCATTGGCGTGCAGCGGCCCTGCTCCACCAAAGCCAATCAGTGCGAAATCTCTGGGGTCGAAACCCTGCTCTACGGACACTAGCCGCAGCGCGCCATACATGTTCTCGTTAACAATATCGATGATCCCCGCCGCCGCTCTCTTCACCGAGATACCCAGGGCATCTGCAACTGGTTTGATTGCCTTCTCAGCAAGATCCTTGCGGATCTCCATATCGCCACCGAGCCTGACTTCGCTGGGCAAATACCCCAGCACCACGTTGGCATCAGTTACCGAGGGGAGCTCTCCTCCCTTGTTGTAGGCCGCGGGTCCCGGCTCCGCGCCAGCACTCTCTGGACCCACACGGAGTGCTCCTGTCAGCTCGGGCACGTGGGCTATCGAACCACCGCCAGCACCCACCGTTCGCACATCGACAGAGGACGCTCTTACTGTCACATCACCGACCGTTGTCTCCCTGCGCAACTGTGCCTTGCTGTTTTGCACCAGTGCCACGTCTGTAGACGTGCCACCCATATCGAAAGTCAGTAAGTTCTCGAACCCCGCCTGCTTCGCCACCCAAACCGCTCCAGATACGCCTCCGGCAGGACCGCTCATCAGCAGATTAACGGGCAAGGACTGGGCTACCTTAGCCGAAGCCATGCCACCATCGGAGCGCAAGATGTGGAGCTTCACGTCCTTCATCTTGGCCTTGAGCTTTCTTTCAAGGCTTTTTACGTACGCTGCAACTCTGGGTCGGACGTAGGAGTTCGCAACCGTGGTAATCGTGCGCTCGTACTCCTGCATTTCCGGCACCACGTTGTAAGAAAGGGAAACCGGTATTCCCGGCAGTACCTGTTTTGCAATCTTCTCGACCGCTCGCTCATGGGCTGGGTTGGCGTATGAATTTACCAGAGAGATCGTCAGGGCCTCGATATTCTCTTTCTTGAGTTTTTTGAGCTCCTTGGTCAACGCCGTTTTATTCAACTTCCGCACTACGGAACCGTCGGCACCCATGCGCTCGTCGGCTTCAATCGTGCACGACAACGGGGCCAGCGGTTCGCTTTTGTTGTAGATAACCCAACCGCCAAGACCGCCCGGCACATAAGAGCGTGCAATTTGCAGGACCTGCCGGTAACCCTTGGTTGTTACCAAACCTACCTTTGCACCCGTGCCAGTCAAAACAGTATTGGTCGCGACCGTTGTGCCGTGCATCACCTGTGAGATCTCACGCGGATCAACGCCTGCGTTATCGCATACTTTGGCGACACCGTTCATGACACCGATCGAAGAGTCGGCCGGTGTACTAGGGACTTTTGCGGTGTGAATGGAACCGGATTTCTCATCGACCAAAATCAGGTCTGTGAATGTGCCACCGACGTCGACACCAAGACGATAAGGCATACTGGCCTCCTCTTGTTAAGGATCTAATGTGATCTCACTGCGATGTGCTCAGGGCCGGTTAGCGCCTCGAACCACTGTTGACGTCTTAGGGCACACCCCTGCGTCAGAAACAATTGACCGGACATTTGCTACAATTTCGCGTTGTCGGTAACGATGCACCAATCTGGGTAGACGTGCAAGGTATGATGCCTCCCTGCCCCCACATTTTTTGGAGTCGATCATGATAAAGCCTCTCGCCGGTATCCGGGTGTTAGCTATCGAGCAATTTGGTGCGGGGCCCTACGGCTCGATGTATCTCGCGGAATTGGGTGCCGAAGTGATTAAGATCGAGAATCGATCAACCGGTGGAGACCCCGCGCGGCAGTCAGGCGCGGCGCGGCTAGCAAAAGACGACAGTGCCTATTTTCAAGCCTTTAACCTTGCCAAGCGTAGCGTCACCCTGAACCTCAAAAGTGACGAAGGTCGCGCACTCTTTCACGAGCTGGTGCGCACCAGCGATGTCGTCTGGAACAACCTTCGCGGCAGCCAGCCTGCAAAAATGGGCTTGGATTACGAAGCACTACAGGTCGTTAAACCCGACATTATTTGCACGCATATTTCTGCCTACGGACGGGACAACGACCGCGCGGACTGGCCCGGATATGATTACCTGATGCAAGCTGAATGCGGCTTTTTATCAGTCACGGGCGAGCCTGGCGCCCCACCCGCGCGCTTTGGGTTATCGATGATCGATTTTATGACTGGCGTCGTGGCAGCACTGGGCTGCGTTTCGGCTTTGCTGGCACGGGCGAATCAGGGAGGACGCGATGTCGATATCAGTTTGTTCGATGTTGCTTTGCATCAGCTCACCTACCCCGGGACCTGGTATCTAAATCACGGCATAGAGACTGGCCGGGTCACGCGCTCTGCTCACCCTTACAACACACCGGTGCAGCTGTACAAAACACAGGATGGCTGGATCTTTATCATGTGTATGACCGATAAGTTCTGGCAGCTCCTGCTAGACCGCATCGGACACACCGAATTGACCGCCGATGAGCGCTTCAGCTCCATGGCGGCCCGGGCAGAAAATCGCGACGCCTTGACCGAGGTGCTCGATGCGATCTTTCAGAGCGCTGACACGGATCACTGGTTTGCATTGCTGCAGACTTATATTCCGGTGGCACCGGTCTACGATCTACCCAACGCGCTGGATAATCCTTTTGTAACTTCGATTGGCATGATGCAGACACTGGAGCACCGGGAATTCGGCGCCTATCGCGGGCTCAGCAACCCCATCAAGGTCGACAACCAGCGCCTCAGTACCGATTGCGGCGCTGGCCTCGGAGCGGATAACGCTGCCATCCTCGGTGGCGAGCTGGGTGTTGAAGACCTAGAGGGTCTTGCTGCACGCGGCATCATCTAAAATACCCATCCTGCACTAAGCGGGGTCTAGACCAAACTGGATCATGGCCCCGCAGCGTCAAAGCCACACAGGATCCCGGCCACTCAGCATCCGCCCCCATGAGCCTAAGGGCAACAGCTAATAGCTTGAAGCGTCGAACCGAACGCAGATCACTACCGGGTTGTGTCAGTGGTTGTCGAGAAACTCAAACAGAATTTTGCAAAAGGCGATCTTTTCTTCCTTGCCCGCCACCACGTGGGCCACGTCGTCCATGGCCACACCCACCGAATTGCGTAATCCTTCTTCCAAAGGCTTAGTCGTCCGCGGTCCGGTAATAATGTCTTCCCCCGCGTGAATTACCAGCGTCGGCGCCTCAATCTCGCCGAGGTGTGGCCGGATATCATGGCCGCGGCATGCCTGCACAAAGCGCAGGTGGGTTTGGATACGGCCCTCGAGTGCGCCCCACACCCCACCACTGCCGAGCAGCTTCTCTCGGTTGGCATTGTAGTAATCAGGTTTAAATGACAGAGAGGCCACCATGGACTGAAAGGCAGAAAACCCTGCATGTTCATGAATGTCGCCGAATGCCTGTAGATGATCTGACAACATCGGGTCGGCCCACGTCCAGCAACCCATATTGACCATGCAGCGCACTAGGTCGGGTCGCTTCAAGGCCACCCACTGACCAATGCAGGCGCCAATGCCTACCAGTCCCACGAAGTACACCGACTTCATATTGAGATGATCCAATAAACCAATAATGTCATCCGCAAACAGCTGTGTAGAGGCCGGTACCGAGTAGTCATCAGTCGACTCACCCAGCCCGCGGTAATCGATAATGACGGTCGAATATTGGTCAGTCATACCTCGCGCAAGGTAGTGACTCCGACCATGGCAAAACGTGTCCCAACCGCCGATATAGACAGCAGGTGGCCCGTCGCCATGAACTTCGTAGTACATGTCGTGACCATTAATTTGAGCAATAGGCATAGCGGGCTCCTGTGAAACGATTATCTAAGATAAATGAAGGCGCTCAGAGAGTTTTGATGTGCGCCAGTACCTGCCGTAAATCGACCACGTCGGCGTAACGGCGGCCAACGTCACGTAAATTATTCGCGTGGGCTTCCTCGTCCTGATCACCACAGCAATCTGAGGGAACGATAGTTCTGAAACCCGCTGAAAAACTGTCCACGATCGAGGCACGCACGCATCCCGAGGTAGTGCACCCGGTGATGATCGTCGTATCGATGCAGTGCTTCACTAACCAGGGCTTTAGCGGCGTCTCATAAAAAATAGAGGGCGCTGTTTTAATAAATTGAAACACGTAGTCGTCATCGCGGATGCGGGAGTCCAGCTCGGTGCAGGGATGGCCATGATAAAAACTGCCGTCGAACAACGTATCGATCTTCCAATAGGTCATCTCATCTGGCCCACCCCACGAGACCGCACAGGACGCGGCGGGTATACCTTTGGCCTTGCAGGCGGCCAGCAAGGTCGCGGTATTTTCAACCGCATTCTGCACGTGATCGCTGCGCCCCAATGGATTGCTGGCGTCGGTAAATCCCTTTTGAAAGTCCACCATTACCAGCGCGGGCCGCTCGCCAAAACCAATATCCCGTGAGCCGTAACCGGCTTGTGCAAATTTATCCATGAGTGCTCCACCCCTCGCTGATACCCGTCACGCGGACCGCGCAATATGACTTAGAATGTACGAACAATTCAAGAAAAGCGA
>JADHNP010000090.1 GCA_016779445.1 Luminiphilus sp. | reverse complement strand
TGCCCATGTGGGCAACGACCAGCACAGATGTGGGCTGAAGGCCGCAATGTGAAGCGGCGACTCACAGTCGCATAGTAATTCCCTGACCGGACATGAACTCTTTAGCCTCGCCAATGGTGTACTCACCAAAGTGGAAGATACTGGCAGCCAACACCGCGTCCGCGCCACCCCGGGTGACACCATCAGCCAGATGCTGCAAGGCGCCGACTCCACCTGAAGCGATGACGGGAATATCCACCGCATCAGCAATGGCGCGCGTGATGACGAGTTCGAATCCATTCCGAGTGCCGTCGCGATCCATACTGGTCAGCAATAATTCGCCTGCGCCGAGTTGCGCCATTTTTTTTGCCCAGGAAACTGCCTCAATACCGGTGGGCTTGCGGCCACCGTGAGTAAACAATTCATAACGCGCACTGGCTCCCTCGGCAGACACGCGCTTTACATCAATTGCCACTACAATACATTGGGATCCAAAGCGCGCCGCAGCGTCTGCAACCAGTTCTGGATGATCAATCGCCGCGCTATTGATGCTGACTTTATCGGCGCCAGCATTGAGCATGGTGCGGATATCGGGCAATGAGCGAATGCCGCCACCCACCGTGAGGGGGATAAACACCTCGCGTGCAATCTGCTCAACGGTATGAACCGTGGTAGCGCGCTCTTCATGGCTGGCGGTAATGTCTAAAAAGGTGATCTCGTCCGCGCCTGCCTCGTTGTAGCGACGGGCAATTTCGACCGGGTCTCCAGCATCGCGAATGCCCACAAAATTCACGCCCTTCACCACGCGACCCTGATCGACGTCGAGGCAAGGAATGATGCGCTTCGCCAGTGGCATCAGTCGACACTCAAAAAGGCGTCAACCATGGCCTGAGCCGCGCCGAGATCCAGTGCCCCCTCATAGATGGCGCGCCCAGTGATGGCGCCACAAATACCGGCCGACGCATGCACCATCAACTCCCTGACATCTTCAAGCTCGCTGATACCGCCCGAAGCAATGATGGGTAACCCAGCCTGCTTCGCCAGCGCGACCGTGGCCTCTACATTGGCGCCCTGCATCATCCCGTCACGGTCGATATCGGTATAGACCACGGCATGAACACCAACATCTGCGAAGCGCATGGCAAGTTCAGTGGCTTCTATTTCACTCTCGCTGGCCCAGCCTTCGACGGCAACGCGCCCTCTACGCGCATCAATACCCACGATAATGTGGTCGGGAAATGCGGCACAGGCCTCGCGCACAAACTCAGGGTTTCTGGCCGCCATCGTGCCGAGAATTGCGTAGCGTACACCCGCCTCCAGATACTGATCGATAGTCTCAAGACTGCGAATACCGCCGCCAATTTGAATCGGCAAATCCGGGAGCGCTTTTGAAATCGACTCGATAATACCTGCGTTGACAGGCTTTCCTGCAAAGGCACCATCGAGATCGACAATATGTAATCGACGGGCACCTTCTGCACACCAGCGCTCTGCCATCGCCACGGGGTCATCGGAAAACACCGTGCTATCAGCCATATCGCCTTGGCGCAGCCTCACACACTGACCATTCTTGAGGTCGATGGCGGGTATTACGAGCATGTTCCGTCCCATGTTAGAAAGTTTTTAAGAAGCTGCAGACCGGACTGATGGCTTTTTTCCGGGTGAAACTGGGTGGCAAAAAGGTTGCCCCGGGCGATAGCGGCACAGCCAGTCAGCCCGTATTCAAAGTGCGCAGCGATCACATCGGGATCATCCGGCACGACGTGATAGCTGTGCACAAAATAGAAGCGAGCGCCGGTTTCGATGCCGTGCCACAGGGGGTGGGGCTTGGCAGGCGCCACCTTATTCCAGCCCATGTGGGGCACCTTAAGTCGCTCATTGGAGGCATCCTGATAATGCTCGCCAAAAAACACTACCTGCCCCGGGATTGTGTCGAGACAAGCTACGCCGTCATTCTCCTCGGAGCGCGTCATCAGCGCCTGCATACCGACACAAATCGCAAGCACCGGTTTTTTATCTATTCGCAGTGCCTGATCGAGTAGCTGATCGCAACCGAGATCGCGTATGGCGCTCATACAGTCGCGTATGCCACCCACCCCGGGGAATATCACACGGTCCGCCGCGCGGATTGCATCGTGGTCGTGACCAACGATCACCTCTGCAGCGCCGACATGTTCCATGGCGCTCGCCACCGAGTGCAAATTGCCCATGCCGTAATCGATTACGGCAACCCGTTGGGTCACGACCTACAACACCCCTTTGGTAGAGGGACTAACACCCTTCAAGTTAGCATCTCGCGCTACGGCCATACGCAGCGCTCGGCCAAAGGCTTTAAACACCGTTTCTGCCTGGTGATGAGCGTTGTGACCACGAAGATTATCGATATGCAGGGTGACCTTGGCATGATTCACAAACCCCTGAAAAAACTCCACGACCAAATCAACATCGAAATCACCAACTTTTGCTCGGGTAAAAGGCACATGAAACTCCAAACCTGGTCGGCCACTACAATCAATCACTACACGCGATAGCGCCTCATCGAGAGGAACATACGCGTGCCCGTAACGAGCGATACCGCGCTTGTCGCCAATCGCCTCATTAAAGGCTTGTCCAAGTGTGATGCCGATATCTTCAACCGTGTGGTGTGCATCAATGTGCAGGTCACCCTTGGCGACAATATTGAGGTCTACCTGGCCGTGGCGTGCGATCTGATCGAGCATATGCTCAAGAAAAGGCAGTCCGGTATCGAGCTCGCACTGACCCGTACCGTCGAGGCACAACGCCGCAGTGATCTGGGTCTCGAGTGTCTCGCGATTTATCGTCGCTTGGCGAACACTTGTCTCCCGCTGACTCATGCTATTTCTCCAGAATGGCGGTTATCTCGCGCGTGGGGCACTACACTAAGGGCTCTATTGTAAAGAAAGAGCACCTGCACTTCATTGCGAAGCTTTACCACTTCATGAACTCACCCGATCGCATTGCCGATGCACTGCTGAACTGGTTTGACCGCCACGGACGCAAAGATCTGCCCTGGCAGCAAGACCGGACGCCCTACCGTGTCTGGGTCTCCGAGATCATGCTGCAGCAGACTCAAGTGACGACTGTGATTCCCTATTACCAGCGATTCATGACCGCGCTCCCGTCGGTCGAGGACCTTGCGGCCGCACCAGAGGATACGGTGCTTCACCTTTGGACCGGCCTGGGGTACTACGCCCGCGCGCGTAACCTGCATCGTTGCGCACGAGAAATCTGTCGCGAGCATCAGGGCCAATTCCCGACAGATCTGGCGGGGCTAGAAGCACTCCCGGGTATCGGACGCTCCACCGCGGGCGCGATCCTGTCACTTGCCATGCATACCCGCGCACCGATTCTAGATGGCAATGTGAAACGAGTTCTAGCCCGCTACCATGCCGTTGAAGGTTGGCCGGGCCAACGCGCGGTAAGCGATCAGCTGTGGCGGCACGCAGAGCACCATACACCGCAGGAGCGAGTAGCAGACTTCACACAAGCGATCATGGACCTTGGTGCAACCTGCTGCACTCGTAGCCAGCCAAACTGCGGTTCCTGCCCGCTCCATGACGGGTGCATGGGGCGGCAACGTGGTCGCCAAGCGGATTTGCCCGGTCGCAAGCCGCGCAAGGAAATACCGCTTCGGAGGCGCTGGCTCGCCGTTGTCACCCGCTCTCCGGGCGAGGTGCTGCTAGAAAAGCGGCCCGTCTCAGGTATTTGGGGGGGCTTGTGGGCACCACCTGAATTCAATGAAGAATCGGCTGCCCGAGCCTGGATACAAGACATGGTTGGCCTACAGGGCGAGGACTGTCGCATCGACGCGCCCTTCCATCACGCCTTTACCCATTTTAAGCTCGAGGCGCACCCGGTCAGAGCGCATTCGGGAACGAACCGAGCGGATGCGACGGCCGTAAACATTGACGCTGAGGAGTTGCAGTGGTTCAGTTTGCATCCCCCACCCGCTGTGGGCCTGCCCGCACCGGTCTTGAGGTTACTGATCAAGCTGGGTGCGGAAACCCTTTGAAGGAGCAAATGATGTCGAGAATCGTCCAATGCCGGCGCTACGGTGAAGCACTCGAGGGGCTCGAGAGAGCGCCCCTGCCCGGTGCCAAGGGCCAAGATATCTTCGATAACGTATCAAAAAAGGCGTGGCTCGAATGGCAAGGCCATCAGACCATGTTGATCAACGAAAAGCACCTGAGCCTCATGGATCCGGCAGCACGAAAGTATTTAATGGGCGAGATGGACAAATATCTTGCTGGAGAGGACTTTGATCAGGCAGAGGGCTATGTTCCACCCAGCGAATAGGTCACTGAAGCCAACACACAACGCCATCGCTACGTGCAGATTGCGCAGAGAGCAGCGGTAATGAAAGCGAAACCCTGGCTTATCACCATCACCGTTTGCCTAGCGGTCACCGGCTCACTCGCTGGGGTCAAGTTTTTGCAGGTGTCCAAGGCGATGGCCTTCATGGAGAGCTTTCCACCACCCTTCGAGACGGTGACAGTCGCCAGAGCGGAAGCTGACGACTGGCAGCCCACTCGCCTCTTGAGTGGCACCGTGCAGTCTCCGGAGTATCTGGTCATTTCAGCGGAAACACCCGGCAGGATCGTGCAGCTACCCTATCAAAGCGGCGAAACCGTCCCGGCAGATGCCGAAGTGCTGGTGCTATTTGATGACGACGTCGAAGCTCAAAGAGATGCGCTGCAGGCGGACCTGAACCTCGTAGAAACGCAGTTGTCGCGCAACCTGACATTGGAGGCAGATTCACTGGTATCACAGGACCAGTTGGACGTCCTGAAGGCCCGCAAACTCTCACTGAGCGCACAGATTGCGGTGCTGCAGGCGCGGCTGAGTAGAATGACGGTGCGCGCACCTTTTGCCGGTACGATGGGCATCTACTCGCAACGCGTCGGTGACTTGATGCGCTTCGGCGAGGAACTGACCACTCTCACGGGCCTGAAGCCCACCCGATGGATTGACTTTAAAGTGCCGCAGGGCCTCGCTAGCATTGTGGTCGGCGACACCGTCGACATTCGTGACGTCAATGGGGTCTTTGCTGGACCTGCGAGGGTCATTGCGGTCTCTGCGGCGCTTGCTCAGAAAACCCGAACCTACGACGTTCGCGCTGAACTTGAGGCGCCTACTCTCAAACACGGCTCGCTCGTGCAGGTGGTGGTCGATACAGGGCCATTAGAGAACCTGATGTCAGTACCGAAACGAAGCGTGCGCTGGGATCCTCAAGGACCCCATGTCTTCGTCGTTGAGGAGGCCGAAGCCGACGCTTTTCTCCCTCATCGGGCCAGCATCCGACGAGTGGAAGTTCGCGGCGAGACCCGCGACAAGCTATTCGTCCGCGGAGAAATGGTCCCTGGTGAGCTTGTTGCCAATAAGGGCGCGTTCAAGCTGGAGGACAAACTCTTCGTCTCGGTTCAGGCCAGACCCACCGACCAATGACCGCTCATTCTTCATCGCCACGTTGGACTGACCTTTTCATTAATAGGCCGGTGGTCGCAATCGTGGTCTGCCTGAGCCTGTTGCTCATTGGGATTCGATCGGCCGTGAATCTCCCCGTCATTTCCTTTCCGGTAATAGAGAGCTCTTCTATTGCGATCGTCACGGCGTATCCGGGAGCCAGTGCAGATACCGTGCAAGGTTTCGTGACCGAACCGATTGAGCGGGCTGCCAGCAGTGTGCCGGGGCTCGATTACGTCGAATCAGTCACGACCGCGGGCACCAGCACCGTAACGTTGTGGCTCAAACTGAACCAAGACACGACTGAGGTCATTTCCACTCTGTCAACGCGACTGAGCCAGATGCGCTTTGAATTACCAGAAGGCACTGAGGATCCGTCGATACAGATCAGTCGTGCGGACACGCCATATGCCAGCTTCTACCTCGCACTGCGTATCCCACCAGGGCGGACCTACGCCAATGTCAGTGACCTGATCCAACGAGACATCCTGCCCAGGCTGGCGGCGATACCTGATGTTGAGCGAGTAGAGAACTACGGCTTACAGCAGTCCATGCGCATTTGGCTCAACCCCTGGAAAATGGCGGCGCTCGATGTCAGCGCCGCGGAGGTATCGGACACACTGCGACGCAATAACGTCATCGGCACCTTTGGGCGCACCGAAAGCACCTCCCAAAGAATTAACCTCAAAACCAATAGCGAAGCAAAAACTCCCTCAGACTTCGCAAACATGCTGATACAAAAAGATGGCGACGTAGACATCCGCTTAGGCGACGTGGCGCAAATCGAAATTGGCACAACAGAGCTCAACAACCTCGATCGCTACAATCAGGATCAAGTGGTGTTTGTCGGGGTATATCCCGAGCCCGGCACCAGCGAAATCGTGGTCGGTAACGCCCTTTATAAAGCCGTAGACGAAATCAACGAGTCTCTCCCGGCGGATCTCGATCTGTTTATCCCTTTTGATAACTCTCGATACATGCGAGAAGCCGTTGCAGAGATTTTCAGCACGCTGGGAGAAACCATCTTACTAGTAGGCCTGGTGGTCCTTGCGCTGATGGGTTCTGCACGGAGCGCCTTGGTGCCTCTGTTAACCATTCCCATCTCCATTCTCGGCGCGACTGCGGCAATATCTCTGATCGGCTTCTCCATGAACCTGCTGACTATTCTGGCAATTGTGCTCTCGGTCGGCTTGGTCGTGGATGATGCCATTGTGGTGGTGGAGAACGTCGCCAGGAACCTGCGCGAGGGTATGACGAGAAAAGAAGCCGCCCTTGCCTCTTCTCGCCGGCTACTCTCTCCCATCATTGCCATGACCACGACGCTGGCGGTGGTTTACGCCCCAATCGGTTTCCTCTCTGGTCTGTCCGGGGTGTTGTTTCGGGAGTTCGCCTTCACACTGGCCATTGCGGTCGTGATATCGGGCTTTGTGGCAATGACTCTGTCACCGATTATGAGCGCGTGGGTATGCCCCGACAAAGGCCACGAAACCCGCATGACACGCTGGGTCAACGATCGCTTCGAGCGGATCGCACAGGGGTATGGCGACCTGGTGGACTTCTCCCTGCGCTGGCGATGGCAGCTCGTCACAGGGGGACTTTTTCTGTCGTTGCTTATCGTTCCGCTCTACCTGTTCTCGCTAAAGGAGCTCTCGCCTGTCGAAGATACCAGCAGCATCGCCATGATCGTCGAGGCTGCACCGGAAGCCTCGATGGAAGAGACTGTGGGTGGCTTTGTCGATGCCGTGGACGTGATGCTATCGGAACCTGCTGCCACCTATATTTGGCAAAGCATTAATCCTGGCTTCGGATTTGGCGGTCAGGAGTTTGTCCCCCCCAGTGAACGGGAGGTGACCACCCATGAGCTGCTGCCTGTCATTAGCAAACGACTAAAAGGCGTGCCAACGGTCACCGCGTTCCCTTCTGCGCAGCCCTCTCTACCGACTGCGGGTCAGTACGACATCGAGGTGGTCGTCACCTCCAGCGATTCTCTCGACAACATGCGCGACATTGCCAACACAATCGCTGGGCGAGCGATGGCTTCGGGGTTATTTTACTTTTTTGAAAGCGGTCTCAAGACGGACCTGCTCGCGGTGGAGTACCAGCTGGACAAAAGTCGTCTGGCAGACCTCGGCATGACGCTGGGGGATCTGACCTCCCAGATGGATCTGCTCGTCTCGGAGGGCTACGTCACACGATATGACGAGCGCGGTCGGGCTTACCGGGTGATCCCACAGCTGCAGCAAGCCTTCAAGATCTCGCCCGAAGCATTACTGGATACGCCCGTGACTCTGCCTTCTGGGGAGCAAGTACCCTTTGGTACCTTCGCCACTCTGCAACGCAATACAGAACCCCGAGCACTCACTCGCTTTCAGCAAAAGGGCAGCTTCAAACTCTTCGGTGGTGTGATTCCGGGCTATACCAAAGAACAGGCGTTGACCTATGTGGAGGACCTAGCCGACGAACTGCTCCCGCCCGGGTATGTAATGGATTACACCGGCGAATCCCGTGAGATACGGCGCGAAGGGAATACCATGGTCAATGTGCTGGGCGTGTCCCTGATTATGGTTTTCCTGGTACTGGCGTTGCAGTTCGACAGCTTTCGAGACCCGCTAATTATTCTTCTTGGTTCAGCGCCCTTGGCACTTTTTGCAGCAATGGTCATTACTTTTACCGGCTTCACCACGATCAATATCTACTCGCAAGTAGGATTGATTACGCTGGTGGGGCTCATCTCCAAAAACGCCATCCTGATTGTAGAGTTTGCCAATCAGGCCCAAGCGCAAGGGATGAACAAGTTGGAGGCGATCAAGGCGGGCTCCATTTACCGGCTGAGGCCGGTACTCATGACCACGGGCGCTACGGTTTTTGGCCACTTCCCGCTTGTGTTGGTCGAAGGCGCTGGCGCCGAGGCACGCAACAGCATCGGATTTATTCTGGTGATCGGCATGCTGATCGGCACCCTGTTCACACTGGTGTTGTTGCCCGCGATCTACGCGCTGCTGGCCTCGGACCATCAATCAGCGGAGCCGGTTACAGACAAGGCCCCGGAGGAAAATCCAATACCGGCATAGCGCGAGGTGCGCGATCCACAGTGTCACTTGACGCGTGGGGAGTGCGCGGGTTTAATACGCGGCCTTCAGCTTATATGCCTTGTTTCGCCCAGGTAGCTCAGTCGGTAGAGCAGTGGATTGAAAATCCTCGTGTCGGTGGTTCGATTCCGCCCCTGGGCACCATCTAAAGATATTTAAAATATCCAACCCCTTGAAAGACCTCTGAAATCTCAGATGGCTAATGAATTTCAAGAGGGGGTGATGCACAAA
>JADHNP010000018.1 GCA_016779445.1 Luminiphilus sp. | reverse complement strand
CCCCAGAAAAGCGATTGTCCAGTCGTGAACCGGGGAAGAATTCAAATCGGCGCCCGGGGGTATGAACCCAGCTTTTTAAGCATGATGGAATGCTCTTCAATCTCGGCGATCACCTCGGCCATCACGGGATCTACCAGGTGACCCTCGCACTCGATATAAAAAACGTACGTCCATTTTTCTGTTTTGGATGGACGGGAATCAATTCGAGTCAGGCTTACGCCCTTTTCCTCAAAGGGGCGCAACAGACCCAGCAAAGCCCCGGGCCGATTGCGCGCAGAAACCAACAAGGAACTCTTGTCATAACCACTGGGCGGCACACTCTCTCTGCCCAAAACCAAGAATCGAGTGGTGTTGCTACTGCTGTCCTGAATGGCGCTTGCAAGCGGCACGAGGCTGTACTGCTTCAGTGCCAGCTCCCCTGCAATTGCTGCTACGCCTGGCTCACTTCCCGCTCGCCGAGCGGCCTCACCATTACTCGCAACTGCTTCCCTGGGCACCTCGGGCAAGTGACTGTCAAGCCATTGGCGACACTGACCCAGCGCTTGTTCATGACCAATCACAAGCCTCACATCGTCAAGCGCAATATCACTGACTAACTCGCGGTCACCGACGAGCAGGTGATGAACCACGGGCAACTCTATTTCACCCGTAATCTGCAGAGGCGATTCTAAAAAACAATCCAAGGTCTGGCCGACCATGCCTTCCGTCGAGTTCTCAACTGGCACAACTCCGTAATCACACTGCCTCTCTTCGACCTGACGAAAAACCTTGTGAATACTGGCCTGACCCTGAGGCACTGCAGACTGACCAAAATGTTTCAGCGCAGCTGCCTGAGAATAAGTGCCCTCTGGCCCCAAAAAGGCAACCGAAAGCGGTTGCTCGAGCGCCAAACAACCCGACATTAGCTCTCTGAAAATCGCCGCCACCTGATCACTTGCCAAAGGCCCAGGATTTCGCTCCTGAATCGATCTCAGTACTTGTGCCTCCCGCTCAGGGCGGTAGAACAAGGGCGTTTCTTCATCCGACTGTAATGCCAGAAGCTTCACCTCCGCCACCTGCTGGGCACACTGAGCCCGCTCACTGATCAGCTCCAAAATTCGCAGATCAATGTCGTCGATACGCTGTCTGATGTGGTTGAGTTGCTGATCAGAGTCCATGGAAACTGCCCTCGCTAGCCGGGCTAGCCGTAGCGTCGCTCGAAATCCTTCATAAAATCACACAGGACCTCTACCGAGGTCTGCTCCACCGCATTGTACAAGCTCGCACGCATTCCACCGACAGATCGATGGCCTTTTAGGTTAAGCAAGTCGGCCGCTTCTGCGCTTTTTAAAAACGCGGCGTCCAGCGCGGCATCGACGAGGGTAAAGGGCACATTCATCAGCGACCGGCTCTGGCGCTCTACAGGGTTGTGATAAAAGTCACTCCCGTCGATGACACCATACAACGTCGACGCTTTTTTTTGATTAATCGCGGCCATCTCATTTAATCCACCCAGCTCCTCGAGCCATTCAAAAACCAGCCCGGCAAGATAAATCGCAAAGGTAGGGGGTGTGTTGTACATCGAGTCGTTGTCTGCGGCAACCTGCCAATCCAACATTGCCGGTGTCCCCTCGCGACTGCGTCCGAGAAGATCTCTTCTCACAATGGCAAGACACAATCCCGCCGGACCAATATTCTTCTGCGCGCCGGCATAGATCACACCAAACTGATTAACATCCAGCGGCCTCGATAAAATGGTCGACGACATATCCGCAACCAAAGGCGTCGAGACTTCAGGGACAAAACAAAACTCGAGACCTCCGATGGTTTCATTGGGACAGTAATGAAGGTATGCCGACTCGGAATGCGTTTGCCAAACGTCTTGTGGCGGCACAACAAAAAAATTCTGCTCCGCCGAATTCGCCGCCACGCGGACATCTGCAAATCGACGCCCCTCTTGCAGCGCTTTTTTTGACCATTGGCCGGTAACAACCTGATCGACCGTTTGGCCCGGTTGACTCAAATTAAGCGGCACTGCGGCAAACTGTGTGGATGCGCCGCCTTGCAAAAACAACACTGCATAATCGTCTGAAATGTCGAGGAGTCGCCTGAGAGACGCCTCCGCGCCCTCGGCTAAGGCAACAAATTCACCGCTGCGGTGGCTAACCTCCATGACCGAGGCGCCCACCCCCGCCCAATCCAGCAATTCATCTCTCGCTCGATTAAGCACGGGTAAAGGTAGTGCGGCCGGTCCGGCACAAAAATTGTGCCTGCGACTCACTCGTCGGCGCCCTCTTCACCTTCAGTGGCGGTGTCCTCAGCCATGCTGCTCACCTTGGGCCCAGAATCACCCGCATCCAAATCGGTACCGGTGCTCGTTTCGATATCGTCCTCGGCAATACGACTCACACTCACCAGCGCTTCACCATCCCGGGTGCGAATAACTCTCACCCCTTGGGTATTCCTACCTTGAACGCCGACCTCTTCGATGCGGGTTCGCACAGCGGTTCCCTGATTCGAGATCAACATGATCTCATCCCCGTCCCATACCTGCTCGGCACCCACTAGAGGTCCGTTGCGAGAGGATGTTGTCATGCCGATAACACCCTTGGTCCCGCGCCCCTTGACCGGAAAATCAGTAGTCTCAGATCGTTTACCGTAGCCATTCTCGCTGACAGTCAGAATCTTGCTGCCCAGTTGGGGTACCAAGAGGGATATCAAACGGTGTCCATCACCCAAGCGAATGCCTCTAACACCGCGGGCTGTTCGTCCCATCGCTCTGACCGCCGATTCGGGGAAGCGTACAACCTTTCCCTCGCTCGAAAACAGCATGATGTCCTGGGTGCCGTCGGTCACGGCTGTACCGATCAGCACATCGCCCTCATCCAATTCAATGGCCCGCAGGCCCACACTGCGCTGCCGGGAAAACAGACTCATGTCGGTTTTCTTGACGGTGCCATTGCTGGTTGCCATGAAAATAAAGTGATCTGTCTCATAACCCTCAATGGGCAGAATCGACGTAATCCGCTCGCCCTCATCGAGCGGCAGCAAGTTGACCATCGGACGACCGCGAGCGTTACGGCTTGCCAGGGGAATGTGGAAGACCTTGAGCCAGTACACTTTACCCAGGTTTGAAAAACACAAGATCGTGGCATGGGTACTGGCAATCAGCAGGTGCTCGATAAAGTCCTCATCCTTGACGGCTGTTGCGCTCTTTCCTGTACCACCGCGACGCTGTGCCTGATAATCGGTCAGTGACTGGGTTTTGGCATAGCCTCCATGGGATATGGTGACGACTCTGTCTTCCTCGGTAATGAGATCCTCGACCGTCAAGTCGTGTGCCGAATCCGAAATCTGTGTTCTTCGCTCGTCACCGAACTCCTCTACCAGCGCTTCGAGTTCTTCGCGAATCACCTGCGTGAGCCGATCCGGATCACCGAGAATATCCAGATAGCCCGCGATCTCGGCGATCTTGTCGGCATATTCTTGCAAGAGCTTCTCGTGCTCGAGCCCTGTCAGGCGATGCAGTCGAAGATCAAGAATTGCCTGAGCCTGCGCGGGGGAGAGATGATACTGGCCCTCAAGCACCCCATACTGCTCTGGTAGTTCGTCGGGGCGACAGGCATCAGCGCCCGCGCGCTCCAACATCGCCATAACCTCTCCTGGGGCCCAGGATCGTGCCATTAAGCCCTCGCGAGCGTCAGCCGCTGTCGGCGACGCTTTGATCAACTCGATCACTTCATCGATGTTGGCAAGAGCAATTGCCAGACCTTCAAGTACGTGCCCCCGCTCGCGCGCTTTACGAAGTAAATAGGCCGTTCGTCGCGTGACGATCTCGCGGCGATGTCGGACAAAGGCGTCGACCATCTGCTTGAGATTCAGCACCTTCGGCTCGCCATCAACCAGCGCCACCATATTAATACCGACCACAGATTGCAGCTGGGTCTGGGCATAGAGGTTATTCAGAACAACCTCTCCAACCTCGCCACGACGTAATTCAATCACCACCCGCAACCCGTCCTTGTCGGACTCGTCACGCAACTCGGTAATGCCCTCAAGCTTCTTGTCCTTGACCAATTCGGCAATCCGCTCTATCAGCCTCGCTTTATTCAGCTGATAGGGGATTTCATGGATAATGATCGACTCTTTCCCCCTGGCGTCGTCGGTAACAACCTCCGCTTTTGCACGCACGTAAATCCGGCCTCGGCCAGTGCGATAGGCCTGCACAATGCCCGCTCGCCCGTTGATCTGCGCCCCGGTAGGGAAATCTGGTCCGGGAATGTACTGCATCAACTCATCGATTGAGATGTCTGGGTTTTGCAATGTCGCAAGGCACCCTGCCACGACCTCTCGCAAATTGTGGGGAGGAATATTGGTGGCCATACCCACGGCGATACCCGACGAACCGTTAACCAGTAAATTGGGAACTCGCGTTGGCATAACGGCAGGTATACGTTCTGTGCCGTCGTAGTTGTCGACAAAATCGACCGTCTCTTTGTCGAGATCCGCGAGCAGCGAATGTGCGATTTTGGACATGCGGATTTCCGTGTAGCGCATGGCCGCGGCGGAATCGCCATCGATGGAGCCAAAGTTACCTTGCCCGTCCACCAGCATGTAGCGTAATGAAAAATCCTGAGCCATCCGGACGATGGTGTCGTAGACGGCAGAGTCTCCGTGGGGATGATACTTACCAATTACATCACCCACGACACGAGCAGACTTTTTGTAGGCCTTATTCCAGTCGTTATTGAGCTCATTCATGGCGAACAACACCCTACGATGCACGGGTTTCAGTCCGTCCCGCACGTCAGGCAAGGCCCGCCCTACAATCACGCTCATCGCGTAATCCATGTAGGACTGTTTCAGCTCGTCTTCAATGTTGACCGGGAGGATTTCCCGGGCCATTTCCTGCGGATTTTCTGCCATTAGGGCTACTTAGCTCAGCGTCTTGATTGGGCTTTGAAGGGCCCAAAACAACAAAGACGTAGTGTACCAAACAACACCCGAACGAGCGAGTCTGGCGGCGCAGTTTTCGACAATCCGCACAGGGACATCACGGTATACTGTGTGGCGAAAAGGAGCACATATGTCTCAGTACGATACCGTCTTGCATCCTGATTTTGTGGTGCCCATTATTCCGCGGGGTCAGGTGCTTGAAGCACACAGCGTGGCGCTCAAAGACCATAACATCGCTGCCATTATGCCTCGATCTGAGGCCGACGAAGCTGCCGCAGAGCAGCATATCGATCTCCCAGGCTGCGTGCTAATGCCAGGCCTTATCAACCTTCATTGTCACGCCGCGATGTCGCTATTCCGAGGGTATGCCGATGACATGCCCCTCATGTCTTGGCTGCAGCAATATATCTGGCCAACCGAGCAAAAGGTGCTCAGCCCGGCATTTGTCCGTGACGGCTCCGATCTGGCTATCGCAGAACTATTAAAGGGCGGCACAACAACTTTGGTAGACAATTACTTTTTCCCCGAGATCACGGCCGAACAGTGTGACAGCGCAGGGCTGCGTGCCCTGCTGAATTTCCCGATTATCGACATGGAAACGGCATGGGCTCGCGATGCGGACGCCTGCATTAACCGAGGTCTGCAACTACGCGATCGATATCGTGATCATGACCGCATAGAAATCGGCTTTGGCCCCCACTCCACCTACGGAGTCAGTGAAACGATATTGAATAAAGTCGCCATGCTGGCGGAAGAACTGGATGCCCCCATTCACATTCATCTTCAAGAGACCAAAGAGGAAGTATTGAGCTCGGTTGAGCGATGCGGTCTCAGACCGATCGATCTGCTGCAAAAATTGGGGCTACTGAGTCCCAGGACGCACTGCGTTCACATGAACGCGATAGGCGAACAGGATATAGAAACTCTAGCAATACACGGCGCACATGTAGTGCACTGCCCACGATCCAATCTAAAGCTGGCGTCGGGCATCAGTCCAGTGCAGAAATTGTTGGATCACGGCATCAACGTCGCACTGGGAACCGATGGCGCGGCCAGCAACAACCGGCTCAGTATGTTGGCCGAGGCGCAAACAGCGTCACTTATCGGCAAAGTCCAACACGGCGACCCTCAGGCGCTTAATGCATGGACCGTGCTTGAAATGGCCACTCTGTCAGGCGCTCGAGCGCTCGGAAAGGCGAACCAACTGGGCAGTATTGAAATTGGCAAGTTAGCCGATCTGATCGCCGTGGATGTTTCGGGCTCGCATCAGCTGCCCCAGAATAACGTAGCGTCTAACCTTGTATACGCGAACAACGGTAGCGAGGTGCTGTGGAGCTGGATAGGGGGTCGATTAATCATGAGCAATGGTCAACTTCAAACACTTGACTACAATGACGTCACCCATCGCGCTATTAACTGGTCAAGCCAACTCGCCGCCTTGCGATCTTCCTTGGAGCATTAACAGTATGATCACCGAAAATAATGTCGATCTGGATGAGATCGCTAAATTCGAGAAACTCGCATCCCGCTGGTGGGATCCCAATAGCGAGTTCAAGCCCCTCCATGACATCAATCCATTGCGCGCGAATTGGATCGACGATTTAGCCGAAGTCAGGGGAAAATCGGTACTCGATGTCGGCTGCGGCGGCGGGCTATTGTCTGAGGCACTGGTGCATCGGGGCGCCCACGTGACCGGCATCGATATGGGCGAGGCACCGTTGTCGGTGGCTCGCCTGCATCAATTAGAAAGCGGTATAGACGTCAATTACGAACGCAGCACTGCTGAATCCTTTGCCGAAAAAAGAGCGGGTGAATTTGATGTGGTGACCTGTCTTGAAATGCTTGAGCACGTGCCCGACCCCTCCACCGTCGTCAGCGCCTGCGCGGACTTGTGTCGACCCGGGGGCGATCTCTTTTTTTCAACCATTAACCGTAATCCTAAGGCGTTTCTGTTTGCAATCGTCGGCGCCGAATATGTGTTGAATCTGCTTCCTCGCGGCACCCACGAGTACGCCAAACTGATCAAACCCTCCGAGTTGGCAAAGTGGATCCGCGACGCGGGTCTCGAGATGCTGGAAATGACAGGGATGACCTATAATCCAATCAGCAAGCAGTACCGACTCACAAAAGACGATGTCTCCGTTAATTATCTGATCAGAGCGCGCAAACCGTGACTCTCTCCCGCCCACGGGCGGTGCTGTTTGATTTGGATGGCACATTGATCAATACCGCACCGGAGTTTATCCATATTGCCGCGGAGTTGCGGCGGGAAGCCTCCTTGCCCGTTATGGACATACAAACTGTCTGGCGTAGCGTTTCTGATGGAGCAATAGGAATGGTACAGGCTGCATTAGAGATTTCCGCTTCAGATCCTTCCTTTGAATTTTGGCGACAACGTTTTCTCGATCATTATGAGTCCGGACTGGGATCGCTCAGCGAACCCTACCCCGGCATGCGAGAACTCGTATCCTCGCTTGGATCTCATGGCGTACCTTGGGGGATAGTCACCAACAAACTGGCCCGCTTCGCGGTGCCTTTAATGACGCTCATGTCATTTACCCCTAGCGCGGAGGTGGTGCTGACGCCCGACGATGTCATCCGACCAAAACCTGATCCGGAATCACTGCTACTGGCCTGTGAAAAATTGCAGTGCAGTGCTTCCGATACGATTTTTATAGGAGACCACCGAAGAGATATCGATGCAGGTATTGCCTCCGGATGTCAAACCATCGCGGCGAGTTATGGCTATCTCGCCGATGGCGAATCCGCACAGGATTGGGGGGCTGACGCGATAGCAACATCGAGTTTGGCACTGCGAACCCTCATCGAGGACCTACTAGCGTGAGCGGACTGCCACCGCATTGGCGCCCAGCCCAAGATGAGTTGAAAAACAAAACGATTCTCATCACCGGCGCCACAGAGGGTATCGGCCGAGCCGTCGCGTTAGCCTGTGCGCGCCTCGGCGCGGAAGTATTACTTACCGGCAGGAATGAAGCAGCACTGGAATCCGTCTATGACACCATCGTAAATGAGGGCGGGAGAACGCCCGGACTAATCCCGCTTGATCTCAAGATAACGCAACACGAGCCTTACGATGAGCTGGCGGAAACACTTCTTGCAGAGGGATTGGCCATTGACGGGCTGGTGCACAACGCAGGTGTGCTCGGGGAGCGGCGCGCACTATCACAAACCTCTCTAGAGAGTTGGCAGGAGGTGCTTCAAGTCAACATCACTGCCACCTTTCTCCTCACCCGTGCACTGATGCCCCTGTTGGAACGCGCCTCCCTCGCTTCGATCGTGCTCACCAGCTCAGGAGTTGGACGACGGGGCAAAGCCTTTTGGGGTGCCTATGCCGTGTCGAAATTTGCCACGGAAGGGTACATGCAGGTGTTGGCCGATGAGCTGGGGGGCACATCCAGCATACGAGTAAACAGCTTGAATCCGGGTGCCGTGAATACCAGAATGCGACGAGCTGCTTACCCGGGCGAACCGCCCGACAGCAACCCATTACCCGAGGCGCTAACGGATATCTGGATTTATCTCCTCAGTGACGCCAGCGCTTTGATCCACGGTAAAGCACTAAGTGCGCAAGGTTAACTTGCCCGGCGATGGCGACCGCCGCGCGGGCGCGGATTCTTATTGACCAAACGCTCGTGCCGAACTTGCTCTCTTTGGCTGACCGACGCCACCTCACGGGCGGCTAAGCCGGCCATTTGATAGATCACATCAACATCTTTCTGAGGGAGTTCCAGCCACTGGCCTTTTTTAAGTTTAGAAGGCATGAACACTTCGCCGTAGCGAACGCGTTTTAACCTGGAAACCGTCAAGCCCTGCGACTCCCAGAGCCGCCTGACTTCGCGATTACGACCTTCGGTCAATACGACGTAAAAGAAGTGATTGATGCCGTCACCGCCTCCGTCCTGAACGTCAGAGAACCGGGCGGGGCCGTCATCGAGGTGCACACCCTCCTTCAACCGCTCGAGCAATGCATCGTCCACCCTGCCCATCACACGCACAAGGTACTCGCGCTCAATAGCGGTGGAGGGATGCATCAACGCATGCGCTAAATCACCATCGGTTGTGAACAGTAAAACGCCCGAAGTATTGAAATCCAGACGGCCCACTGAAATCCACCTCCCATTCTTCAGCCTCGGCAGCCGTTCGAATACCGTTTTGCGGCCCTCTGGATCATGGCGCGAACACACTTCTCGCAGGGGCTTGTGGTATAGCAAAACCCTGACTTGTGACGCCGCATCAAGCGCCACTGGCTTCCCGTCGAGACGAATAGCCTGAGTGCCACGCACGCGGTCGCCGAGACCTGCGAGTTTCCCGTCGATCATGAGGCGGCCTTCCTCGATCCACCGCTCTATCTCACGACGCGACCCCAGACCAAGACGGGCAAGCACCTTCTGCAGCTTCTCACCCTTATCCTCCTCACTGGATTCGAGGCGCCTATTGCTTTTCTGCGTCTTCTTCATCGTGCCCGCGCTCATCCGCCTCGGCGGAATTAACTGCTTCAACTTCGGCAGACCCATCGGGCTCTAACCGCTCGTTTTGTCCGGCATCACGTAACTCAAGCGCCAGCTCCCCAGATAAATTATCAAGCTCCTTGATTTCAGCCAGTGGCGGCAGCTGGTCTAACGATTTGAGATTGAAATAATCGAGAAATTGTCGCGTCGTGGCGTACATCGCGGGTCTACCCGGCACATCGCGATGCCCCACCACCCGAACCCACTCTCTCTCCATCAGGGTTTTGACGATGTTGGTACTTACCGCCACGCCTCGGATCTCCTCAATTTCCCCTCGAGTAATCGGTTGGCGATAGGCAATGAGCGATAAGGTCTCCATAAGGGCACGGGAGTACCGCGCGGGCCGCTCCTGCCAAAGGCGGCCAACCCAGGTCGACAGACTTTGACGCACCTGAAAGCGAAAACCTGAGGCGACTTGTAACAGCTCGTAACCTCTGTCATCACATCGTTCCTCAACCGTTTTAATCGCGGCACGGATTTCGTCGTTGCTCGGTCGCTCATGCTCTTCAAAAAGTAAAGCCATGCGTTGCACTGACAACGGCTCCCCCGCCGCCAGTAGCGCACCTTCGAGGATCTGGACCAATCCCTCTGCCATTTTTATCCTGCCTATTCTGACTTCGCTTTGATATGAATCGGGCCGAAACCCTCAGTTTGGACAATCTCAACCAGTGATTCCTTGATCAGTTCCATCAGCGCCAGGAAAGTCACCACGACGCCCAAGCGACCCTCCTCAGGTCGGAAAAGGGATACGAATGGCACAAATCCGCCTGATTTGAGCGTCTCTAGGACTTCTGACATACGTTCACGTGTCGAGAGCGACTCTCGCTGAATATGATGGCTGGCATACATTTCCGCGCGGCGGAGCACATCGCTTAGCGCGAGCAATACTTCCCGCATGTCTATATCCGGCAGTGGGCGCTCTAGGTGAAGATCAGGAGGCGCCGCCGAGGCTTGCCAAACCTCTCTCTCGAGCCTCGGCAACTCCTCGAGATCCTCTGCCGCTTTCTTGAACCGTTCATATTCCTGCAGACGGCGTACCAAGTTCGCCCGAGGATCCTCTTCCTCATCTTCCACGTCACCAGCACGGGGCAACAGCATTCTGGATTTGATCTCAGCCAGCATTGCCGCCATCAGTAGATACTCTGCCGCCAGCTCAAACTGCACAGCATCCATCAGTTCGACGTAACGCATGTACTGCTCAGTAATCTGTGCAACATCAATATCGAGGATATCGAGATTCTGTCGGCGAATGAGATACAGCAATAAGTCTAGCGGGCCCTCGAACGCATCCAGAAAAACTTCCAGAGCCTGGGGCGGGATGTAAAGGTCTTTGGGCAGCTCCGTGACCGCTTCGCCGCGAACCATTGCAAAGGGCATCTCCGCCTGTTCAGGCCGCATCGAGTCGGATTCCTGAGGGAGTGGCGAGATCGGGGCGGGCACCGCTTCAATGCCCTCCGGGGGGGAGGTTTGCTCAGGACTGTTCACCAGACAAGTATACCCTCAGGCTGCCTCAAAGTCGCTCACATCACCCAGGCCACGTCGCAAAATATGTGGCTCCGGTCCCGTCAGGTCCACCACTGAAGTCGCCTCGAGCCCACAAAAACCACCGTCGATGACAAGATCCACCTCATGCTCCAATTGATCGCGAATGTCGTAAGGATCAGTCAACGGGAACTCATCACCTGGCATCTGCAAGGTGACACTCATCAGGGGTTCATCGAGCAGATCCAGTAGCGCTCTGGGTATAGGATGAGCAGGCACCCGCAGACCAATCGTTTTCCGCTTCGGCTGAACCAAGCGTTTCGGAACCTCTCGCGTGGCCTCCAGGATAAAGGTATATGGCCCCGGTGTTGCGGAGCGAATGAGTCGATACACTGCGTTGTCGACACGGGCATAAGTGCCCAACTCAGATAAATCGCGGCACATGAGGGTGAAATTGTGGTCATCCTGCAAAGTCCGGATTCTTCGGATACGGTCAGCCGCTTTTTTGTCCCCGAGCTGGCAACCCAGCGCATAAGCCGAGTCGGTCGGGTAGACCACGACACCGCCCTGCCGGATGATAGTTGTGGCTTGCTGAATCAGTCTGACCTGAGGTGTCTCGGGATGCATTGAAAAAAACTGACTCATCGTATCGCGTCCTGGCTTGCCGCCCTCGCTACATGAACTTCATCAAAAAAGCGGTTGCGTTCAGCGCGTCGCTGTTTACAGAGCGCGATAGATAAGCGGCACTTGTATGTCATAACCTCTCCCACACCCCCAAGCCCGGCAGGAATCCTTCGGTATCAATGCCCAATCCAGCGCCATATTCAACATCGCGGTGAAAATCCGATCCCACCGAGATAAGCAGGTCACGCTCGACAGCCATACCCACCAATCGTTTTATGTCACCGGTTACGGGTCGGCCATTAATGACCTCGATCGCCGAGCCACCCGCCGCTACAAAAGCCGCACAGAGCGCGTTGAGGCGCGTTGCCGTCAGACGATACTTCAGGGGGTGCGCTAGCACGGCGAGTCCGCCCGCTGACTTGATGGTCTCAACGGTTCGCCCAAGATCCGGCCACAATGTTGAGATATCGCCCACTTTACCGTTTCCCAGAAATCGTTTGAAAGCATCATTCTCGTTCTGCACGTAACCCTTCTTCACCATCCATCGGGCAAAATGTGGTCTGCCAATTTGCGCTCCCGCAGCGACAGTCATCGCACCTTCAAGGGCCTCTTGCATGCCTTTTTTAGACAGTCGCTGAGCAATCATCTCTGCACGTCTGAGGCGAGCCGCATCCAAACCATCGAGATGATCAAGCAGCACTGGCGAAGTCGGATCAAAGCCCAGACCCACGACATGGATACCTACCCTGCCCCACTGACACGACAGCTCGACACCACTGACAAGCCGCACGCCCGATGGCACACTATGGGCCACGCTCACGAACCCAGCGATGGTGTCGTGGTCTGTCAAAGCAACAGTGTTGATGCCCGCCGCAGCTGCTCGATTAACTAACTCGGAAGGTGTCAATGCGCCGTCTGAGGCGGTGCTATGTGTGTGGAAGTCGATCAAGGCTGTCTCTACACTGCGCTGGCCGCATGTCAGCAACCGGTCGCGCAAACGGGTTGGGCTGAATTGTCTAACATAGGCCGATAGATAGCGAGCGCTCACGTTAGCAAACAGGAACATACATGAAACAACTCCTCGAATTTCTCCCGCTGGTTCTGTTTTTTAGCGCCTACCAACTCAGTGGCGAGACCCTGAACATAGGCAGCTGGTCTCACACCTTTGACGGGATCTTCAGCGCCACTGCTGTACTGATGGTCAGTAGCGTATTGGTATGGCTGGTCAGCTCAATGATCAGCAAAGCCAACGACAAACGGCTGATGTGGATGACGCTAGCCGTTGTTGTCTTTGGCTCCGCCACGCTGATTCTGCGCGATCAAAGGTTTATTCAGTGGAAACCCACCGTGTTTAACTGGGGATTGGCACTGGTTTTTCTGGCCTCACAGTTTTTTGGAGAGAAAAACCTTCTGCAACGCCTTATGGGACAACAATTGACACTGCCACAGAGAATCTGGGGATACCTGAACGCACTGTGGATCGCCAATTTCACGCTAGTGGGCACGCTGAACATTGTCGTTGCCTACCGTTTTGAGGAAGCTTTTTGGGTGTCTTACAAGTTGTATTCAAGTGTGGGGTTTACGCTCTTGCTTATGCTACTCACTATGTTTCTGGTTCTCCCATACTTGAAGGAACAAGATGCCGGCGACGGCGACGACGCAGGTTCCATGCGAGGTTCATCATGAAAAAGTCTCTACTCGCGAACCGTCTAACTGCTATTCCTGCTGTTATGGCGTTTCTGCTGCCTTCACTCTTGAGTTACGCTCAGGAGACTCGATACATCAGTGACACCCTTTTGGTAGCAGTTCGCGCCGAGGCTCAGACTGATTCTGAGATTGTTCACCGTGGTTTGTCTTCGGGTACAGCGGTACTAAGCTATGCGCTCAGTGAAAATAACGAATGGATAGAAATCGAAACGCGTAATGGCATTCGCGGATGGGTGCGAGCTCAGTATCTGCAAACAGACCCCCCCGCCTCATTACTGATCGGAGAAATGCGCGTTGAGCTTGCGAAGGTGCAAGCAGCAAATGATCGTTTGGTCGCCCAGCTTAGTGAACGATCCTCAGAAGCTGATCTGGCTGACGGCGCGATTGACGAACTGACTGCTCAAGTCGAGAGCGCACGCAATGAGCTGGCAGAGATCAGACGTGTGTCGTCTGCCGCCCTGGAGCTCGATTTGATGAATCAGCAACTTGTGGCCGAGCTGGAGTCGGAGCGCTCGGGGGCTGACTTGCTCCGCCTGGAGAACGTGCGCTTACGTGAACGCATTGCTAATAATCAGATCCTCGACGGCGCTTTAGCAGTGCTGCTTGGTGTCATCCTGGCCGTGATTACGCCGCGATTGTGGCCATCAAAAAAACAAAGCGATGGTTGGAACTAACGAGAACATTGACAGGGAAGCAATAATGAATATTGAGTTTTATTTAAAAAAAACGTGCGCATTGATCGGATTGGCGGGCTACTTACTCGCGATATCCATGGCGGTCACAGCGGCTGAGGACAGCGTAGACAACCCAAGAGTCATTATAAAAACCACCGACGGGGATATTGTCATTGAACTTTACGCGGAAAAATCCCCGGTGACCGTGGAGAACTTTCTACAATATGTGGACGCCGGGTACTACGACAATACTGTCTTCCATCGAGTGATCAGTAATTTCATGATTCAGGGAGGTGGCTTCTCTACCGAGATGAAAGAAAAGCCGACCCGCGACCCAATTATTAACGAGTCGAGTAACAAACTTCACAACACTCGAGGCACATTGGCAATGGCGCGGACCAGTGATCCCGACTCAGCCACGGCGCAATTTTTTATCAATCAGCGGAGCAACCTCCGGCTGGATTGGACACCAGGAAATGAGGGTTATGCAGTATTTGGTGAAGTGGTAGAGGGCATGCAAGTGGTCGATATCATTGCATTGACTGAGACGGGTGCCACATCAGTGGAGACAAGTCGTGGTCCGGCTGTGTTTCAAGACGTCCCAGTGACACCGATTGTGTTGCTTTCCGTGAGCAGAATGGCACCGTGACGCGCCTCAGCATTAACCTTAACAAGATCGCCTTGATTCGAAATGCCAGAGACACTGCCCACCCCGAACCGGCAGAGTTTGCGCGATTAGTCACCGGGGCTGGCGCGCACGGCATTACGGTTCATCCACGCCCTGATCAGCGCCATATCAGGGCCTCTGACTGCATTCACCTCGGTGAAACACGCACAACCGAACTCAATCTCGAGGGAAACCCGTTTGCGGCCTCAAGACGATCAGACCGAGCGGGGGTAGGTGACTACCCCGGGTTTTTAGCCCTTGTCGAGAAGGTTCGACCAGATCAGGTCACTTTGGTGCCAGACAACGACAACCAGCTCACATCTGATCACGGGTTCGACATTTGTCGTGATGGTGAATCCTTACAACCGGTCATTGAGCAACTTAAATCGTGGGGCTGTCGTGTCAGTCTCTTCATGGATCCCGATCCCGAGCAGATTGAACTCGTCGGTGCACTGGGCGCAGATCGCATAGAGCTTTACACCGAGTCCTATGCCAAGGCACACGACAAAGGCGAGGCAGATACTGAATTATCTCGATTTCAGGTTGCGGCAACCGCGGCGACCGCAACGGGGCTCGGCATCAACGCCGGACACGACCTCAATCTTGAGAATTTGCCAAACTTTCGTATCCGGGAATTACTAGAGGTCTCGATCGGTCACGCTTTCACGATAGACGCTCTGCGATATGGTATTGAAAACGCCGTTCATCGTTACCTTGAGGCCCTGGCGGTCTCACAGGTTCACTGAGACCGACAACTTGAGTCATCCAGAACAAGCATTGGATCCCCCTCCCTATCTGGTGCCGCATTCTCAGGAAGCCATCCGCATTCTATATCGTGACGCCGATCTGCTTGTTGTGGACAAACCTACTCTGCTACTCAGTGTGCCCGGACGACATCCGTTAAACAGGGACTGCTTAATAGAGCGACTCGATGCGCACTATCCGGGCGTGGTTGCGGTACACAGGCTTGATTTGGACACTTCTGGAGTGATGATTATTCCAAGAAATCGCGAATCACTCTCGCGACTGGCCAAAGCATTTCAAGGTCGTATGATTGAGAAAACCTATATTGCACGTGTGATCGGCTCTATACGCAACGACACGGGAACAATTGATCTACCGCTGACGCGGGATTGGCCGAACCGACCGCGTCAAAAAGTCTGCTTTGAGACAGGCAAGCCCTCTATTACGCATTGGCGCGTATTGTCTAGGGAGAACAATACGTCTTTACTTGAGCTCTCGCCCGAAACAGGACGCTCACATCAGCTTCGAATTCATCTAAATGCTATTGGACATGCCATTCTAGGCTGCGATTTTTACGCCCCCGAAGCCGTGCTTGCAAGAGCGCCCCGACTTCTGCTGCACGCTTCCCGAGTCCGCTTCGCACATCCCATATCAGGCGCCATCATCACTGCGTTCTCGCCACCGAAGTGCATGAATGATTATGGCTAGGACACACGCGCCGATTGCCACGCTTCGTCTTGCAGAGTGTCCTACCGCATTAAACGGAGGCCAATGTGGTTTCCGTTAATCGTGCCGGTTCGGAAACGGTCATTTTGATCAAACCCAATCATTCTGCGAGCTGGCGACAGAATCTGTGGTTACTGGCGGCGCTCGCCGTGCCATCCCTGGGGGCAGGCGTCGCATTTGCACTATTAGGGGCCTGGCCCATTTTGCCGTTTGCGAGCATCGAACTAGTGGCGCTGGGCGGCGCTTTATATTGGGTGAATTGGAAACTGGAATACCGGCATGTGATCCGCTTCACCGATGGGAGCGTGGTGATCGACAAGGGGTATTTTATTCCCAAGCGCAGTTGGCATTTTTTACGTGAAGAGGCGGCACTCAGGATCTCCACAGAAACACATCCTTGGCAGGGACCAGAGCTGTCTGTGCATGATCAGCAGACGGAAACCCGAGTTGGTGACTTCCTCAACCGCGATGAAACCCTGGAATTACTTAACCTACTCAAACAACAACTCAGCGTCCGCACACACAGCGGCACCGATACTTTCAGAGCGTGATATGACAAAACCATTCAGCAGCACCACTGTCGACAACGACAGGGTGGGATTCATTTCTCTGGGTTGCCCCAAGGCTCTGGTGGACTCAGAACGTATCCTGACGCAACTCAAGATTGAGGGTTACGAGATTACACCGCATTACGAGGATGCCGGCGTGGTCATCGTCAATACCTGTGGTTTCATTGACGCAGCCAAGGAGGAGAGTCTTGAGGCGATTGGAGAGGCGGTCCGCGAAAACGGGCGTGTTCTGGTCACCGGGTGCATGGGACGCGGCGATGATGCCGACCAAATTCGCGCCCGCCACCCCAAGGTATTGGGCATCAGTGGCCCTGCAGCCTACGAGGAAGTGCTCTCGACTGTGCGCGAGGTGTTGCCAAGGCATCATCGCCCTGACCCGCGAATTGATTTGATACCTGCCCAGGGTGTGAAACTGACTCCCAGACACTACGCGTATCTAAAAATCAGTGAAGGCTGCAACCATCGTTGTCGCTTTTGCATTATACCCAGCATCAGGGGGGACCTCGTTAGCAGGCCCATAGGGTCGGTAATGAATGAAGCAGAGGGATTGGTTCGCTCAGGGGTGCGAGAACTACTCATCGTCTCTCAGGACACCAGCGCATATGGCGTCGATATCAAATACCAGACCGATTTCTGGCAAGGTCGTCCCATGAAAAGCAATCTTGCCGGACTGGCAACTGCACTCGCCGAGTTAGGCATATGGATTCGGTTTCACTACGTCTACCCTTATCCCCATGTTGATCAACTTATCCCTTTGATGGCTGACGGCAAGCTGCTCCCCTATATTGATATGCCGCTTCAACACGGGGCACCCAGTGTGCTCGAGCGAATGAAGCGGCCGGCCGCCGCAGAAAAAACTCTGGACCGCATTGCCCAGTGGCGCAATATCTGTCCAGAGTTGACGATCCGCTCGACCTTCATCGTGGGTTATCCCGGTGAGACCGAAGCGGAGTTCGAAACGCTGCTCGACTTTATCGAGGAAGCGCAATTGGATCGAGTTGGCTGCTTTGAGTATTCACCGGTTAAAGGTGCTGCCGCCAATGCATTGCCCGACCCAGTTCCAGATGCGGTTAAAAAAGAACGCTGGGAGCGATTCATGACGCTACAGCAATCCATCAGTGCGAATAAGCTACGTCACAAAGTCGGCTCCTTACAGTCAATACTGATTGACAGCGTCGACGACAATGGCGCCATCGGACGTACCCCAGCGGATGCTCCGGAAATCGATGGCGTCGTTCATCTGCCCGGCTACGCGGATCTGCAAGCCGGTGATTGGGTAGAGGCAGAAATATCGGCAGCAGACGACTATGACCTCTGGGTTTAAAACGGCGACTGGCAACCGGTGAATATTATTTTGCTTCGACCCGAAGACTGGCTCGACTCCTCAACAGTTGAACTTCGGGACAGACGCCACGTCCATATTCGCGACGTGCTGAAACCTCAGATTGGGTCGTCATTGAAGGTGGGAAAGCTAGGAGGAGCGCGGGGAACAGGCGTTGTAACGAAGCTTACACACGACGAAAGCCAGCTGACTATATCGCTGCCACAGCCTCCACCACCCAGACATGCTTTCGATATTGCGCTGGCGCTGCCACGCCCAAAGATGTTGCGCCGGGTATTGCGCACTGCTGCGGAAATGGGCGTTGAACACCTTCACCTGATTCACAGCGCTCGAGTGGAAAAAAGCTTCTGGCAAAGCCCGCTGTTACAGCCGGGACGCCTTGCTGAAGCCTTACACGCCGGGCTCGAGCGATCGGGCGATACAATCCCACCACAAGTGCATATGCACCGCTTTTTCAAACCTTTCGTCGAGGACTCGGCGCCTGCTTTGCTAAAAGACCGACACGGTTGGATAGCCCATCAAACCGCCGCAGAGCCAATTTCGCGAGCAAAAGGGAAGGCGCTGGTAATGCTAGGGCCCGAAGGAGGATTTGTACCTTTCGAGCTTGAGCTGGCGGAGTCAATCGGTTTTACAGGCGGCCATTTGGGTTCTCGCACTCTGAGCGTAGACACCGCGCTGGCTGCCGCGCTGAGTCAGGCGCTAACCTAACGCTCCGCGTCAGCTAAGACGGCACTCCGATACCCAGTGGGCAAGCAACGCCCGTGCCCCCCATCCCGCAATAGCCCGCCGGATTCTTGTGCAGATACTGCTGATGATAATCCTCAGCAAAATAGAATTCAGGGGCATCCACTATTTCGGTAGTGATAGCCCCAAAACCCGCCTGAGTCAGGCGTAGCTGAAATTGATTCTGGCTCTCATGCGCCGCGCTCCTCTGGCCTGCATCGAATACATATATGCCTGATCGATACTGAGTGCCGCGATCATTGCCCTGCCGCATCCCTTGAGTGGGATCGTGGTTTTCCCAGAAAAGGGAGAGGAGCTGGTGATAGTGGAGTTGAGACGGATCGAACACCACGTACACTACCTCGTTGTGGCCCGTTTGGCCGGTACAGACTTCGTGATAGCTGGGATGAGGCGTCGACCCAGCGGCGTAACCTACGGCCGTGCTGTAAACACCGTTGACGCCCCAAAACAGACGCTCTACGCCCCAAAAGCAACCCATACCGAACATCGCACTTTGCATGTTCTCGGGATAGGGAGGCAATAACGTACTACCCAGCACCGCATGCCGGTCCGTGATTGGCATGGCCGAATCCCTGCCCGGTAGGGCACTATCCGCATCCGGGAGCTCAGTCTTGAAGATCATTTTCATCCACCCCATTTCTTTACCATTTTAATGCCCGGGCACGCGCACTGGGCTTATCGACTCATTTTTGGCATACTACGCGGCTACTTTAAAAACTGACAACAAAAACCGCCGGGGGAATGAGGCTGCGCGATACGCAGCCGCCCCACTGGAAATCCCGCTAACAGCGGGTGGCGGGGAGAGAGAACTATGCAAAACACACAACACAACTCAAGAGCCGACAAAGATAATGCCCCTTTCAATGCGGAAGAATTCTCCAGTCGCAAGCTTATGGATTTGGTTGATCAGAACCAGCACAGGGAACGGCTCGATATTGATACCGAAATGCTGATGGCAGTCGTGACGGAATTAACCCAACGACGCCACTACTTAAGAGAATTGCGTGATCGTGGGCTCCTCGCCCCCCGCGCTTATTGAGCGTTTGTCACATTACAACCGATCTTGATCATTTCCGATCAGGCGATGTCGCCACGTTTTTAGGCAAGGCGAAAGCTATTCAGACGGTAACATCCCGGCAAGCTAGACTCATCTTTGCACTGGATGCAACCGCCAGTAGAGAGCCCACCTGGGAACATGCCCGAGCGCTACATAGTGAACTCTTCAATGCCGCCTCGACGCCGACACCGCTTGCGGTTCAGCTTTGCCACTATCAGGGTCTGGGGCACTTCCAGCACAGCCATTGGCTGACTCAACCTGCCGCGTTACTCGATCAACTGAGCAATGTCACTTGCCTAGCCGGCACGACGCAGATACATCGCGTGCTGAAGCATGCGCTGCAATCGGGAACGACTAGCCATCCTGTTCGTGCACTTGTTTTTGTTGGGGATGCCTGCGAGGAGGAACCCGAAGCGCTCTATGAGCTCGCGGGTCAATGCGCTATCAAGACAATACCGATCTTTGTTTTTCACGAGGGCCAGGACCCCGCAGCCAAAACGGTCTTTCGGCAACTGGCTCATATCAGCCGGGGTGCTTACGCCCCCTTTGACGTGAACTGCGCAGACGAACTCAGAGCGCTCCTAGGTGCTGTGTCGCGCTTTGCAGTGGGCGGTGTTCGGGCGCTGAGAGCCTCCAACTCTGAAAAAGATCAGCTCTTTTTAGCTCAACTACCCAATAAGCCGTAGCCAACGCACAAAACGGATATCATTCACCGTCCCACTCTCTAGACAGGAGCCGCATAAGCCGTGCCGAGAATCATTCTGTTACTCGCCGTTGCCATTACGCTGGGCCTCTTAATCAGACAAGCGCAACGCCAACCGCCACACAAGCGCCGGGGCGCTTATCTGCAGATCATACTGGGTGGTGCCGTAGTCGGCGTGATCATCCTGACCCTCATGGGCAAAATGCATTGGGTTGGCGCGGCCCTCACTGGCCTGCTGGTTGTCGCCCGGCAAATGCTGCCCGTTCTATTGCGCCTGCTTCCCTTTCTCGGTCAGTGGCGCGCACAAGCATCCACCACCGCGGGCAAAAAGTCAGAAGTCAGTGCACGCCTAATCAAAATGACATTGGATCACGATAACGGCGAGCTTAGTGGCGTTGTGCTGGAAGGCGCTTACAAAGATTGGCTCCTCTCGGAGCTGGACCGATCCCAATTGGATGCCCTGCTTGACTATTGTCAGCAAGAGGATAGCGATTCTGCGCAGTTACTCACAAGCTATATGGATCAGCGCTTCCCTGAGGATGATCACCAAAGTGAGAGAGAAAGTAGCGTTTCCGGTGCCAACACCACAGGGCTTTCTCGAAGCGAGGCGCTCGCGATTCTGGGTCTAAGCGAAGAGGTCAGTGAGGCAGACATCATCGCTGCACACCGAACGCTGATTCAAAAACTCCACCCCGATCGGGGCGGCAATGATTATCTGGCAGCAAAAATTAACGAGGCCAAGGATTTTTTGTTGCGCTGAGTTGTCATAGCGGTAAAACGCGCAACGCCACATTGAACGTCTGTTGAGGAGAAGCCATTAATGAGCGGCGCATTTGTCATTCGCAACCAGAAGGGGCACTACTGGGGGAAGACGGGACATTGGGTAATCGGGACCCATAATGGCCAGGTAGCCATCTGGGACTTTCATGATGCTGCCATCAACACTCTTTTTGAATTGGGATCCAAAGATACGGATCTTCGCGGGGAAGTGCTCAGTACAGAGGTCGAGAATGGCAAACCGAAAAACCTCGCGATCAGCGACCATCCTCTGCCAATAAATGATGGCATCGAGACAGACATGCCGCTTGAAAACGCAGAAGGCGACCCCACTACATAAGGTCTGCCGATCAGTCAAAAGGATGCACGTCCGATGAGAATATTGTTGTTCCTCGCAACGAATATCGCCGTCATGGTATTAGTCAGCCTAGTCTTCAACTTACTGGGTCTCGAAGGCATTCTCTCCACAAATGGTGTCGACCTTAACTTGAGTAGTCTGCTGATTTTCTGCGCTCTTTTTGGTTTTCTCGGCTCATTCGTGTCGCTGCTCGCATCGAAGTACATGGCCAAGCGCGGCACCAGGGCTCACATTATCGAGACGCCTCGTAATCACGAAGAGCAATGGCTCCTAGATACGGTGAAATCGCTATCTCAGGAAGCGGGAATTGGCATGCCAGAAGTAGGGGTTTTCCCCTCTGATGCCGCAAATGCATTCGCGACAGGCTGGAACCGCAACGACGCCCTCGTGGCGGTCAGCACTGGCTTAATGCGTCGTTTCGAGGAGGGTGAAGTGCGCGCTGTGCTGGCCCATGAGATTGGACACGTCGCCAATGGCGACATGATTACTCTGACCCTGATTCAGGGCGTGGTGAATACCTTCGTGATGTTCTTTGCGCGCATCATTGGCCACACCGTTGACAGAGTGATATTTAAAACTGAGCGTGGCTACGGCATCGGCTACTATGTCGTCACTGTCCTCGCCCAGATCGTACTCGGCATACTCGCCAGCACGATTGTCATGTGGTTCTCTCGCCACCGCGAGTTTCGCGCTGACGCGTCAGGCGCTCAGTTGGCGGGCAGTGGCAATATGACTGCAGCGCTGCAGCGCTTAAAAGCTGAGCAAGGCTTATCCGAGGACCTGCCGGGAGAGCTCACGGCCTTTGGTATCCGATCGGGCGGCAGCAGGGGTCTTGATGCCCTTTTTAGATCACATCCCCCGCTTGATGATCGCATCCGCGCCTTGAGGAATGCATGATGCTCAGTCGAGCGACCTTGGCTTTCCGCCTGCTGGCGATGGTATTGCTGTCCCCGCTAGTCGCCGCCAGCGCGGAAAGCGCGCCCGATTATCTCAGCTTTGCGACAGATGACGAAGCGAACACGACAGAGGTGTTTCAAAAGGCCAGCCCCGCCGTCGTCTTTGTGACTTCAAGCGAACTGCGTCGGCAGCGCTTTACACGCAACATTATGGAAATACCACGCGGAGCGGGGTCAGGTTTCATATGGGATGCCGCCTCAGGCCTAGTAGTGACAAATTATCACGTGGTGGCAGGCGCGGACCGACTTACCATCACCATGCAAGATGAGGAGACATTTCAGGCCGAGGTAGTCGGCTACGCCCCCGAACGAGATTTGGCCGTGCTGCGATTGATGGCCCCCCCTCCCTCACTCACAGCACTGCCGCTGGGAGATTCTTCTGAGCTATCAGTAGGAAGGAAAGTATTGGCGATCGGGAATCCCTTTGGCCTTGATACCTCTTTGACCGTCGGGGTGGTGAGCGCTCTGGATCGCGAAATCCAGTCCCCCAGTAATCGCACTATTCGGGGTGTGATTCAAACCGATGCTGCGATTAACCCCGGCAATTCTGGAGGACCTTTACTGAACTCTCTGGGCCAACTCGTCGGGGTCAATACTGCGATTTACTCGCCCAGCGGCGGTAGCGCTGGCATCGGCTTTGCAATCCCGGTCAACACAGTCATTGAGGTAGTACCGCAACTCATTGCCTTTGGAAAAATCATGAGACCGGTTTTAGGAGTAGAACTTGCCTCTGATCGCTGGTTGCGTCGCTACCGGGTTGAGGGTGTTCCTATCGTTCGAACTTACCGCGATTTTCCGGCCGACAATGCCGGTATAGTTGGTGCACGCAGGGGCAGCAGAGGTGAAGTGATTCTAGGGGATGTCATTACCCACATTGATGGGAAACAAGTCGCAAGTAACGACGAGTTTCTATCTGCGATGGAAACACATCAGGTAGGAGACACGATCAAGATTACAACCACGCGAGAGGGCACAGAGCGGCAATTCACGGTGGAACTCTCAGAGGTGCAGTGAGCCGTCAATGAGCCTGCTGAGACGGCCAACTCTCTACATCCAACGCCTGATCGGGAAGCTGGTCGACACCAAATCGGGGAGACTCACCCGCCTTAACCTGATCTTCAAATTGAGACATCAACCTCATCGCAACAGGATAGAGAGCCCATAGCGCCAACAAGTTAACTAACGCCAGCAGCGCCATTGTCAGATCCGCGAAACCAAATACAGTGCTGAGATCCTGCACAGATGCCCAGGCAATCAACGCCAAGACACTGACTCTGAAAATCAGCACAGGGCGACCGCCCGCTTTCCCAAAATACGCGATGCTGTTCTCTCCCAGAAAACTGTTATAAGCAATTGTCGTCGTGGCGAACAGAACCAGGGCGATACTGACTATCGGCTCACCAATGGCCCCAAGGTGCTCGGCTACCGCCATTTGAGTCAGGATAACGCCCTGAACACCCTGAGCATCTGGCTGGTACACAGAAGACAGCAATATAATCAGTGCAGTGGCAGTGCATAGAACGATGGTGTCAATAAAAACACTTAGCGATTGCACTAATCCCTGTGTGACTGGATGGGGTACATCAGCGGCAGCGGCGACATTAGGTACGGTCCCCAACCCCGCCTCATTTGAGAAAAGGCCGCGACGCGCACCCTGAGTAATCGCTGCCGCAATACCCCCGCCAACAGCCTGCTCCAAACCGAAGGCCGAAGTAAAAATCAAACCCAGTGCTTGCGGTATCGCGGAGGCATTTAATGCCAACACCATCAATGCGATCAGCAGATATCCCACTACCATTACAGGAACAACAATCTCGGCGAAAAAAGCCAGTCGACGAATACCCCCAAAGAGAATAATCGCCATCGCAGAGGTCATAACAAGGCCACTGACCAGGGGCGGTACACCAAAAGCAGATTCGATTGAAGTCGTTACGACATAGCTTTGAACTGCATTAAATCCAAAGCCGATAGTGGCCATAAGCAATACGCTGTAGATAACCGGCAGGACTCGCCAGCCGAGACCATAACGCATCATATAGGCGGGCCCGCCACGGAAAGTATCGGTGCCATCACGCCTCTTGTAGAGCTGCGCCAATGCGCACTCAAATAAGCTGGTGGCCATCCCCAGAAGGGCGATCAACCACATCCAGAACAAGGCACCGGGACCACCCAGTGTGATGGCGACCGCCACACCCGCGATATTCCCTCCGCCGACTCGTCCAGCAATGCTCACCACCAGCGCCTGGAAACTCGATATACCCCGATCAGAACCGCGCCAGTCAATATCCGATAGCACACTCAATGCACGTCGGAACAACCGAAGCTGAGCAACTCTGGATCCGAGTGTGAACCGCAGGCCCACTAGCAGTAACGCTGCTATTAATACGTAAGACCACAGCCAATCGGTAATCGCTACTAGCATGGCGATCAGAACAATCCCTTGATGAGAATCAGTGCAACTGCTGGCACCACGATCCAACGGGTCAATCCGCGCCATAGACCAAACCATCTAAGGTCATCTCTTAGCTCATCTTCACTGTGCTCCCGATGCATGAACCATCCTGTAAAGAGCGCGACCAGTAGCCCCGCGAGTGGCAGCAACACTTTGTCATAAAGCGCTTCGGTTAACTCATTGAAGTTCATGCCCAATAATCGGTAATCCTCCCAGATGTTATAGCTGAGCACCGAAACGACGCTGAAACAGGTGACAGATCCAACCACCAATAATGTGCTGCGCTGCCTCGATATATCCAGCCTTTCCTGGGTCCAGCTGGTGACGCTTTCCAACAGACCCACCATTGAGGTGATCCCCGCGACAGCCAACATAATGAAAAACAAGACCGAGAATATGCCGCCTCCGGGCATCTGTGCAAACGCGACCGGCAACGTTTGGAAAATCAAACCCGGACCACCCGCCATGTCGAGTCCAAAATGAAACACCGCGGGGAATACGACAAATCCGGCCAGTAAGGCTACGAGCGTATCGGCCATGACAATTGTCGCCGCACCTTTCGCAATAGAAAAATCGCGCGGCAAGTAAGCCCCGTAGGTCATCATGCCCCCCATGCCAACGCCAATTGAGAAAAAAGCCTGCCCCACCGCAGCGAGAAAAGTAGCACCTGTTACCTTGCTGAAGTCGGGCGTGAACAGCCACTGGAGGGTTTCGTAGAAGCCTCCGGCAAAATAGTTATAAATACTTAGCCCGATCAGAAGTGTGAACATCAGTGGCATCATGATGGTCACGGCGCGTTCAATGCCCGCTGTAATGCCGGCATAGATGATGCAACCGACGATCAGATTGCCTATGAGTGTCCAGATCACCATCGACTGGTTATCACCGAGCAATCCTGCAAAAGTGCTGTCTGCTACGCCTGTATCAAAACCCACGAAGCCCGTCATGAGCGCGCGTCCCAGATACCAGAGCACCCAGCCCACTACAACAGCATAGGTAATCGCGATCGTGTAGGCCGTCAATACTCCCATACCGCCAACGATCATCCAATTAGCGCTGCGATCGGACTGTCGAGCGACCATTGCCATAGAGCGTGGTGGACTCCCACCACCGCGGCGTCCAACAATTAACTCCGCCATCAGGCACGGGATACCTATCGACAATGTGCAGAGTAGGTAGATCGCAACAAAGGCACTGCCACCGTTTTCACCCGTCACATAGGGAAAGCGCCAGATATTGCCCAACCCGACGGCAAATCCCACCGACGCCATAACGAAAGCAAAACGATTGGACCACACTGCATTGCCTGCTGACCCCATAAGTGGGCCTCCTTTCAATGTCTTTCTTTTGGCCGTTCGCAAGCACTCATCGAAATTGAGGGTGCCACGCTGAAATTTGTGGCGACGCACGCCGACGCAGGCACCGCGTACCGCACGTCACGCTCAAGTCTCACCCAGGTCTCAATAGGTCCCTTGCAAGTTAATATCGAAACCCGCCGATGTGGGTGTTGCCAACATGGCGACCGCGCCGCGAAAACTCTCATCAAATGCCACTGGGCCTGAAGCCTGCACCGCGACCTGGTAGGACGTGGGCCGGAGCACCAAGTTACCCGCTAGCTGCAATGCACCACCCAGCGTCTTCATAACACCCACTACTTCGCCATCTGCGCTGGCTGTGCCAATATCAAGGTGGTAGTTACCCAAAGGAATATCGCCTGATTGAGCCGTCCACACAGCGCCCTCAAGTATCGCTTTGCCCGATGCGCGTCGTAATTGACCACTCTCAAATTCGACGCTGGAAAACCGACCGGAAAAGCGGCCATCAATGTAAAGCGGCAGAAGTTCGCTCAAAATCTGGGCATCAAAATCCAAGTTGGTATCAGTGAGGCTCCAACTTCCTCCCAGCAAGTAACCCAAACGGGCCTCAAGTCGCTGTGCCCCCCACTCACTGGTAAACGATATAGGGGTGCTCCAAAACAACTTCCACGGTTCAATGCGCCACGCCACACGGCCCAGCATGATGTTTTTATCGGTTGTCCCCCACCAGCATCTGATTGCCTGGCCTGACCAGAGGGTTCCCGAGAGACCACTCACACCCGCTTGTGCAGGCAGAAGCAAACGCACCGCACCGGCCGGTATCTGAAAGATCAACAGCAGCAAAAACAAGGCACCCACGATCATGCCCCAACGTCGCCTAATAATGGCCACTCCTCAGTTACTCGCTACGCGAAGGGTTGCGTTTACACCACCATCACGCCCTGCGCTGGTGACCGAGGCATCCATCACACGAAGACCCGAACTCCCCTCAATCTGCTCAAGAAATCGCAGCAAACCGTCAAAGGCCACGCCCTCGAATCGAATCTGAACCTCGCCACGACTATTCGGTTGCAGACGCTTAACCGCCAGATCGTTAGCGTCGCTTGCCTGACTCAGCGTTTGCGTTAAATTGACCCGCCGTCCGCCGTCTCCCGCGCGCAAGACAGCCAATTGCTCGACTTTGAAATCAACGCGTACCAGCTGCTCGGACAGTAATTGATTGGCACGAACCAAATGCGCGCGCCGTCCATCTAATTCGATCACGACAACTTGAATAAACAGCCATGCCACCAGTGCCCCACCGAGCACGAGCAACGCCACCTGATCGCGCCGGGACAGCGCCTCAAACCAAATCCTCATCAACGATTCTCCACCCTTAAGCGGGCGACGACACCCTCTTTACGAGCGTTAGAGTTCTCCAATTCGGCGTTGAAGGAACGCGCTTCAAGTGCCAACCTAACGCGTTCAACCGCCTGGAAATCCGGCGCGGAAAAATTAACCCGCATGTCTTTCCCGCCCGTGTAATTAACGGAGGTCAGTTCAATATCCCCTACCTCAGCCAGAGCAGATAGCAGTTCAACAAGTACCGGCGTAAACGCAGAGTACGTGCCCACTGCACCCATCTCCGCCAACTGCCTGTTTAGCTGCTTCTCCACATCGACCACCGCCCCTTTGGGGTTCGCGCGCCGGTAACTCTGCTGTATGGCCTGACGGAGTCGGACATCTTCCCTTTTCATATTGACGTAATCGACGGCCGACGCGCCCGTTTTCAGCACAACGGCCACCGCCAGTGCAATGATTACCCGTTGCCATAGGCGCCACCAACGTGCGAAAGGGAGTCGTGGTGCGAAATCACCTTGGCGCAAGTCGGGCCCCGGCGTGTCGGCGCTCGCCAACAAGAGCGCCTCAGATAACCCGCCCTGGCGGATCTGTAATCCCTCATGGAGTGCATCGGGAATGGTCGCTCTCACCACATCTTCATCGCTACAATAAGCCACAATCGACACGTGCTCTATTGGCAGGCTATTCAGAAGCGCAGGCAGCAAGCTTCGCTCTATACGGCTCCCGCTGGCCTCCCCCCACCGGACCAAAACATGATCTGCCTCAAAAACCAGCGTGCAATACCCCGAAGACCAGGGCAGACAAAGCGCTTCCGACACCCAAGGTAATTCCTTCAGGGCATCGGGCAGCGTGGACATCCATTGACTCATCGTTTGCCGTCGCACTACGGCTACCGCCTGACGATCGCTGTCGAGGGGTTCATTGGCAAAATGCAGCTCCGACACATCCTCCAGAAGCGCTTCCTCGAGCATGAAAGGCAGCGCCCGGCGCAAATGCTTTATTTCTTCGGGCGCAACCGACAGCGGCAAAGTCCTGACCCTGTCTGCCGGGAGCGCAAGACACGTATTGTCAGGTAACTGCACAGGCTCGTGCCCTAGGCGCTCGGGCTGATTACCCGGACGCAGAAAGGACAAAAACTCCTCATTCCACCTAATAATGTTGAAATTGCCCTGGGTCATGAGCAAAAAGCTCGCGCACCTCGATTGGCTCGTGAGCGGCGCATCATAGCTCGCTCTCGGAACGAAAAACAGCCGAGACCACATCACCTCCTTTTCTTGTCAACACGGAGAAGAGGTGTCGCTCGCGCATTACCAAATCCACGCTGGCATCAAGCAGAAACCAGTTACTGCGCACACCTAGGAGGGTCTGTAGGTCCGTTACCGATTGGCCCTCGAATGTTGGATCCGAGAGAAAGTCTTCAACACTCGTAATTTCCCCTTCGGTTCGCATTGTCATCAGCCGCTCAGACTCAATGAGGGGCAGCGGTTCCCATTGGTCGTCAGCGTTCAAGCTTCTCAAAACAGGTAGAGGCGCGGTGAGAATATTGATCTTCGCTCCTGTCTCCGGCCACACAGTCACCCACGGTCTCAAAGCCTCGTACACCTCACTCGTCATGCCCTTGACCGCCCTTAATTCACTTACACTCGCGAGGGAACGATTAGCCGGCAAATAGGGGAAATCTGCGTAACGATAATCGTCAGCTTCGGCTCCATTCATGCGTTTGTCTGCATCTGCATCGATGAAGTCACTGACCGCTTCGGTCAACGCCATTGCCTCCTCAAGCGACAGCGCATCCTCACCAAGTGACTGCAAAAGCCGGATCAATAGTTTTTGGCCCGGCGACCAGCGCTTTTCTGCTAACTGACCCGCCCTTGCCGAACCACGCGTTTCAGCCTCGTCCGCAACACCGTCACCGACCGCATCTTCGGAGTTCTCAGAGGCGCTGGTATCGCGCTCTGTTGAGGCTGAAACCAGTAAATGGAGGTTGAATCGTCCTTGTAAATCCTCAATCTGACCCCTCATAACGCCTCCTGCCTCTAACAGGTAAGGTGCCGCCGGTTGTGCCCATAATTCACCCATATGGTCCGTGGGAGATTCCGATTTGGCGTCTTGCCTGCCGTCTGCCTGCAGCGCCAATTGTGCAAGCCCTTCAGCGCCTATCAGATAAGCCCATGCCTGTTCCGCGAAAAGCTGCTGCTCGCTACGTTGTAGAGTGAGCGAAAAGTCACGCTGCAATCCGACCAATAATGCCGCTACCAAAGCAAAGACCAACATTGCAATAATCAAAGCGGCACCGCGTTGTGATGCAGTAGGATCAGTGTTCAGGCAAGACATATAAACGCTTCACTGCGCCCAGACCGGACACTTCCATTGTCACTTCAACCGCGGCAGGCGGGGGCAGTCCCTGATTCGGCTGAGATACATCCTCAACCCAACTATCCTCCCAATTCTTGCGATCAATCGCGTCGTCGCGATTGATTTCCAACCTAGCCAAACTGGGTAAAAATCGCACCTCGAATCCCTCGACCTCATTCAGGACGGCGGTTTCTATGCGCTCGGTACCCACGGTTCGATCCAATACCGGAAAATAGCCACGCCATAGCGTTTCATCCTCGATCCACCAGTGCACACGTTGTAATGTACTGCGTGGGGCACCTGTAGAGTTGTGCCAGCCTGCCCGGGTTAAGGTCAGTTCGTCGCGGGCCAATTCTCCACCCAATACCGCAGGCATTCGCTGTCCAAACTCGTCAATGACCGGGCGTTTTGCAACCTGACGAATATCGCGAGAGAGTATTGCCATGACTTGACCGATATCCCGTGCTCTTTCAGTACTAATACGAAGCGCCTCGGCGCTTGAGATTGCGGCCGAGAGCGCGCTATAAGAGACAATAGCAACCAATGCAGTGATCGCCATGGCGACCAGTACCTCTATCAGTGTGAAACCGCGGGCACTGAACTTACTGACCACCCTGAGTCGCCTCATGCACCAGATAACCATCCAATGAATACAGCGGGCTCATGCGAGAATCCTCTCGGTCTGATACGAGAATCTCATAACGGAAAAACCCCGGGACTCCGGTCTCTTTACCTTCGCTCCACCAATACCACCGCCGACCTGCAAGCTCTTCGCTGCCCGAAATCAAACCAGCCTGTAACTTGCCGCGTGCTTTCGACACCAATCTGAGCTCTGCAAGCCGATTGGCTGCCACCCATTGTGCATGACTTCGGTCCTCCAGATAGCGCATACCATCAAGCTGTTGCGATATGGTCATCAAGAGGGCAGGCAGCGCGACAGCCACCACTGCGAGCGCGACCATGACCTCTATCAGAGTGAAGCCCTGACCGCATCGCCAGCGACTCACCTTGGTTCTTCCACGAAGGCTTCTCCCCGAGGCAAGGCGGTCATCCGCCCGAGTAGATCCCACTCCAGACGGAAAAGAAGCTCACCTGTTTTCTGGTCAAGCCATTCAAGCGCCCCGGGGGTCATTTCACCACCCGCCCAGGCGACGATTTGCGGCGTTGGATTAAGTTCGGGATCGTATTCCTGAATATCAATATCCGGTTGTCCGTCCAGTGTTAATCGAAGTTCCGAGCCCTCCTCGAACCAAAGTGGACCGAATATCTCGGCGTTGACCCGCGGTGAAGCCCAACCCTGATCAAAGCGCTGCAGCCAAATACCCTGATAGCGATCAGCGCCGTCCTCGACCGTTAGACCAAGAAACAAGCCGTGGTCACTTGCGGAAAGGCCCGCCTCTGTACTAGCAAACATAAGCAAATTAGCCACGTAGCTAACCTCGTCCTCGAGGCGGAGATCCGCTCCACCACGGCCCACACCCAAGGTCACGACCCCTGTCAGCAGCACAATGATGAATACGGCCACCAGCAGCTCAATAAAGCTGAACCCGCGCGAGCTAGCTCTCATTGCTTAATTTGAAACGAAAATAATATCAGGCGTCAGCTTCATTCCAATTACCGATATCAGCATTCTGACCCTCTCCCCCGGGCAATCCATCTGCACCCAGCGAATAGATATCAACGTCTCTATTCTCTCCCGGGGAAAGGTATAGATAGGGGCGACCCCATGGGTCCATCGGTGTTTCAGCAAGATAACCACCTTGCTTGAAATTTCTTGGCTCCGGATTCAAGGTGCTGGGTGAGACCAATGCCTCGAGGCCCTGCTCAGTCGTCGGATAGACATAATTATCGAGACGATAAATTTTTAACGCCGTTTCAATGGATTTAAAATCTGCTCTGACTTTCTGAATTCGCGCATCGTCTGCACTGTTGAGGACAGTAGGAGCCACCACACTGATCAACAGCCCCATGATGACCAGCACCACCAAGATCTCAATCAATGAGAAGCCATAATCACGCTTCATAATGCATCACCTCACCATCGTATTTAAGTCAAATATTGGCAGCAGGATAGCGAGCACAATGGTCAATACCAGCCCTCCCATGAATACCACCATTGCGGGTTCAAACAATCCCATTACTGTACCAAGCGCCATTTCGAGCTCGCGTTCCTGATTGGCGGCAGATCGCTCGAGCATTTTCTCAAGATCACCACTGCTCTCCCCCGAGGCAACCATATGCACCATCATGGGTGGAAAAAACTGCTCCTGAGACAGTGCCCGACTGAGACTCGAACCCTCCTGCACTCGTTTGGAAACCGACAGACTGGCATCTCTTAACACCAAATTGTTCATCACCGATCCTGCGATGCGAAGCGCATGAATCAGTGGCACACCTGACGCCATCAGGATACTCAGCGTAGAGGCAAAGCGGGCGCTATCCAGCGCGATTAACACGCCACTCAACATCGGAGCCTTTAGCAAAGCACGATGCCACCGTTTCCGGCTACTGGGCGGGCGCAACGCGCGTTGTATGCCCCACGCTGCAATAACAATGGCCACCACACAATGCACAGTGTAGAGACGCATAAAGTCGCTGACCCAAATAAGGCCAACTGTCAGCGGTGGCAATGTCTTTTTTGTGTGGGCAAAGATGCCCACCAGCTCAGGCACTACGAAAATCATTAATGCGGCCACCACTGCAACCGCAACCGCGATCAAGACAAACGGATAGATTAGCGCCATCTGAAGCTTCTGGGCGGTGTGCTGCCGCGTCTCGGTGTAATGAGCCAATTGCTCCAGCACTGGCCCCAACTGCCCCGCCTCCTCGCCGGCATTCACCATTGCACGGTACATTTCACCAAAAGCAGTGGGGAACTGATTCAGTGCATGCGCAAGGGTATGTCCCTCAGCCACCTTCGATCTCACCTCGAGCATCATCGATGTGATCGCAGGCTTGCGGTTCTGCTCGGCCACCGCTGACAAACATTCATCCAAGGGCAAAGCAGAGGCAACGAGCGTCGCCAATTGGCGAGTAATCAGCGCCAAATCACTCGCTGCCAGACGCCGACTAAAAATCCGTAGGGGCAGCTTACGGCCGACCTGCAGGGTGTCCTTCGCGGCTTCCACCTCGACCGGGCGCAGGTGTCTCTGACGCAGGACGACCCTAATTTGACGATCAGAGTCGCCCTCAAGGACCCCTTTTACCAGCTTGCCATCACCGTTGAGCGCCTTGTAACGAAACGCCGCCATAGCTCAGTTCACCGCCGTTACCCTAAGGACTTCCTCAAGGCTAGTTTGCCCTTCCAGTATTCTCCGCCGTCCATCGGCATCGATACCGGGGCTATGCTGACGGGCTATTCGCAAAAGCGCCTGCTCTCCCTCACCGGTGTGAATGGCTTCACGAAGTGCGTCGCCAATTTCTACTAACTCATAAATACCGGTTCTGCCACGATAGCCCGTGAAGTTACAGTGCTCGCATCCTACGCCGCGATATAGCTGTATCTGAGAGTCGGTAATGCCGAGCCTCTCGCACTCGATATCCGTCGGCCGGTAGGGCTCACGACACTCCAGACACAATAGTCTCACCAGACGCTGAGCCATTACCGCCAGTAAGCTGGAGGACAGCAAAAATGGCTCTACGCCCATATCTTGAAGCCGCGTGACGGCACCAATCGCAGTATTTGTGTGTAGTGTAGACAGCACGAGATGCCCCGTTAGCGAGGCCTGAACAGCGATCTCCGCTGTCTCAAGATCACGTACTTCACCAACCATAACGATATCGGGATCCTGCCGCAGAATAGCGCGCAAGCCTCGCGCGAAGGTCATATCAACCTTGGGATTAACCTGCGTTTGCCCCACACCAGGCAACATGTACTCAACAGGGTCCTCTATCGTCAGAATATTGCGTGACGACTCATTGATACTGGAGAGCCCCGCGTAAAGCGTCGTAGTTTTACCCGACCCCGTGGGGCCAGTAACCAAAATAATGCCGTGGGGACTCGCTAGCGCATTGCGATAGGCTGAGTCGACCTGCTCGTTCATACGTAGCTCACTTAAATTGAGCTGCCCCGCCTGCTTATCCAGAAGTCTTAATACGACCCGTTCACCATAGGCCGAGGGAATGGTCGACATCCTGATATCGATTCCGTGCCCCGCTATCCGTACCGAGATCCGGCCATCTTGCGGCACACGTTTTTCCGCAATATCCAATTTCGCCATCACCTTCAGCCGTGACACCAGTAACGGCGCGAGCATGCGTTTTGGCGACAGGATCTCGGTCAACACGCCGTCTACGCGATAGCGAACAGTGAGGCGTTCTTCGAAAGTTTCGATGTGAATATCAGATGCTTTCTCTTTCACCGCCTGGGAAAGAATGGCATTGATGAGCCGAATAATTGGCGCATCGTCCTCAGCATCCATGAGATCACCCACATCGGGCAGCTCATCAACCAGCTGCGCCAGATCGACATCCGTAGATAAATCTTCTGCCATCTGCGCTGCTTCATTCTGCGTACGCTGGTATGCCAGAGTCAGGCGCTGCCGAAACTGCTCCGCATCCAGCACCTCTAGGGTAAAAGCCTCGCCTACAAAACGACGCACCTCAAGCAATACATCCGACTGTAATGGAGGGACATAATAAAGAGTAGGAACAGCCCCTTTTCGATCGAGCAAAACACCGCGGCTCTGAGCAAAGGTAAAAGGCACGCCGGAGGCCATGACCGCACCGGGAGCTTCTGCTGCCACCGCTTCGTTGATTACGGGCTCCGTCACCAGCGACTAGCCATCTCCGCGGTCGTCCGCGGGCACCTCAGGTAACTGCTGTATCTGCTCTTCCCATGAGGGCAATACCGGCAGATTACCGTCATCCAAGAACATCAAGCCTCTCTCGCGACGCTCAATCTGTTGCTCTCGTATAAAGCGATACTTCTCAGCAGTTGCGCCAATCAAATCCTCATCATCGCGGATGATCGTGGGACGAATGAACACCAACAGGTTCGATTTGGTCACCGTGACAACATCGTTACGAAACAGCCTTCCCAGCAGTGGGATATCGGACAAGATAGGAATCCCCTGGGTCGAGTCCTGAACTTCGTCCTTGACCAATCCACCCAGCACCACGATATCGCTGTCATTGGCCAGTACTTTCGTTTCAATCTTTCTCTCATTCGTAATCACGTCGGACGCCACTAAAATCTGCGCAGAGATACTCGACACCTCTTGCACGATGTCCAGCACAATAGAATCTCCCTCGTTAACCTGCGGTGTCACTGTGAGCGTAACGCCAACACTCTGACGCTCAATAGTCTGGAAAGGATTCTGGGCGCCATTAGCCACGCCCGTACTCGTATAGGAGCCAGTAACAAAGGGCACTTGTTGGCCAACTGTAATAAAGGCCTCTTCATTATCCAGAGTCAACAAGCTCGGCGTCGAGAGGATATTAGCGTTCCCCTGAGTCTCCAGGGCGTTGAGGATGACAGACATAGTCAGATCCTGATCGACCACGCCCCAGCCTAGGGTCGTGCCCGGAATTTGGGATAGCGCGCCCGCCACACTTCTTGTAGAAATGGTCTCGGATCCGTCGTCGGGAAGAATGGCATCGGCCAGCGCACGGTTGCGCGCCTGTTGCGCAGAACTCGTACTGATGTTGCTACCGTACAAACCGCCATCATTTGAGAACAGCCATTGCAGACCGAGCTCCTGACCCTCGGTCATCTCCATCTCGACGATAATTGCCTCAATCAGCACCTGGGCACGACGGATATCGAGGCGCGCAATCACCGACTCCAGCGCCGCCATTTCGTCCGTATCGGCAGTGATGATCAGGCTGTTAGTGCCGGCATCTGCTTCGATAGTGGATTCATTATTACCCGAGCGCTTGTTCGCTCCGCCCTCTTCGAGCCGAGCGATATTTTGCATGACCCGCGTGAGCACCTCCGCAACTTCAACTGAGTCTGCATACTCGAGGTAGACTACCCGGACGTTACCGGACTGCTCGAGCGGGGTATCGAGATACGTCACCAGTTTGCGGATTCGCTCTACCGTTACCTCGTCTGCGGTTACCACTACGCTATTGGTGCGCTTATCGGCTACGAGTATCGCCTCCTTGTCGGCCTCCGCACCCTCACCCTGACGCGATTTTTCCAATGCGTTGAGCATGCTGACGACATCCTCGGCGACGCCATATCTCAGCCGAATAATCTCGGTTGTCTGAACCGCGGAACGATCCATGCGCTCAATGATGTCGACAATTCTTCCAATATTGGAGCGAATATCTGAGAGGATAATCGCATTGCTTGGCGCATAAGCCGCCATGTGGGCCTGTTGTGGCACAAGTGGGCGTAATACGGGAATCAGCTTAGCCGCCGAGATGTTTTCCAACCGGATGACTTGCGTAACGTACTCATCATTGGCTGCCGTGTCCTGATCACCCATGAGCGGCACCGGTGAGGAACGCGCGTCTTTACTCGGAACAATGCGAATGATCTGGCCACTGCGCACCGCGGTGTAACCCTGAACGTCCAAAATAGACAGAAAAAGGTCGTACAGCTCAGCCTGTGTCACAGGCTGAGAAGAAATAACCCTGACCTTACCTTTGACGTTAGGATCCACCACCATCGTGGTGCCCGTCACATCGGCAACAAATTTAATAAACTCTTGAATATCCGTATCTTTAAGGTTGACCGTATATTCTTGCGCGGGCGATAGAGGCGCCCAACACAGCAGCACCGCGATACAAACGATGCGCAGACTCGATAGGGACAACAAACGTATATCCATTTTTTTCACGGGTATCCTGTTACGGGCTCGCAATATCCACATTGAGTGTGACCGATTCGCCATTCCGCTCTAGTTCAAAAGTCGCTTGATTGGCGTCTTTCATCAATTGATACAGTTTCAGTGTATTACTCGCATCGCTCAGCGCCAGCCCATTCACCGCCTTTACAACGTCACCCGACTGAAGACCGGTTGCATTAAAGGCGTCGCGGTCTGCCCCGGGCGCTACACGGTATCCAAAGACACTGCCCCCCTCGCGTACCGGAGAAATCGAGACAACGCGAGCAAGGGATTCAGGCGCCTCATAGAGTTGCTGCCGAAACTGCCCAGCCACAATCGCCTTCGCCTCGACATCAACGACTGTATCGTCGCCGGCCGATTGCGACGTGGCAGGCGTCGCCGAATCCGGACGCGCCTTTTGCGCTGCTCGGGTGGGTAATACCAGACCCGGTCCCTCGTAAAGCTTAATCAGTTCGTAAGTGCCGCTATTATCGATAACGACCTGTCTGGGCATCACCTTTACTAAAGTCACTTTGCCAGAAACGGGCAAGTCATCACCCACGGCATATACCTGCTCGCGACTTCCTCCCTTAATTACCGCGCTTCCCAATCCGTCCTCAGTCGACGCGACAATACCCGTCAACACCAACGCGAGACGCGTCTCCTTGGCGTTTTGCTCAATACCCTCGCGCCCGCTATCGATGGTTGCGGCCCCACCCTCATCCTCTAGCGTATCCGGATCACCACCGAATATGCCGGAACCGAGTACGGGGGTGATATCGATGGCGATATTGCCAGAGCCAGCGGTAAGCCGAGGAATATTGATCATTTCGGCGGGAATGGCTTCCAATGACGTACTACGCCATGGGGCCCAAAACAATTGGCTCGCGCTCGCTAGAGACCACAGCACTAGCACTGCGAGCAAGAAGCTCTGCAACCGCGTGAGTTTCGCAGGGTTCCGCGCATAATCTTGCCACAGGCGATTCAAGAGAGACTCCGTCTGAGCGATGGTATCCCCTAGCCGCAGCTTTGTAACGTATTGGTTTAATCGGCTCACAGTCGAACAAACATTCCTTGGCTGGACGGCCCCTATTATACGCTGATGGCGACGCGAATACCGATTATGAATCGCGCTGGAAGGGTAGCAAAAAGGGAATTTGGCGGACTACGAAAGAAGTGGCAGCAAGACTATGCTTTTTTGCCAATAGCAACGCATCTCGATGAAAATTTCAGGATTATCGTTAACCTAGCCGGTGACGCTGTGCTATCTTTTCGGTACCTGCGGGGTGGTGAATACCTGAGATGCCAGAGTGGCGAACCCGTTGAACCTGATCCGGATGATACCGGCGGAGGGACTAGGTGCCGGGCGAAGTTCCTGCCTGGCTTCGCCAGTTCCCCGCCACAAAGAGGGAACCCGCAACGCGATGAACGCCATCAGCTCAAAACGCTTAAATGCCCATATCGACTGCACTGTAAGAAAAGGGAACGCCTCAAGGCTGACTTGCCTTGGAGCCTGCTATTTGGCAACCCATGCTGCGATCGTCGTTGCGCAACCCTTACCACTGATTGAAGAAGTCACGGTAACGGCGACCCTCATGGAGGAAGCCATGCCTCCCGTCAGCGTGTCGGTACTCAATGGTCGTGATCGAGCCCAGCGCGGCGGCGTCCATCTTGATGATCTGGTCACGTTACTGGCCAACGTTTCCAGCTCCTCTGGCGCATCTCGAAGCCGTTTTATTCAGATACGTGGAATCGGTGAGCGCAGCCAATTTGTCGAGCCGCTCAACCCCTCTATCGGAATACTGTTAGACGGTGTCGATCTCAGTGGCTTGGGGGGGACGCTCACACTATTTGATCTAGAACAGGTTGAGGTGCTCCGAGGTCCCCAGGGGACACTGATGGGCGCCAACGCATTGGCTGGCGTTATTGCCATGCAGAGCACCTCCCCAGAGCAGCGGAACACTACTTTTAGCGCAGGCGCAGAAACTGATGGTGGATACCGGTTGGGTATGAAGATCGGAGGGCCAACATCGGAAAATACCAGCGCGCGTCTCGCACTTCAGCGCTATACAAGTGATGGCTTCACCACTAATCAATGGCTGAACCGCAACGACACCAATGCGCGAGATGAGCTCACAGCGCGTGGCGCCGCCCGCTGGCAATTGAATGAGCACCTGTTTGAGACTGGGCTCTACTACACTCGTGTTAACAATGGTTACGACGCGTTTTCTCTCGACAATACCCGCCATACGCTCTCTGATGAGCCTGGGGAAGATGATCTGACGCTCAAAGCTGCACGGATCAAATGGCAAGGTCCTATAGGGCCATATCAAAGCTGGCTCCAACTGAGCCATGCGGACACCGAGACCACTTATAGCTACGACGAGGACTGGAGTTTTGTTGGCATCGCACCGGGCTGGGAATACCAGTCATTTGATGAATATCGTCGCGACAGAACAATGACAAGTCTGGAATGGCGTGTTCAACCCCTGAGCGGTGGACGAACCGCATGGATATTAGGCACGTTCTTGAGACATCAGCGAGAAACGTTAACCCGCGACTACAGCTACTTGCCTGGACCGTTCTCAAGCAAGATAGAAACAGACACCGGCGCAATTTTTGCAGAGGTAAACCGTGCTTTTACGGACACTCTCTCTGGCTTTATCGGGGCGCGACTCGAAAGACGCGAGAGCCACTACCGCGATAGCGCCGCGGTCAATACGCCCTTCGATCATGACTACTGGACGGGGCGTACCGGTCTCACCTGGAGCTACCAGCGCGGACAACAAACCTACCTTACCCTTTCTCGCGGCGCGCGAGCGGGCGGCGCCAATGCCAGCTTGCTGGCTTCGATTGAAGCGCTGCCTGACCTCGATCAAAACCGTGTCAGCGGGTTCAGTATCTTCGATGAAGAAACGCTAATCAGTCTTGAATGGGGTTGGCAAGGCTTCT
>JADHNP010000089.1 GCA_016779445.1 Luminiphilus sp. | reverse complement strand
CCCGGTCCATGACAATCAACACGACCTTGCCATCGAACTGCGCTCTCGCCGCAATACGCTCGCCCGACGGGGAGAGCGCAACATCGAGGTAGTCACTGTCCTTCAGGAAATATTCAAGAGGTTGGGGGTTGGCCTGCGCGGCCATGGAGGAGACTGCAAAAACAATAAGGAGAAGGGTTCTCACATCACACCTGTATAGTTATTGTGTAACGTACAGCCTAGCAGAGCCTAAAATTTTTGCTCGCCCTTGGCACGACAGGCTTATGACAGTCAGCCGTAAAGGGCAGTACTAGGTTGTGGGCGCTATTCCTTCAGTGCGAAAACAATCAGTGTAATGAAGAGCGTACCCAACAGGACATACAAAAAATAAGGCCCCGCCTCTGGGTTCTTTCGCGCACCGAATTTCACCCACTGGGTGCGGGTCACTTCAACAAGTAATACGTAGAGCTTGAAGAGCGCCACGAGCGCCTTAGCCTTGGCCAATCTAACTACCTCTTTGATCTGCGACCCAAGGGCCTATCAACGTCAGACATCAGTCCGCATAGTCGGACCCCTCTTTATCCAATATAGACTTCAATTCTGAAAAATGCCTCTCGTCCTGCTCCGGATACGCTTCCAATTGTTGCGCCGTCTTCTCAGCAACCTCGTCAGAGAGCACGCGAAGCGGCCTTCCAGTCTGCAACGCCTGAATGTAATTTCCAGCGGCTCGCTCAAAATAGTAGAGCCGGTTGAAGGTCTCGGCGATGGTGGTCCCTATAACCAAAATGCCGTGATTACCCATAATCATGACTTTGTGTTTTGGGTTGGTGAGCAACTGAGCGCAGCGATTGCCCTCTTCCTCTAGCGCCAATCCACCGTAGTTATCGTCAATCACGTAACGGTTATAGAACATGGCCGCGTTCTGGTCGATCGGCGGAAGATGACTATCCGCGAGTGACGCCAGCACCGTGGCGTAATTCGAGTGCACATGCATGACACACCGAGCATGTGGGCAGTTCCGATGAATCCCTCCGTGCAAGCCCCAAGCCGTGACGTCTGGCGCATCAGGCCCGCTAAGTGACGCTGGATCATTAACATCGAGCTCAATAATATCGCTAGCCTTGATTCGGGAAAAATGGCGCTGGTTGGGGTTCATGATGAAGCGCGTACCCTCATCGTTCACCGCAAGTGAAAAGTGATTGGCCACCGCCTCGTGAAAGTTAAGCCGCGCGGCCCAGCGAAACGCGGCGGACAAATCTGCTTTTAATTCGTCTAGCTCGCTTCTCATGCTTTCGTATTCATCTTCATCCAATTCATGACTTAACCACCGAACAACTTGAAGACGTGTGCACCCGCAAACATCAGACCCAGAGCAACAAAGGGAACCGCGGCAGTCGCGTCGATCAGTGTTATGCCCGGCCTTATCGCCCGGGCTAATTGGGGCTTAGCCTTGATGACGAGCGTCTCAAGAATAGGGGCTAGACCGAATAATAAAAAAATAGCGGCCACCAGTCCGACAGCCAAAGGGGTCAAAACACCAAAAACGCCATCGCCAAACCCAATCATGGGATCTGACATGTCATCAAAAATGATCAAGGTCATCAGGCCCAGAACGACACTACCTACCTGCGTAAATATCACTCGATAGTCCTTCACCGGAAGGCTCTCTTTTGAAACCGTGTGGACATGTCAGCATAAGAAACCATTTGATGTTTTTCCACGGTTACGGCGAGTGCGGGTTCGAGGTCGGCGCCGAGATAGTGCATCCTTCGCAAGATTGCTGTCATCCAAGGTGGTATTTTTCGCATACAACCACCATCAGTAAAGCGCATCCTGGAAACCAACATGAAAGCCCTTATCAAAAAGCGTGCGGAAGAAGGCCTATGGCTTGAGGACGTGCCCATTCCCGAGATTGCGGGAAACGAAGTCCTCATCAAGGTTCATAAGACGGCGATCTGTGGCACCGATGTTCACATTTACAACTGGGACAGTTGGGCACAGAAGACCATTAAAGTCCCCATGGTCAGTGGCCACGAGTACGCCGGTGAAATTGTCGAGATAGGTGAGAATGTCACGGGTCTCTCAATCGGCGACATTGTGTCCGGTGAAGGTCACATTGTCTGTGGTCGATGCCGCAACTGTCTGGCAGGTCGTCTACACCTGTGCCCCAATACACAGGGAGTTGGGGTCAATCGAGACGGTGCCTTCGCTGAATACCTTGCGATTCCAGCGGCAAACGTTTTTCGGCCCAGCGTGTACATTCCCACCGACTTGCTGGCCATCTTCGATCCCTACGGGAACGCGACCCACACCGCGTTGTCGTTCAACATGGTGGGTGAAGACGTCATCATTACCGGTGCGGGACCTATTGGCATTATGGCGGCCATGGTTGCCGGGCACTGCGGTGCGCGAAATGTGATTCTGACCGACGTAAACGAGTACAGGCTAAATCTCGCCAAGCGCATTGTCCCGAAGGTCAAGCCGATCAACGTTGCTAAACAGCAGATCACGCGGGAGTTTATGGAAAGTCTCGGAATTTTGGAGGGCTTTGATGTCTGCCTTGAAATGTCGGGGTCTCCCGTTGCTTTCCGTGATGTCCTCGACAAAATGATCAACGGCGGCAATATCGCCATGCTGGGCATCATGCCTGATGACACGGGAATTAACTGGACAGATGTGGTCTTTAAAGGCCTTAACATCAAGGGCATTTATGGTCGGGAGATGTACGAGACCTGGTATAAAATGGTCATGATGATTCAGAGCGGATTACCCGTGGAACGCATCATTACGCACAGACTCCACTACACCGAATTCCAAGAGGGCTTTGACATTATGCGCTCGGGACAGTCGGGTAAAATCATCCTCGACTGGAAGGACTGACATGAGCTACCACGCTGCGAAAGGCAGTTTTTCTGACGAAATTGCTGGGATCAAAGAGGCTGGCCTCTGGAAGACAGAACGTGTAATCGCGTCCGACCAGAAAAATGACATCACACTGGCTGATGGGTCTAACGTCATCAACATGTGCGCTAACAATTATCTTGGACTGGCCAACCATCCGGATGTTAAGAAGGCGGCGAGCGACAGTTTGAACACCTGGGGTTTCGGCTTGGCGTCTGTTCGGTTCATTTGTGGCACTCAGGGTATTCACAAAACGCTGGAAGAACGGGTGTCACGCTTCCTCGGTATGGAAGACACTATTCTTTACGCTGCTTGTTTCGATGCAAATACAGGTCTTTTCGAGACCATTCTTGGCCCTGAAGACGCTGTCATTTCAGATGAGCTTAATCACGCGTCAATCATCGATGGTGTGCGACTCTGCAAAGCCGCGCGCTACCGCTATCGCAACGACGATATGGCCGACCTCGAGGCCCAGTTGAAGGCCGCGCGAGACAAGGGTGCGCGACGAATCCTGATCACCACAGACGGTGTTTTTTCGATGGATGGGACCATCGCACAACTCGATAAGATCTGCGACCTCGCAGATAAGTACGATGCGATGGTTCACCACGACGACTGTCACGCGACGGGCTTTATGGGCGATACGGGGCGCGGTGTTCACGAATACTGCGGTGTCATGGATCGCGTCGACATCATCACCGGCACCTTCGGCAAAGCGCTCGGCGGTGGGTCAGGTGGCTACACATCGGCCCGGCAAGAGATTGTCGACTTGCTGCGTCAACGCTCGAGACCTTATCTTTTTTCAAATACGCTTGCGCCTTCCATATGCGCGGCATCTCTTAAAGTACTCGACATGCTGGAGGCGTCGACCGCGTTGCGAGACCGGCTCGAGGAGAACACACACTATTTTCGAGCACAGATGCAGGCAAATGGATTTGCTGTGCCAGAGGGTGATCACCCCATTGTGCCTGTCATGTTAGGCGATGCCGTTCTCGCGCAAAAAATGTCAGAGCGCCTGCTTGAGCTGGACATCTTTGCGATCGGGTTTTTCTATCCCGTCGTGCCTAAGGGCAAAGCGCGTATCCGCGTACAGATCTCGGCGGGGCACACAAAGCCCGACCTCGACAGGGCCGTTGCTGCTTTTGCGACTGCGCGCGACGAGTTGATAAAGTAATAAGCTAATGGGCCGGGAACCCGTGATCCAGGACAAAAACTGAGCCATCTTGTCAACCGCCCTTGCTCCCGGCTGAACAACAAGGTTTAGGGCAGTAAAGACAGTCCTTCTGAGCCATCTATGGAGTACCTCACTGGGCGGCCACCGATAACGTTAGTGAGGTAGTCAGCCCCTTTTGTCCTGGGCGTGCGCCAGTCGAGTCCATATAAAAACTCGCAAAGGACTTCGGGGCAAGCCGGAAAATTTAACTCTACATCACCAAATTTTCTGATTGCCAGAGGAAAAACCAATGCTTTGGGGATCCTCAAATGGCTCTGTCCGTTATTCAATGTCCCCATAAAATTCCACGGCTCGATTATAAAATTTATATCTGTCGTCTGGTCAAAAAAATAGAAGTCAGCTCTGATCTGACGGCCTTCAATGTCACCATCGGCTTGTAAAAACCAAGATGTGTGGTTGGGGGGAGCGTTAACGTCAATGGTGAAACCACTATCAATAAGCACTTTCTTGACCACCTCAAAGTGTCGGACGTCCACGTAAAAATCAACATCGTCGTCGCCCTTGATAGGAGCACCTTCTCGTATCAGCCCAAGCAAAGTTCCAAAAAAAACAAAACCATCGGTTAGCTTTAACAAGGGAGAAAAAACATTTAAAGCAAACCAATTATCCTCAACTGAAATCTCTGATTTGCGCACCAATCAAGACTCCTTTGTGAAAACTTGACGAGCCACATGCGCATCGTCGTCTCTAAATTTTGCTAGACCCGTGCCGATGGTTTGGTAACAGAGTGCAAACTTGTATTGCTGCGAAAGATCCTCAATATGCGATGGGTCTAAAAAATTTCTAAAGTGCCCCGCAAACTCCTTTTGACGGTCCTTATCGTGACAAGTTCGGTATTCGACAAAAACCTTATCTCCTTTTCGAGTTGAACCAGAACAAAAATTGAAGAACCGTTTTATTTGTTCATTGGTAAGTGCGTGGAGAACGAAGCGAGCATAAATTGCAAGAGGTTGTTCATGATCTTGGCACGCAATCGAGTCCACTGAGGCAACGTCAAAAGTAAATGTGCGTAAATTGTTATGGGACCCAAACTTCTCTTGAACACTCCTAACAGCCGCGTCGCTTTTATCGGTCGCAATGACCGAGAGACCATGCTGAAGGAAAAGAAGCGTATCACGCCCGTTACCACATCCGATTTCGACAACACGCTTGATTTCAGAGGCTCGCATTTCAGATAAGCAAAATGCACTAAATTGGCTAGGTATATGGAACTCCTTGCTAAATTTGCTATCAGAGTAAAAGTTAGTCCAATAGTCCTGGTCGGGAGTGTCAAGAGCTAACATGTTCATTGGCAATGCCTCAAATATGAATGTCACCAAGTGAGTAAGCAAAAAACGCGCCAACGTCATAATCTCGACGCCAATTTATTAGTGAACTCACCTGAAAACCTTCTGACTTGAACCTTTCCGTTTGCCTCTAAGCAGTAAATCTCACAATCTTTTTCAATTCCGGCGCTGCCTATAAACCAAGAAATTTGTCCACCTGAACGGAAGGCGAGAGCATCATTCGGCCATGAATCTCTATCAACCACCGATTGTCTTGCGAGTATTGCACTGGCTTATCTTCGTTGAAGCCCTGTATTGCTATGTTGTTTTAGGTATCGCTTACAGGCTTGGCGGAGGAGCACCTGCGGCATTGGATGTTCTGATGCGTGTGGCATTGCTGGAAGAAGGATGGCGAGCGGCTGCGCTCCTGTACCTCTACCCTGTCTATATAGCCGGTGTGTTTATCTCCACCAAAACATTCCGAACTTTTCCCTGGTCGCGCTAAAAATTCCAGTGCTTTGGTCGCTAACCACTACGGAGAAGTAACGTCTTGAGTGGCCGGCGAATGATGAACTACCTGATTCTCACCCTTTGCATCGTGTTAATGGCAGCAGGCTGCGTCAGTGTGAGCCACACCGTCGGTGACGGGCGCTGGTTTAATGCCAGCTTGCCCATCCATTTGCAGCACACGCTTTACCACCAGGAACGAGCCTACTGCGCGCAAGCTGCGGACCAATGGGTCCCTATCCCCGAAGTGACTTTTGGTTTCGATGGAGTCCGCCGTATCAATGGCGCACCCAATGTGAGCGTGGAGGGTATTCAGACAGCCATGACAACGGTTCCAGTTAATCACAGCAGGGTGACTGACGCTTTCGGCTCAGAAGTTGGTTTCTGGAAGACGGTTGCTGCGTCATCGATCAAGGGTTATCGAGAGTCACGGCAAGAACTGCAATGTATGCACTCGTTGGGCTGACTATCTACCAACGACACCTGGGACGGCACCCCTAGCCACTTGAACGAGACAATCGACGTAAATCGAGCCCTAATGGCTTCAGTCAACGCAGGCTATTCACATCCACTGTTGGGTGACGGTGTCATGGCACTGATCAATATGCAGAGAAGCCAGTTATCCCTCGATGGAGTCGTCGTCCATACAACGGAGATTCCGCTTTACGCACCTGAAAACGTGCGACCTGCGTTTACGAGCTCGAATCGTCCTACTTCTCTACACGCGGATTCGTTCACTGCAGCCGCGCCTCATCCCAGCCAGTCAAGGTCTCTGCAAACAGTCCGATCGCTCACTGGATACGCGAGTATTTTTAGAGCGTCCATATTCATCGGCCTCGGTTTCACCGAGCTGCTTGCCAGCGCTCACTGAGATGGTGTTTATTAGGCGATAATAAATCGAATAAGCAGGGCTCAATGGCAAGCGAGACCGAAGTCAAAATCCGAGCGGCGGTTACTAAGGCTTTAAACACGTCAGCCGCGTTTAATCGGAAGCTCAAGAATCCCTTCCGTAAGCACATGTTTCTTACGGGCATTCACGAGCCCATGACGGAAGAGCTGTCGCTCGATCACCTCGAGGTATCGGGTCATATACCGGAGGCACTTGCGGGAACATACGCCCGAATTGGTCCAAACCCTTTTAAACCTGACCCTCGGGGTCACCATTGGTTCGTTGGTGATGGCATGGTGCACGGCATCCGGCTATCCGGCGGTAACGCTGAGTGGTATCACAATCGCTACATCAGGGCCGGGACGCTAGAGACAAAAGGAGGACCACCAGCTGCGAAGGGACCGAGGCGGAGTGCTCGAGACACGGTGAACACTAATGTGCTCAAGCTGGGCGGCAGGACACTCGCACTCGTAGAGTCGGGGCCTTTCCCGTTTGAGCTCGATAGCAATCTTGATACGGTGAAGTCCACAGATTTGAACGGCACCCTGACTCGACCATTCAGTGCCCACCCGCATGAAGATCCCATCAGCGGAGAGTGGCACGCCATTACTTACGAGCCCGAAACGCAGGATACGGTATGGCACGTCTGCTTGAATAAGGCCGGTGAGGTGATTTCCGAGCGCCCTATTTCCGTGGCCGATGGGCCCTCGATTCACGAGTGCAGCCTCACGGAAGATTATATTATTGTCTTCGACTTACCCGTCACACTATCCATGGCAGCCCTTGCTCAAGGATTCCATTTCCCTTTTCGCTGGAATGCGCGCCATGCGGCCAGAGTCGGCTTATTACCACGCCGCGGAACGGTCGAGGAAATTATCTGGTGTGACGTCGATCCCTGCTATGTGTTTCATGTCGCCAATAGCTTCCAGAATGCAGACGGTAGCGTAGCCATTGACTGCTGTGCCTACGAAAGCATGTTCGCGCACGGACCGGACGGCCCCAACGGAGTTCCCTGTGGTTTTGAGCGCTGGCACGTCGACCCTGAAAATCGCCGCGTAACCCGAACGGCGATTGACCCAGCGGCTCAGGAGTTTCCCCGCATCGATGAGCGCCGATTCGGCCAGTCGTACCGACATGCCTGGGTCGTTAGCCAACCCCGCGAGGCTGTCTCAAATTTCGTCGCCGAGAATGCGCTCTATCACCATGATCTTGAGACGGGCAAGAAACGCAGGTACGACTTTGGTCCGGGCCAGGTAGGCGGTGAGTTCGTATTTGTCCCCCGTGCGAAAGACGCGGACGAAGCCGACGGCTGGCTAATGGGTCTAGTCATCCACATAAGTAATGACAGCACTCAACTCCAATTCTTTGAGGCCCTTGATATTGAAAAAGGGCACGTGGGCGCGGTACATATTCCTCACCGGATTCCCCCTGGCTTTCACGGCAACTGGATACCCGATTAACCAAGGTACCAACCAACGTATTAAACAATAACGATAAAGGATGACTCACATGCAACTCGATCTAGCAACGACATCAATGCTCGCGGGCATGATGCTCAATGAGACGCCTGCACTAAACACCCTGACACCGGAAGAAGGGCGTCTAGTTTTCTCGGAAATTAACCGCTCTATGCCACCTGGGCCTGCACGGATTAGCAATTTGGATATCGAAATCCCTGTTGATGGCGGAAGTATTAGAGGCCGCGTACTCACACCCCCATCTACAGCAAAAAGCCTGATGGTGTATTACCACGGCGGAGGCTGGGTCATTGGCAATATCGACGACTACGACGCTGTCGGTCGTCACCTAGCAGAAGTGTGTGAGTCGATCGTCGTCATGGTCGAGTACCGAAAGGCCCCAGAGCACCGATTCCCTGTCCCTGTAAATGACTGCTATACGGCCCTCCAGTGGGTGGATGATCACCGAGGGGACATCAATGCCCTCGACCTACCACTGGTCGTCGCAGGTGACAGTGCAGGTGGTAATCTAGCGGCAGTGATGGCGATACAGTCGCGTGATGAGAACGGCCCGACCATAGATCTTCAAGCACTGATCTATCCGGTTACTGACGGAAGAATGGGCGCCACAAGCTGGGGGGATGATGACAAGCAGCTGTTCCTCACGAGTGACATCATGGCCTTCTTCTGGGAGCACTACGCTGACAGCTCACAGAGACTTGATCACAGAGCTTCACCACTGTTAGCCGATGATCTCAGCAACCTGCCACCCGCTGTCGTACTTACCGCGCAATACGACATTTTGATTG
>JADHNP010000017.1 GCA_016779445.1 Luminiphilus sp. | reverse complement strand
GGGGATTTCGCGACACTAGCGCCCCCACCCTGCGGTGGGCTTTGTGGTGACTCGGATGGTCCCCTCGCAGCGATAAGTGACGAACCCCGCCAGGCCCGGAAGGGAGCAACGGTAGTTACTGACTCGGGTGCCGGGGTGTGGCTGTCCGAGTCGCCTCCCTACTCACGGATGGTCAAGCATGTCCTATCAGGTTCTGGCCCGTAAATGGCGCCCCGGCACGTTTGCTGAGATGGTCGGTCAGCAGCATGTTCTGCAGGCGTTGGTCAACGCCCTCGAGTCGGGCCGTCTCCATCACGCCTACTTGTTCACGGGAACCCGAGGCGTGGGTAAAACGACGGTCGCGCGCATTTTAGCTAAATGTCTCAATTGTGATGCCGGTATCACCGCTGCACCGTGTGGCGAGTGTGGCGCGTGTGCGGAGATTGCTGAAGGACGATCGGTGGACCTGATTGAGGTCGATGCAGCCTCCAAAACCAAGGTGGAGGACACGCGCGAGCTACTCGAAAATGTGCAGTACACGCCAACGCGCGCGCGCTACAAGATTTATCTCATTGACGAAGTGCACATGCTGTCCAATCACAGCTTCAATGCACTTTTAAAGACCTTGGAAGAGCCGCCTCCCCACGCCATGTTTCTGCTCGCAACAACAGACCCGCAAAAGCTCCCTGCTACCGTATTGTCGCGATGTCTACAGTTCAACCTGAAGAACATGCAACCTGAGCAGATTGTGTCTCATTTGCAACACATTTTGACCGCCGAATCGATCACCGCCGAGCCGGAGGCACTAGCACTGATTGCGCGGGCGGCCGACGGATCCATGCGAGACGCTTTGAGCCTAACGGATCAGGCGATCGCTTACGGTGAGGGGCGTCTGCAGGGAGCCGAAGTGGCCGAAATGTTGGGGACGGTGGACCGCGGCCGGGTGCTGGATCTGGTTGCTGCTATCTTGGAGGAAGATGCTGCCGCCGTATTGCAGCTGGTCGCTAACATTGCCGAGCACGCGCCAGATTATGTCTCAACGCTAGATGAGCTGAGCAGTATTTTGCATCAGATGACCGTGGCACAGATGGTCCCGGGAGCACTCGACACCAGCTGGCCTGATCAGGCACGTATCGTCGAACTGGCGAGCAGAGCGACTATTGATGACACCCAATTGTTTTGGCAAATGGCAGTGTCGGGTCGTCGCGATGTGCATCTGGCCTCGTCAGCGAGAGCGGGACTGGAGATGATCCTCCTGAGGATGATTGCTTTCCGACCCGCTGTGGTCATTCATGGTGACGGCCCAGCAGGAGCGCCCCCGGCAAAAAAGCCTGAGCCACCGGCGGCGCCGGTGGAGCCCCGGGTCGAGAAGGTCAGTCGGTCAGGCGCCGCCGCAGTGCAAAGTTTGGATGACGCTGTTTCAAAAACGGCTAGTGTTGATCCAGCGCGCGGGGTGGAAGGGACTGATCCGAGGGATGACGCAACACCGGAGAACGCCAGTCAGACTGAATTTCAACACGCTGGATGTGTGAATTCAGCAGGTGAGATACCTGCGCACGCGAAGCGCGAATCAGAGGGGCAAGCGGTGGGCACTTTGTCTCGTGAGCCGGAGGTGCGGCTGGCCTCACCGAAGATGCCGGCCGGCGAAGTCGTTGAGCCGAAAGATGACGATCTCACGACGTTGCCTCCCGCGCACGCGCTATCACATTTCACCCAGGACAGTTGGCCGGTTCTGTTTGAAGAACTTCGCTTTGGCGGCATTCTGCACAACATTGCCCTGCACCTCGAATTAAGTCACTGCTCTGGCAAGGAATTGAATTTTACGATCGCCCAATCGGATTCTGCACTGCTCAACGAGCGCCACGCGGCGCAGTTGACGCAAGCACTGCGGCAGCAGGTGGATGAATCGATCATGGCAACGATAGTTGTCGACAGACACCAGGGCCATACCCCCGCTAATCGACGCGCAGCGGCCGCTGCCGCAAGGCTCGCCGATGCCGAGCAAGCGATTGCCAGTGATGATGCTCTGCACACACTGATGCGTGTATTTGACGGCGAGATCATCCCCGGTAGCATTAGGCCGATGGCTGTTGATGTTGAACATCCGGAAATAGATGCTGACCTTGAGCAGGCCTCAGAGGCCTGAGTGGGGTTGCGATCATGTTTTCGGCGAATGCTTTGGAGACCTCAGTAAAGTGAAGTTAAGTCCGTCTATCGCCGCTTTGATTGACAGTTTGCGTCATTTGCCTGGCGTGGGCCCCAAATCTGCTCAACGCATGACTCTGCATTTGCTTGAGCGTGATCGGGATGGCGCCCAGCTTATCGCTGAGGCCATCGAAACGGCGTTGGCCAAGGTACAGAACTGCGAGCGGTGCCGTAATTTTACCGAGCTCAATGTTTGTGAAATCTGCGTTGACCCCAAGCGCGACCCTGCGACATTGTGTGTGGTGGAGGCTCCCGCCGATGTCATGGCGATAGAGCAAAGCGGCGGATTCAGAGGTCATTACTATGTGCTGATGGGCCACTTGTCACCTATAGACGGTATTGGCCCAGAACAGCTTGGGCTGGATAGCCTATGCGCTCGTTTTGATGAAGGAGTGATTGAAGAGGTGATCTTGGCGACCAACCCCACTGTGGAGGGAGAGGCAACGGCGTATTTTATTAGCCAAAAAGCCAAAGATGCCAAAGTGACAGTGACACGTATCGCACACGGAGTTCCTTTGGGAGGCGAGCTCGAATATACCGACTCGAGCACCTTGGCACACGCTTTAAGTGGACGGACGGTAGTAGACGAGTGAATTGGGAGTGGATTCAAAGTTCGGTTGAACTTGAGGCAGTGATTACTGCGCATCGCGGTGCGGAATCGGTCGCAATTGATACCGAGTTCAGGCGTCGGGATACGTTTTTCCCTATTGTCGCTTTGGTGCAGCTTTGTTGGGGAGATAAGGCCTATCTGGTTGATCCGTTGCAGGTGGGTCACGCAGCGCCGCTTCGGGAACTGTTGATCAACTCGACCCAAACCAAGTTTATTCATAGCGCCAGTGAGGATTTGGAGGTGTTTTCCCATTGGTTGGGCGTGTTGCCAGCACCACTATTTGATACGCAGCGTGCTGCAGCTCTTTTGGGTATGGACTCGGGAATGAGTTATCGAGCGATGGTGGCCGACTTTTTCGAAATTGATCTACCAAAGGATGAGACCCAGTCGGACTGGTTGCACCGGCCCCTGTCTGACAGTCAGGCCGACTATGCCGCCCAAGATGTGATCTATCTGCACCCGATAGGCAGTCGGCTGCTCGAGCGGGCAACTGCATTGGGCAGAGCGCCATGGGTTTTAGAGGACGCTGCACGTATGACGCCTGGGGGCAAGGCTCCGATCACTAAATTCAAGTCAGCGTATAAACTCTCGGACGCGCAACAGTGTGCGCTAGTGGCAGCCGTTGACTGGCGGGAAGCCGAGGCGCGCAGGCTTGATCGGCCGCGGAGCTGGATTCTAGGAGACAAGATACTGACTGCGATTGCCCGGTCGGTGCCGCGCTCTGTGCGCGAGTTGTCAGAGATACCCGATATGCCCGGTGGATTGGTGCGTAGGGCGGGAGAGCATCTCGTTGCTGCGATCAGTGCCGCGCTCGAGGGGGATATTCCGTCACTTCGCTCTCAAATTGGCCCCAGTCCATTGTCTGGCGCGCAGCGCCAGTTGTTGGGTGCGCTTTCGGAACGGTTGGGTGTGGTTGCCACGGAACTGGGCATTGCCCCCGCGATCTTGATGCCAAAAGCTGATCTCGAGCATCTAATCCGGCAACAGTCCGACATATCGATCATGAGTCCCGCCACTTGGTTGGGATGGCGTGGTGAGGTGGTTGTCGATCCATTGCGACACTGGCTTTCAGAGGCGACGGCGTGACACACGCGACTGAAATAAGTGCATTGGAGGTGGATGTCTACAAGACAGCGGCCCGCCCGCTCACATTTTTGTTTGTCCCGAGTGAGTTGCAACCAGACTGCTGGCCAGCGGATCTTTGCGCTTTGTTCCGTGCGCCTGAAAAAGTACTCTCAATTACGCTGACACCTGATCGAACCTTGGCGGCGCAGTCGGCAACGACCGTAATGGAAGCCATTCGCGCGCGAGGTTATTTTCTGCAATTACCGCCCGACCCCCAGATCGGGCGACGCTGAATGGAGCGACGTGGATGCTGACAACACAGTCCTATCTGATTGCGCTCTTGCTTTACTGGGTTTCGGCAATCGGCGGCGTTTGGTTGCTAAAGCGGCTGTGGTTCTCTGTTAGCCCCGGGCGGGGAGCGGCCGCGATGCTTGGCTGTTTGGCAGGCCTGCTGCTGGCCCCGGCTTTTCCCGGAGAGGCCACAGAAACTGTGGCACCAGCACTTATTATTGTGATCTTTAATACCGTATTCGGCGAGGGTGTCTCATCGGCAGTGTGGCCAGGTGTCTGGCTCGTCGCCAGTGCGATTGCGGGTGCGGTAGTGAGTTTATGGTGGCGTCGCCGGGGTTTGATCGACGTCCCTTGAGTGGTTTGTGCAGTTGACATCGGTTAGTCTGCCGACCCGAAATTTATACAGATGAGAGAGCCTTTTTATGAAGTTTGAAGGAACCGAGCGCTACGTCGCAACAGATGACTTGCGCATGGCGGTCAATGCCTCTGTGGCGCTACAGAGACCGCTGTTGATAAAGGGAGAGCCCGGCACGGGTAAAACCATGCTAGCGGAGGAGGTAGCGGCGGGCTTGGGTAAGACACTTATCCAATGGCATATTAAGTCAACGACCAAGGCGCAGCAGGGACTTTATGAATACGACGCCGTGTCGCGGCTGCGCGATTCTCAACTGGGGGATGGTAAGGTTGAGGATATTAGTCAGTACATCAAGAGAGGCAAGTTGTGGGAGGCGTTCACTGCTGATGAGCAAGTTGTTTTGCTCATCGATGAAGTCGACAAGGCCGATATCGAGTTTCCCAATGATCTGCTGGTCGAACTTGATCGCATGGAGTTCTTTGTCTACGAAACCGGTGAGACCGTGAAGGCCCGGCACCGGCCAATCATTATCATTACTTCCAATAACGAAAAGGAATTGCCCGACGCTTTTCTCCGCCGATGTTTCTTTCATTTCATTAACTTTCCCAGTAAGGAAACGATGAAAGAAATCATCGACGTTCATTATCCCGACATTCAGGCTAGTCTTGTGCAAGAGGCGCTTCAGGTCTTTTTTGAATTGCGGGAAATCCCGGGCCTCAAGAAGAAACCGTCAACCTCTGAATTGATTGACTGGCTCAAGCTCCTCATGGCTGATGATATTCCCGATGAGGTGTTGAAGAACCGCGATCAGAGTAAGGCCATCCCTCCGCTGTACGGCGCACTGCTAAAAAACGAGCAGGATGTGCAGCTGCTCGAACGGCTGGCCTTTATGCATCGACGCGAGGCGCGTTAAATCTTGTTGATCAACTTTTTTCATGTGCTGAAGGATTCGGGGGTTCCGGTAACACCCCGTGAACTACTTGATTTGCTTGAGGCGATGGAGCAGCGGCTGGCGTTTGGTGACATGGACGATTTTTACGCGCTGTCGCGCGCAGTGCTTGTTAAGGACGAGAAGTACTATGATCGTTTTGACCGCGCTTTCGGCCTGCATTTTCAGGAGCTTGAGGCGCTGGATGATGTGATTGAAGCCATGATTCCCGATGATTGGCTGCGCTCGGAATTTCTAAAGCAGTTGTCGGAGGAGGATAAAGCCAAGATTGAAAGTCTGGGCGGCCTCGAAGAGCTGATTGAACAATTCAAGCAGCGACTTGAGGAGCAAAAAAAGCGACACTCCGGCGGCAATAAATGGATCGGTACAGAGGGCACCTCGCCCTTTGGCAACGATGGCTATCACCCTGAAGGTATTCGTGTTGGCGGTGAGAGCAAAAACAAGCGCGCGGCAAAAGTATGGGATCGGAGAGATTTCAAAAATCTTGATGACAGCGTCGAGTTAGGAACCCGTAACATTAAAATTGCTATGCGGCGGTTAAGAAAGTTTGCCAGAACGGGCGCCACCGAAGAGCTTGATTTGGATGACACCATCAAGTCGACCGCGCGCAATGCGGGATTACTCGATATCAAGATGGTCCCAGAACGCCATAACGCAGTGAAGGTGCTGCTATTTCTGGATGTGGGCGGTTCAATGGATCCTCATGTGAAAGTGTGTCAGGAGCTTTTTTCAGCGGCGCGCACTGAGTTTAAGCATCTTGAATATTTCTACTTCCACAACTTTATTTATGAAAGTGTATGGAAGAACAATATACGCCGTTTCAATGAGCGGACCGCGACACTTGACCTGATGCACAAGTACGCCCACGACTATAAAGTTGTATTTGTGGGTGATGCGTCCATGAGCCCTTATGAAATCATGCAGCCAGGTGGTTCAGTAGAGCATTGGAATGAGGAATCGGGCGAGTTGTGGATGCGCCGGTTGCGCGAGACCTATGAAAAGTGCATTTGGATTAATCCTGTTCCTGAGGACGAATGGGAGTACACCCAATCGATTCCTATTACCCGACAACTAATGGAAGGGAATATGTACCCGCTCACACTCCGAGGCTTGGAGGAGGGGATGGCATTTCTTTCCAAGTAAGCGCGGCCATTGTCGCCATTCGCGTGGTCTTTTTTCAGGCGTTGTTGGATGGGGTTTTCGCTACACTGGCGGCGTAGCTGATTAATAGAAAAGAGGGACCGCCATGACATCTTTCGCGCGCTTAAGCACCGTGTTCTTTGCCTTGTTGACTATTTACGCCTGTGGACCGAAGTCGGATACCGCCAGTCTTGACACCGCCGACGCTCCAGCGGTTGCGCTGGTTGACACCGCGAGAATACAAAATGCAGCGCGGGAGCCTGAAATGTGGCTGACCTACGGCGGTAGTTACGACGAGCAGCGTCACTCGACCCTTGGGCAAATTAACCGCGATACGTTGTCTGAACTCGGTGTGGGGTGGGTTTACGAGATGGCGAAGCCCCGCGGCGCTGAGGCGACACCCATTGTGGTAGACGGGGTGATGTATGTTTCAAGTGCATGGTCAGTAGTGTACGCCTTAGACGCGAAAACCGGAGAGGAAATCTGGGTGTACGACCCTGAAGTGTCGGGGAAGGACGCTGCAAAAGGATGTTGTGATGTCGTGAATCGCGGCGTGGCCGTGCATGACGGAAAAGTATTTATAGGCGTGTTTGATGGGCGCCTCGAGGCGCTTGATGCAGCGACAGGCGCGGTGATATGGAGTGAGGTCACCGTGGATCAGTCCAAGCCCTACACCATTACGGGAGCGCCGCGGGTTTTCAAAAATAAGGTGATTATTGGCAATGCTGGGGCGGAATTGGGTGTTCGGGGTTATGTGAGCGCCTACGATGTATCCAGTGGTGAGTTGGCGTGGCGATTCTATACCGTGCCTAACCCCGAGAAAAAACCCGATGGTGCGGCTTCAGACGACATACTGGCCAAGATGGCTAACGAGACTTGGGGAGACGAGGGCGCCTGGGTGACCGACGGTGGTGGCGGGACCGCTTGGGACTCGATTGTTTACGATACGGTGAATGACCAGGTGCTTATTGGAGTCGGCAATGGCTCGCCTTGGAATGCCGACATTCGCGACCCTAATAGTGACGGAGATAACCTTTTCCTCTCCTCTATTCTCGCCGTCGATGCGGATACCGGAGCCTACCGGTGGCATTACCAAACTACGCCGCGCGACCGATGGGATTATACGGCCACGCAGCAGATTGTGTTGGCGGACTTGCCGCTTGGAGAGGATGGTGCTTCCCGGCGAGTTGTCATGCAGGCACCCAAAAATGGATTCTTTTATGTGCTGGATGCTGCCAACGGGGAGCTAATCTCGGCTACGCCTTTTACGAATCAGAACTGGACCACCGGGGAATTTGATGACAAAGGTCGTCCGGTTTTGGTGGATGAGGCCGTTGACCTAGGGCTATACGCGGTGGTCCCGGGGCCAACCGGGGCGCATAACTGGCATCCGATGGCATTCAACCCCGACACAGGTCTGGTGTATATCCCGGTGAATGAGATCCCGTTTTTTTATGACAAAACTCGCAATGTCGAAGAGAGTAAGTCGTTTTGGAACATCGGATACGATGCGGCGGCCGGATGGCCTGTCGAGTATCCCGCGGGGACGCTCGATGCAGTATCGGGTCTCGATGGTGGCACTTTGCTGGCGTGGGATCCCGTCAAGGCTGAACCCCGCTGGGCAGTACCTTTCCCGTTGCCGCTCAATGGTGGAGTGCTCAGTACTACGGCAGGGCTGGTGTTTCAGGGGAATAAATTCGGCGAGTTTGTAGCCTACGATGCCGCAACAGGTGAGCGACTGTGGTCGCACAATTTAGTGGGTAATGCGGCTGCAGCACCCATGACCTATGAGATCGATGGTGAGCAATACCTTAGCGTGTTGTCGGGTTGGGGGAGTGTGTCCAACCTGATAGCGGGCTTTACTTATGGCGAAGCCAAGGCCAAGGAACCTGCGAGAGTGATCACGTTCAAGCTGGGGGGCACTGAGTTCATGCCCGAGCCCTTGGTGGCCAGCATTACTAAGACGCCAAAGTCGCCAATGTTTGGCGAACCTGATCAGCATCAGCTCGGAATGCAGCGCTTTGCGGAAAGTTGTCATTTTTGTCACGGTGCCTTCGCCGTGAGCGGGGGTGTTGTTCCCGACCTACGTTGGTCAGCTATTTCGGCAAACGAACAGGCTTGGGATCAAGTAGTGCGTGAAGGGGCGCTGGAAAAGCAGGGTATGGTCTCCTTCGCCGAGAATCTGACCAAGGAAGACACGGATGCTATCCGGGCCTACGTTATCCAGCAAGCGTGGTTAGCGGTGACAAATGGCGATGCCGCCGCTCCTGGAGGACAATGACGCGCATCAGCTCTTCGTCGATGACAGATGAAAGGCAACAAGGGCCGCAGTGACCGCCACATTGAGTGATTCCACGCCATTTTGCATAGGAATACTCACGCGGGTGTCTGTCAGTTCCCGCGTGCGCTGGCTGACCCCATCGCTCTCGCTTCCAAAAACAAAAACTGTGGGTGCGAAGGGTTGGTAATCGAACAGCGATTGGGTGGCGCCTGCTTCCAACATTGCGATGCCAAAGCCTGCCCGCTTGAGTTGTGGCAGTGCATGATCGAGCTCGTCGCAGTGAATAATCGGTGCGCGAAACACCGTCCCCGCTGATGCCTTGATGACAAGCGGCCCCAAAGCCGCTACCCCCTTAGCGGGGTAAAGCAATCCATCTACGCCGGCGGCGACCGCTGAACGAATAATCATGCCGACATTTTGCGGATTTGTAACGCCATCCAAGGCCAGTAGCGTAACGCGCTCTACCGGAGACGCTAAAAAATCGGTTATAGAGCAGAAGTCATTGCATATAATATCTAGCGCAACACCCTGATCCTGCTTGCTATTTCTAGATATCCTGGAGAGTCCAAGCCGGTCGTGGTGCCGTATCTCAATACGGCGTTTGTTGGCAATCTCAGTGATTTGCGCGATGATTTTCGCAGAACGGTTACTGGTGGCAAGGTGCAGGCAATGGATCTTAAGGGTCGGATCCAGCAACGCCTCTAGCGCGGGTTTGCGCCCGTAGATCGTAATCCCTCCGTCTGGTGTCCATCGAGGGGTCGGGGTGTCAGGCATTGCGAGTAAAAGGAGCGGGCAATGAAACCATTAACGCTGTACACCACACCCGGTTGTCACCTGTGTGAACATGCAGAAGCGATTCTCGATGCCGCGCAATGCAGTTTTACTAGCGTGGATATTGCGGAGGATCTTACGCTGCTCGAGCGTTACGGCGTTCGAATTCCTGTCATAAAAGATACCACGGGCAGAGAGCTGGGCTGGCCTTTCGACACTGCACAACTGAAGGCATTTTTGGCCGGTTAATGACAATTTTTCATGCCGTTGTTTAGGTGGCGGCATCGACTTTAACAGCAAGCACATCGCACTCTGCGCTGTGCATCACACCATCTGTCGTCGAACCCAATAGCAAGGCAAGGCCCCAACGGGCATGTGTGCCGACAACAATAAGATCACAGTCAATCGCTTTCGCTTGCGTGGGGATCTCGGCCTCCGGGCGGCCCGTTACCAAGTGTCGGTGCGAATCGGGCACATCCAGTGACTCGCAGAGTCGATCCAATTGCTCTTTTGCCTGGCCTTGAATTTCTTCCTGAATGGCTGAGAAATCCATTGGGATATCACCGCCATAGGTAATGGCCAGCGGTTCGATAACATGCAGGACATGCAGCGTCGCACCGTTTTGTTTTGCCAGGGCAGACGCTCGGCCGGCGACCGTCTCAGTGGTGGAGCCCAAATCGACTGCCACGAGAATGTTTTGGTAGGGCATACTCTCCTCGTTATGCGGTATCACACTGGTAAATAATGTAGTCCAAAAAATCGAGATTGTCTCGCAGAGGTAATTGCTTGGTATATCTGCTCATTCTGCTGGGCCTTGCCGTCGTCATCGCGCCATTGATGTCTGCGATGCCAAGCAAAGGACAACGTCGAAAGGCGGCGATTCGTGACGAGGCGCGTCAGCACGGGTTACGTGTCTCAATTAGGCCGCCACCCGAGATTCCACCTCGGTTTCGATTTTTTCCAGATACCGAACTTGTTTGCTACGAACGTTTATTGCCCAAAGCGCTTCAGGTGACAGGACGGCAGTTTCGGTATGTCCGTATACAAGCAGATTGGCAGTCGGTTTTTGATGACTTCACTCCCCCCGATTGGATCCAACGATTACCCGGGGGCGCGCAGGTAGTTGAGCTTTCTGAGCGTAATGTCAGCATTTTCTGGGACGAGCGCGGCGGCCCTGAAGCTCTTGATCAGATCGCGCAAGCAATTGAATTTATTGACTAAAGGGAGAGTAAAGGGCGTCTGGTGAGCCGGTGCCGACTATTACCGCTGCACTTGACCCCGCGGACAATCGCCCTTATAGATGCCCTCCTTCCGAGGCGCGGGCTACACTTCGACCCGGTCTAGCAGAGCAGGCAAACAGATTTTATGGGTAAAGCACTGGTAATTGTAGAATCGCCGGCCAAGGCCAAAACGATTAACAAATATCTCGGCAAGGACTTCATTGTAAAGTCCAGCGTGGGTCATATTCGTGACTTGCCGACTTCTGGGAGTGCCAGTCCTGCAGACCCCAAAGAGCGTGCGGCGCAGGCGGCGCTCACTCGCAAGATGGCCCCCGATGAAAAAGCGCGTTATCAGGCACGTAAAAAGCGTGAGCAGTTGGTCAAACGCATGGGCATTGATCCTGACAATGGCTGGCGAGCGCGCTATGAGATCCTTCCTGGAAAGGAAAAAGTCGTTAGCGAATTGAAGCGGCTTGCGAAGGACAGTGATGCTATCTATCTCGCAACAGACCTAGATAGGGAAGGTGAGGCGATTGCGTGGCACCTACAGGAAGCGATTGGTGGCGACAGTAGTCGTTACCATCGTGTGGTGTTCAATGAAATTACCCAAAAGGCCATTAAAGAGGCCTTCAAGAGACCGGGCGAGTTAGATACAGCGAGAGTTCACGCCCAGCAGGCGCGACGCTTTTTGGATCGCGTTGTGGGGTTCGAAGTCAGTCCGCTGCTGTGGGCGAAGGTGGCTAGAGGTTTGTCAGCGGGGCGTGTGCAGTCTGTCGCAGTGCGCCTCATTGTCGAGCGTGAGCGCGAGATACGCGCTTTTGTTCCGGAGGAGTATTGGGAGGTTCACGCGCTGCTGCAAGCTGGCGATATAGAGCCTGTGCGATTTATGGTTACGCACCGCAACGGGACAAAATTTGAGCCCAAGACACAAGCGGACGCGGAATCCGCCGTGGCGGCTATGAGTAACGCCGCGTTTAAAGTGACTGATTTGGAGTCCCGTAAAACCAGCTCTAAACCTTCCGCGCCTTTTATCACTTCCACCTTGCAGCAGGCTGCAAGCACCCGAATGGGCTTCAGTGTTAAAAAGACAATGATGCTCGCCCAGCGTCTTTATGAGGCGGGTTTTATTACCTATATGCGAACGGACTCTACCAACTTAAGTGAAGACGCGGTGGCGGCTTGTCGTGATTGGATTGCGGGTGAGTTCACTGCCGAATATTTACCAGGCTCGCCTAACCGATATGGTTCCAGAGAGGGGGCGCAGGAGGCGCATGAAGCGATAAGGCCCTCTGATGTCAAAATCCGCAGTAATCTGCTATCCGGTATGGAACCTGACGCTGAGCGGCTCTACGACCTTATCTGGAGACAGTTCGTCGCATGTCAGATGACGCCCGCGCGTTATCTCTCGACGACGCTGATTGTCTCAGCTGCGGATTGTCGCCTGACTGCAAAGGGAAGAGTAGTCGAATTTGACGGTTTTACTCGGGTTCAGCCGCCAGCTGCGAGGAAGGGTGACGAAGCGGTGCTCCCGCCATTGGCGGCAGGGGACGCGCTTGAGGCTAAAGATTTTTTGCCAAAGCAACACTTTACCAAGCCTCCGGCACGTTATGGTGAGGCCAGCTTGGTAAGAGAGATGGAGAAGCGGGGGATCGGACGACCCTCCACTTATGCCGCGATCATCTCCACCATTCAGGATCGTGGCTACGTCCGGTTAGAGAATCGGCGTTTTTACGCTGAAAAAATGGGTGATATTGTCACCGAGCGGCTTCAGGTAAGTTTCAGTGACTTGCTTGATTATGGTTTCACCGCATTGATGGAGGAGCGCCTCGATGAGGTGGCGAAGGGTGAGCTGCCCTGGACTGATTTGTTGAATCAGTTTTACGCCGACTTCAGTGGCAAATTGGCTCAGGCGGCAAACCCGGGCCCAGATAGCATGCAGCCTAATGACCCGACTCCTACGGGCATTCCCTGTGGTGACTGCGGTCGCCCTATGCAGATCAGGACGGCCAGCACCGGTGTTTTTCTCGGCTGCTCTGGTTATAACCTGCCCCCCAAGGAGCGTTGCAAGGAGACGGTAAACCTGATTCCCGGTGATGAGGCCATCAGTATTGATGCCGATGATGAAGCCGAGTCGCGATTGCTCCTGAGCAAGCGGCGGTGCGGGCAATGCCACACTGCGATGGACAGCTATCTGATTGATGAGGCGCGCAAGCTTCATGTTTGCGGCAACAATCCCGACTGCTCAGGGTATGAAGTGGAGCAGGGTCAGTTTCGCATCAAAGGCTACGATGGCCCTATCATCGAGTGTGATAAGTGCGGCGCAGATATGCAGTTACGAACCGGCCGATTCGGAAAATATTTTGGCTGTAGTGAATCAAAGTGCACCAACACCCGAAAATTATTACGCAATGGCGAGGTAGCGCCTCCGAAAATGGATCCGGTCCCCATGCCAGAATTGGCGTGCGTCAAAGTTGAAGACCACTACGTGCTTCGCGATGGGGCGTCGGGGATTTTTTTGGCCGCCAGCCAGTTCCCTAAACACCGTGAGACGCGACCGCCATTTGTCGATGAGCTATTACCACATCAGGCCGAGATCGATCCGAAATATCATTATCTGTTTGATGCGCCACTCGCTGATGATGTGGGAAGTCGATCACAGATCCGGTATAGCCGAAAAAGCAAAGAGCAATACGTCATGTCTGAGCGAGACGGTAAGCCCAGTGGTTGGCGGGCGCTCTTTGTTGACGGGCGTTGGGTCGAGGACGGCACTGCAAAAAAACCGAAGGCGAAGAAAAAAGCTAAAGCGAAAACCAAAGCAAAACCCAAGGCAAAGTCGCGCGCCAAGGCAAGCGTTAGTGCTACCGAGGCGGTGGATTGAGCCAGTCCCTGGCCTTTGCCAATCAGAGTATTTATCACGGTAAGATTCTGCTCACGGGCTGGCGTTACATGATTGATGGAGAATCAGAGCCGAGGGAGCAGGTCGGTTTGGCTTTTGCACCCGCGGTGAGGCGACATTTTCTGGATGCCTATGGTTGGTTACTGCTAGCTGCCTGTCGAGTAAACCAAGTCCCGGAGCAGCCCCCGCACTCTGTTAATGATCTGCCACCGTTGCCCGCTGGCCTCGTTCGTCCTGCTGAGGTTAACGCTTGCGCCGCTTTAGAGAATGACGGTTGGGTAGCGGCCCTCAAACAGCCCATTACTCGCGCGTCGCTATCGGTTGCCCCCGGGCACCTCGCATCAGATGTGCGCGGTTTTGACGCCCGGCACTTCGAAGTGTGGCTGCAGCAGCTGATGGAGCTAGCGGATCTGATTGCAGGCGCCGTCGACGAATCATAGCGTGTTGTTTTTTAACATCTTGGCGGCTCAGTGGCAGATGTGTGATGAGAGTGTTAACGTGGAGTATCCCTTAGTTGTGTTACTGGGGGATCAATAAAAGAGAGGACATTGAGTGTCTACATCCTTGCTTGAAATTGTGGATCTAGGTGATGGAGAGGTGGTGTTGCAGCGCGTCGAAGACGACTCAGAGCCACTGCTCAGCATCCAGTTTTCCGATGAGGCAAATGCTTACCTGATGGGAAATAATTTGGAAATTGCCCGAGTTATGATTCAGGCTGGCATAGAAGCGGCGGCGAGACTGTCTGAGGTCAACAACCTCGAAGTCGATACTGCTGACATGTCAGAGAGACGAACGTTGCACTAATTCCGCGCTAGCGTTGCGTTACAGCGGGGCAATACGCTTCGTTATCTTCTCCGGGAGCTGCAAATGAAAGCTTCAGATACTGCTCCCCCCAAAATATCGACCCTACGTGCAGCGAGTTGGCCAAGGTATGCCATTAAGCGACTGCCTCAACGGGATGGTTAGCAGGTCTCTTCTGCATGGTCGGCCCGCGTTGAGCCTTTAAGACCTATTGCGTCACATTTGCTGACGAATGATACCCACACTGATGCCCTCTATCGCCACTTCTGTTTGGCGAAGATCCACCACGATTGGGTCATAGTCGGGGTTCTCCGGCAGTAATTTAAGCATATGCTGCCCCGATCGCTTGAGCCGCTTGACAGTCACTTCATCCTCGATGCGCGCCACGACGATCTGACCATCCTTGGCTGTTTGTGTGTTGTGCACTGCGAGCAGATCACCATCAAAGATGCCCGCATCTTTCATGCTGTCCCCGGTTACCCTGAGAAGATAGTCAGCGCCGGGCGAGAAAAATCCGGACGCTAGTTCGCAGTAGTCTTCTATATGCTCTGTTGCCAACACCGGAGAACCTGCAGCAACCCGTCCGATAATCGGGAGTCCGGTGCTTTCAGTTAAACGGATGCCACGAGAAGTGCCGGCTATCATCTCTATTGCCCCTTTTCTCGCGAGGGCGCGGAGATGTTCCTCTGCTGCATTAGCAGACTTAAACCCTAACTCGTGGGCGATATCAGCCCGAGTCGGGGGGTAGCCCGTATCGGCTACATATTGGCGGATAACCTCAAGTACTTGCTGTTGTCTGGCGGTCAGCTTCATGGTGATAGCTCCAGTTTATGGGCTGATGATATATACAGTCTGTGTTTTTGTACAGTCTGCTCTGGTGCCGGGCGGCGGTAGCTGGGTTACGATAGATCCCCAATTTACGGAGCGGTGTTGTTGATGTTGTTTTTAAGAGATCTGCTGGAGCCCATTGCTGGGGTTTTGCACGTGCCGACAGACAGCGTGGTGTTCACGGCTTTGCTACTGGTTGGGATAACTGGGCACTACACAATATATCGAGTGGTCAAAGGGCTGACCATCGCGGCTGATCGCACTGAGACGCGCTGGGATGACGTTTTCCTATATTCGGTCTTCCCACCCATCCAATGGGTCATGTGGGTCATTCTGGGGCTGTTGTCCCTGTCGCTTTTCAATGTGCTCGACGGGATTCGTGAGGCCTTATTGCGACTGTCAGATACGGCGATACTGTCGCTGGTGGGTTGGCTGGCGCATCGTTTGAGTCGAGGGATTGAAGAGGAGTTGCTGAGTGAACACCGGGGAGCGCTGGAGTCTGGTGAGCGCGCCACGATTAACGCAGTGGCGCGCCTCAGCCGCATTGTGATTTGGGCCATCGCGGGCATTATGATTCTTCAGTCCTTGGGTGTTTCGGTATCGGGCTTGCTCGCATTTGGAGGAGTGGGCGGGATTGCAGTGGGTTTTGCCGCCAAGGATTTACTCGCCAATTTTTTGGGTGGACTCAGTATTTTCCTCGACCGTCCATTCGCGGTAGGCGATTGGATTAGATCACCTGACCGAGAAGTCGAGGGAACCGTAGAGAATGTTGGCTGGCGCATAACCCGCATCAGAACCTTCGACCAGCGGCCCCTTTACGTTCCCAACTCTGTCTTTTCTACTGTGGCAATTGAAAATCCGTCGCGGATGCGGAACCGGCGAATCTACGAAACCATCGGTGTCCGCTATAGTGATTCGGCGGTGATGGCAGAGATTGTTTCGGAGGTCGAGGCCATGCTGCGAGGACACGGGGAGATCGATCAATCGCGCACCCTAATTGTTAATTTTGTCTCTTTTGGTTCATCTTCCTTGGATTTCTTTATCTACACTTTCACCCGGACTACAGATTGGGTGACATACCACGGCGTGAAGCAGGAGATTCTGCTCAATATTCTGGAAATTATCGAACGCATGGGTGCAGATATTGCCTTCCCTACCCGCACGGTGTTGCTGGATCCGGGTGGTCCGCGGTTAGGTGCAGACGACAGAGATGCTTAGCGTAAAGCGTGCAAGAGACAGTGCCTAATCAGCCGGCCGGGCGTGCTCAGCCTCTCTCAGCATGGCGCCTCGCAGATATAATTCATACCAACTGAGCTCTCGCCAAATTGCCAAAACTTTAATCACTGGGTGGTCGTAGTAGCGCAACCGGTTCTCGGTCAAGGGTACGGTGTCTGCAACGTGAATAACGTGACGCCAATTCCAATCGGGAGGCGGCGGGGCGCTGTCGACCGCAGCCACGCCGGACTCAAGGTCGCCCTCACCAAATTGCTCGGTGCCCTCGAAGCGCTGATTCGCTCCTCCACCTTGCGCATACCCCTTGTCGATCATGGTCCCGTCATTCAGCCGTGTTGTTGAAGTAGCGCTGAGTGTCCCGGACATTTGAGGAGATCCCGTGACGTGTCCCGGCACTATCGTCGTGCGCGGTGGAGAGGGTGGCGGTGGATCCATTGTGAAGACATCAGGTAGATACTGGCCTTGTGTATTAGCCCAAATATTCAGCCCAAGACGCCAGCCGTTTGCTCGTGGCAAAAGTTGAATAAATCCCTGTGCAAGGGGGTATCGGTCACTGCTTTCGGGTTCAATCACAATCGGGAGATTTTCGTTCCCGGGTCCCTGAAGCCATGAGGTGGCTGCGATAATCTCGTCGTTGTTGCTCCGACGGTAACGCTCAAGCCCCGGCGCCAGCTTGGACAAAGGGAGTCGCTCGAATGTCGCGGGCAGGGGAATAGATTTTGCCGCTACTTCGATTGGGAGGAGCTCTGCTCGCTGCTCCGGGCGCGCAAAAGGTACACTGACCTCTTGCGATAAGTTTGCGGGCGCGCCCTCCAACACCAGAGATTCCAGCGAGAGCAGTGGAACGGGGCCGGCCTCCGGTTCATATGCCTCAAATGGGAGGATTGGGTTGGAGGTGGGCGCTTCTATCTGTTCGGAAGACGCTGACTCGGTAGGTGTTAATGATGCTTCGCGATCTTCTCGGGACGACCCCAGCCCCAAGTCAATTAGTTCATTGATCAAGGCAAGATCGTCCTCGGTCATTAGGGCGTTGGTTGGCAACCAGGGTGCCGGCGCGATTTCCGGCTCGTAAATCATAGTATGCCCTGACAGGCTCTGATGAATGCGAGCATCCTTAACCATGTCAGATTCTGGAGGGGGTGTCGTTTTATCCATGAGCCATCGCCACCGGCTAGGATAACCGGGCTGGGGCAGTAGTGGCCAAGTCTGACTCTCCAATACCTCTGCCTCGGAATTGATCAGAATGACGACTTCAAATTCATACCAGCCAGAGTGATCGAATCCGCCTGGCAGTGGGGCGGCGGATAAGCTGGCGGTTAGCATCCCAGATAAAAATAAAATGGCGCTTTGACGCATCATGCTGCCTCGAGCCAAGGGTTTATCAGGTTTTCTACAAATTCCGCTCTTGAGAGCAGAGTGGGTAGTGCTTTTTTTACCCGCAGCTTGCCTTTTGCGCTCAGGCTATAGCAGAGCGGTTCTGTTTGAATCAATTTTACGATCGCGGCGGGCTCTACCGCCGTAGATGCCTTAAATTCGATGCTCCCACCTTCGTCAGTCATATCGATCTCGCTGATACCCAATTTTTGCGCTGTCACTCGCAGTTGTGCGCAGGTAAATAAATTTTTGACGGGGTCGGGCAGCAAGCCAAAGCGATCGATCATCTCCACCTGAATGTCTCGAAGCGCGCTGTCGCTATGGGCTTGTGCGATCCTCTTATAGAGTACCAGTCGGGTTGTGATGTCTGGCAGGTATGACTCAGGGATCAATGCAGGAACATGCAGCTTGACTTCCGTGCCACTGTCGAGAGGTTGATCAATATCGGGTATGTCCCCCCGCCGCAAAGCAGACACCGCGCTGTCCAGCATTTCGAGATAGAGGGAAAAACCAACCTGATGTATTTGCCCGGATTGCTCAGCACCTAGCAGTTCACCGGCACCACGGATTTCCATGTCATGTGAGGCCAGTTGATAACCTGCGCCAAGATCTCCTGCGGCTTCGATCGCATCGAGTCTTTTCTGCGCATCTGAAGTGATGACGCTTCGGGGCGGGCTGAGGAGGTAGGCGTAAGCCTGATGATGTGATCTGCCAACGCGTCCCCGCAGCTGATGCAGTTGTGCTAATCCGAATCGGTCAGCTCGCTCTATGATGATGGTGTTGGCATTGGGGATGTCGATCCCCGTCTCAATGATGGTAGAGCACACCAGTATATGATGCTGCTGGTGATAGAATTCCCTCATGACGCGCTCAATAGCCTGCTCACGCAATTGACCATGAGCGACGCCTATGGACAGTTCAGGGAGCAAGTCGCGTAGCTTACGCGCACTCTCCTCAATAGTTTTGACCTCGTTATGCAGGTAGAAAACCTGGCCGCCTCGCAGCGTCTCTCTCAGTACGGCCTCCTTGACCAGTGCAATACTGTGCTCTCTGACAAAGGTTTTGATCGACAGACGTCGTGCGGGAGGAGTGGCGATGATAGAGAGGTCGCGGAGGCCGCCCAGCGCCATGTTCAATGTTCGTGGAATCGGTGTGGCAGTCATGGTCAGGATGTCTACTTCGGCGCGCAATGCCTTGATCGCTTCCTTTTGCTTGACCCCAAAGCGATGCTCTTCGTCGATGATCAAAAGGCCTAGGTCTTTAAAGCCAAAATCACTTTGGAGAAGTTTGTGGGTGCCCACCAGAATATCGATATCTCCAGACTGCACTCGTTCGACAATATTTTTGAGATCTTTGGTCGACTTGAAGCGGGAGACCACCTCTACCGTGTAAGGCCAGTTGGCAAAACGATCGCGAAAGTTGGCGTGATGCTGATTAGCCAGTAATGTCGTAGGCACCAGCACGGCCGTTTGCCGTCCATTCTGGGCGGCGATAAAGGCTGCGCGCATGGCGACTTCGGTTTTGCCAAAACCGACATCGCCACATATCAGCCGGTCCATCACTTTGGGTGCGCACATATCTGCTTGCACCGCTTCAATAGCGGCAGCCTGATCGGGCGTCTCCTCAAAAGGGAAATCCTCGCAGAAGTTCAGCCATTTTTGCGCATCGAGAGTGTGCGCATGTCCCTGCCGCGACTCTCTTCTGGCGTAGACCTCGAGCAGCTGCGCCGCGACATCCGCTGCTCGCTCCTGTGCTTTTTTTCGCGCCTTCTCCCACTGATCGCTGCCCAAACGATGGAGCGGGGCAGTATCAGGGTCTCCGGCGGTATAGCGACTAATCAGGTGCAACGAGCCTACTGGCACATACAATTTGTTATTTTCAGCGTACTCCAGCAGCAGAAACTCGGCGTCATCTGCCTCTATCTGCAGCACCTGCAGTCCGAGATATCTGCCTACACCGTGTTCTATATGGACAACAGGTAAACCCACGCGGAGTTCGGTAAGGTCCCGGATAATCGCATCAGTGTCCGTCTCGTCACGTGTTGTTCGCCTTCGGCGTTGTGCGACACGTTGGCCGAATAATTGCGATTCACAGACGAGTGTCGGGGCGCCCGGGCCGGCGTAGAATCCGCGATCGACGGGGGCGACGGTAATGCCAAAATGTATTTGCCTTGCTAAGAAGTCAGGCCAATCCGACACGGGCTCCGGATTGAGATCCGCTTTTGCCAGTGTTTCCAGCAAAATTTCTCTGCGACCTGCGCTCTCAGCGCACAACAAAACCGGACCGTTATGGTCGACAACGAATCTGCGTAACAGGTCCTGATAGCCATTTTCTCCTGCGGGCCGAGTGAGCATGGGAGGCGGCTTGAAGGGCATGGTCACATGGACAGGCGCTTCCCCGGAGGTCTTAAGCTCGAGCACTGCATGTTCGGCCAGTTTTGCATACAGCTCTTCTACCGGCAGGAAGCTTCGCGCGGGCGGGAGCAAGGGGCGTCTGGGGTCTATACCGTACTCCTCGAAACGTCCCGTTACTTCACCCCAGTAACGCTGGGCTGCTGAGTGATGCTCGCCCATCACGGCGATAGCAGCATTCGCGGGCAAGTAGTCAAAAACCGAGCCGCATTGATCAAAAAACAACGGCAGGTAGTACTCGGCACCACCAGGAATCCGGCCGGCAGTCACTTCGTTAAAGGTGGGGCAGAGGTCCGCGTCGCCATCAAACGTGTCATACCATGACATCTGGAAACGGCGAATTGCATCCGAGTTGACGGGAAATTCCCGTGCGGGCATGAGTTTAATATGCGGTACCTGGTTAACGGTCCGTTGTGTTTCAGGGTCAAAGGTACGAAGTGTCTCGACCTCGTTGTCGAATAGATCAATGCGATAGGGTGACTCGCTTCCCATTGGAAAGACGTCGAGGAGGGCGCCCCGCACAGCAAATTCTCCATGCTCCATTACGGTCTCGACCGCATGGTATCCGTTGAGTGTGAGTCCGGTTGTGAAGCGCTCCAGATCGAACTGGTCACCAGCGCTCAAGTCCAGCGTGTTGCCTTCAATGAAATATTTCGGTGGGGTACGCAGCATCGCTGTGGTGATTGGGAGTATGACGAGTCCCTGAGCGAGATTGGGTAGTTCGTAAAATGTCCTCAGGCGTTGTGAGACGATGTCTTGATGAGGAGAAAAATGGTCGTAGGGCAGAGTTTCCCAGTCAGGCAGTGTGAGCACCGGAATATCGGATTGCAGGAACAACGGCAGTTCACGCGCGAGGACCAGCGCGTCGGTAGAACTCGGGACCAGCACGATGAGTGGTCTGTCTGCCGCTGCAAGTTCGGCAATCGCCGCTGAGCCCGCTGAGCCCAGCAATGGGCCTATCGCTGTTCGCGATCCCACTGAATTGGGCCAAGGCGTGTCTGCAAGGCGATCTTTAAGCATTGTGGAGGTCTAGCATTTCCCGCCTATTGTAGGGGTCGTGGCGCACAACGGCCATGGCAATAGTGCTTTTAAGGTTGCCTAGTGGCAGTCGCGAATCGATAATGGCGCGCGGCCACACTGTCGTCTTGCAAGTACGCCGAGTGCTTTTAGGGTGCCAGAGGGTGATTTCTCGTTGTCCGATCATGCCAAGGAGCTCCAGTGACTGAAGAACGCAAACGATCCAGACCCGATGACTACTTTGCCGATTGGAAAGAGCGTGAGGCGCTTTCGGAGTCCATGATACCGGTGGTGGGTCGCTTGTCTCGCGAACGCAACGTCAAGAGCTACATATACGGTCGGTCTCTCGTTAACCAGTCGGTACTGGATATTATGAAAAGCCATCGCTGGGTCAGACAAATGGAGGACAACGAGTTATCGGAGTTCGAAACGACACCTGTTCTCAATGCGGTGCATTCGCTTGATCTTGGGCCCTGTCATTTAGATATCGGACGCTTGGCTGTCGCTTATTTTGACAAAGGAGCGGGCGCGGGCCTCTCGGTTGAGGAGTATGTGGCTCAGGAGCTTGATTATCTTATCGGTTCGATTCAGAAACCTGTGGATGCGCCCGTTGACGTCGTGTTGTACGGCTTTGGACGTATTGGACGCCTCATGGCGCGAATCCTCATCGCTAAAACTGACGGTGGGGATAGCCTGCGTCTAAGAGCGGTGGTGGTGCGCCGTGGCAATGCGGAGGATGACTTATTGAAGCGTGCGAGTCTTCTGCGCCGAGACTCCGTCCATGGAGTGTTTCAGGGAACGATTCGGGTGGATAAGGAGCGACAGTCTTTTGTTGCCAACGGCAATGAGGTAAAGGTCATTTATGCCGATTCGCCTGAGGATATTGACTACACTGACTACGGCATTGACCGATGCATCGTGGTCGATAACACAGGGGTTTGGCGAGACAAGGAGGGGTTGGCGAGACACCTGCAGGCCAAGGGCGTTGCGAAAGTGATTCTGACCGCGCCGGGCAAAGGGGACGTCAAAAATATTGTAGCGGGCATCAACGATCACGAAATAGTCGATTCCGATCAGATTCTCTCGGCGGCGTCGTGCACGACCAATGCGATCGTGCCGGTGCTCAAGGCCGCCGATGATCATTATGGGATCGTCGCGGGGCACGTCGAAACCGTTCACGCTTACACCAATGACCAGAACCTGATCGATAATTATCACAAGGCCGAGCGACGGGGCCGCAGTGCACCGTTAAATATGGTGCTGACCGAGACAGGGGCGGCCAAGGCGGTATCCAAGGTTTTGCCCGGGTTGGAGGGGAAGCTAACCGGTAACGCGATCCGGGTTCCCACACCCAATGTCTCCATGGCAATCCTTAACCTGACGCTTTCCCAGCAGACGACCCGGGAAGCGCTTAATGAATATATGCGGGAGACAGCACTCCATTCGAAAATGAAAAAGCAGATCGATTACTCCAATTCGCCAGAAGTCGTCTCCAGCGACTTTGTCGGCTCGCGGTCCGCCTGTGTCTTTGATGCAAAAGCCACCATCGTCAATGGCAATCAAGCGGTGCTATACCTCTGGTATGACAATGAGTACGGTTATAGCTGTCAGGTCTATCGTGTATTGGAGCGTATGGCCGGCATCTGCTACCAAACCTACCCTGCTAACGGGGTATTTCCTGCGTAGCTGAAACCTCATGCGGCACGGGTTGGCCTTGGTCGGCCAAGTCGAATAGAATACGCGCGACCGATGAGAGCCCGCTGGGCCCGGCCATTAGAAGCCCCCGGTCCTGTATTAGACGTACCATCGTCTGGGGGGGCTTACCCCGTAATGACATAAGTAAGAGTCGCCCTCGTTACGGTGACCTATGGGCTTGTGGCATGTTCTGGCCCACAGTTCGGTAAGGCAGATGAGCATTGAGATGATAAAAATCAAACGCGGTATGACGCTGCCACTGGCGGGAAAGCCCGCGGCAGAGATCGACACGTCCTCAAACTGTCGCGCGGTTGCACTGGTAGGCCCAGACTATCATGGCATGAAGCCCACAATGGCTGTTCAGGTGGGCGATAGCGTCAAACGCGGCGAACTGTTGTTCACTGACAAAAAGTGTGAGGGCGTCCGCTATACCGCCCCCGCAGGTGGTCGGGTAACAGCCATAAATAGAGGTGCCAAACGGGCGTTTCAGTCGATTGTTATAGACATTGAAGACGATGAGGCGGCGGCTTTCCAGCGGCACACAGCCGAACAGGCCAGGTCCCTGTCTGCAGAACTAATAAGGGATCAGCTCCTGCTCTCTGGCCAATGGACTGCCCTTCGAGCAAGGCCATTCAGCCGCGTTGCGGATCCAGCAACTGCCCCCGCTGGATTATTTATTACTGCTATCGATACGCATCCCCATGCGCCGGAGCCGGCCCAGGTGATTGCTCGGGAGGCCGAGGCATTTTTACTGGGGCAAGAGTTGCTGGCCAAAATAGTGGCTTGCCCGGTCTATTTGTGTGCAGCGCCAGACGCCGAGATTCCGCAGAGCGGCCACGAGCGTATCACTCGTCATGATTTCGCAGGCCCCCATCCTGCTGGTTTGGCGGGAACACACGTGCATTTCCTCATGGGAGCGTCGCTGTCGCGCATCGCCTGGACCATTGGTTATCAAGATGTGATTGCCGTAGGTCGCCTGTTTCTCGATGGCGCGCTGTTCACCGATCGGATTGTGGCCCTCGCGGGACCGTCGGTAACGCGCCCTAGGTGGGTATTGAGCCGTTTGGGTGCTGATCTTCAGGCATTGGTCGCGGGTGAACACGATGCTGGTGAGACTAGATTGATATCAGGTTCGGTTTTGGGAGGCAGGGGCGTTCAGACCGACACAGCGTATTTGGGGAGATATCACCAGCAGGTATCCGTGTTGCCAGAGGGCCGACAGCGTGTCCTTTTCGGCTGGCTCTCTCCGGGAATGAGCAAGCACTCCGTAATGGGGATTTACCTTTCCAAATGGTTCGGACTCAAGCCGCTGGCCATGTCTACCACTACCAATGGATCCGAGCGGGCAATGGTGCCGGTAGGCGCCTATGAAAAAGTGATGCCTCTGGATATTTTGCCGACGCAATTGCTACGTGCGTTGCTGGTGGGCGATACGGAGACCGCACAAGCATTGGGCTGTTTAGAGCTGGACGAGGAAGATCTGGCGCTTTGCACCTATGTTTGTCCCGGCAAATATGAATACGGCGAAATTCTGAGGGATAACCTCACTCGAATTGAGAAGGAAGGCTGAGACATGGGATTGCGACAACAGCTAGACACCATGGAACCGCATTTTAAGCCTGGCGGTCGCTTTGAGAAGTGGTACGCGCTGTACGAGGCGGTTGACACGATTTTTTATTCCCCTTCCAGCGTGACACGAGCGAATGCGCATGTCCGAGACGGCGTAGATCTAAAGCGCATCATGATCACCGTCTGGTTCGCGACGTTCCCTGCGATATTTTACGGCATGTACAACATCGGGCTCCAAGCCAACGATGTGCTGGCGCTTTCAGGCGGCTCACTGGAAGGATGGCGTGGCGGTGTCGTGGCTGCTTTAGGGGGCCATGATGCCAATAATGGCTGGCACAATTTGCTGTATGGCCTGGTGCATTTTTTACCGCTATACCTGGTGACTTTCGTTGCCGGTGGGTTCTGGGAAGTGCTGTTTGCGATGCGGCGAGGACATGAAGTGAACGAAGGCTTTTTTGTTACCTCAATTCTATTCACGCTCACTCTGCCCCCGGATCTGCCCTTGTGGCAGGCGGCAATGGGTATCAGTTTTGGTGTTGTGATTGGCAAGGAAGTTTTTGGCGGCACCGGTAAGAATTTTCTGAATCCAGCGCTGACAGGACGCGCTTTTCTCTACTTCGCGTATCCCGCACAAATTTCTGGTGATGCAGTATGGACCGCTGTCGACGGATACTCAGGCGCGACCCCTCTGGGGATCGTGGCTTCGGAGGGTATGTCTGGCCTCGCTGAGGCCTACACCTGGTGGGATGCATTCGTGGGCGCGATCCCCGGGTCTATTGGTGAGACCTCAACACTGATGATTATGATCGGCGGGGTTTTTCTTCTCATTCAGGGCATTGCTTCTTGGCGGGTAGTGGCGGGCTGCTTCGTGGGCATGATCGCCTTCAGTCTGCTGCTAAACGCCGTCGGCTCTGACTCTAATCCAGCATTTGCAATGCCATGGCACTGGCACATGGTGGTTGGCGGTTTTGCATTTGGTGCCTTTTTTATGGCGACCGATCCGGTGTCGGCGGCGATGACTCATTCCGGTCGTTGGGCATACGGTATTTTAATCGGTGTCATGTGTGTGTTGATCAGAGTAGTGAATCCCGCGTTCCCCGAGGGCATGATGTTGGCAATTCTATTTGCCAACTTGTTTGCCCCGCTTTTCGATTACTTTGCGGTTAGCGCTAACATTAAGAGGAGATTAGCACGTGTCAGCTAATGGAGAGGGTCTTGGGCGGGTCCTGACCGTTGCCCTTGGGTTGTGTTTGGTGTGCTCGGTTGTCGTGTCTACCGCAGCGGTGGTGCTGAAGCCGGCGCAAGAGGCCAATAAAACTCGGGATTTGAAGCGCAACATATTACTGGCGGCAGGCCTCCTTGATCCCTCTCTCTCTGTGGAAGAGCAGTTTGAGCAGGTCGAGACGAGAGTGGTGGATCTGGACGCCGGAGAATTCGTCGATGAAATTGATCCAGCGGCATTTGATCAGCGAGAAGCGGCGAAAGACCCCCAGCTTTCGCGCGCCATCCCCGGTGAGGACGACCCGGCAAAACTGGTACGAAGAGAGCACCAGGCGCTGGTTTATCTCGTTCGCGGCGAGGCAGGTGATCTCGATAAAATCATCTTACCCATTCGTGGCTATGGGCTATGGTCAACACTGTATGGATTTATGGCGCTGCAAGCCGACGGCAACACCATTGCGGGACTGGGCTTCTACGAGCATGGAGAGACGCCGGGGCTGGGGGGTGAAGTGGACAATCCAAAGTGGAAAGCTATTTGGTCGGGTAAGCAGGTCTACCGCGCTGATCAGGTCGCGATTCAGGTCCTGAAGGGTTCCGTATCTGCGGGGTCTGATCAGGAGCAGTGGCAGGTAGATGGGCTCTCCGGCGCGACCCTGACGACAAAGGGCGTGAATAATCTCGTGCGTTACTGGCTGGGAGATCAGGGGTTTAAGCCCCTCTTGGATAACTTGCGGCAGGGAGAAGTCTGATGAGCATGCGCGACACCCTCGCAGACCCCATTTTCAAAGATAACCCCATCGCTTTGCAGATCTTGGGTATTTGCTCTGCATTGGCAGTGACCACGTCTCTCAGAGTCACCGTGGTGATGTGCGTTGCTCTGACCCTCGTGACTGCGTTCTCAAGTTTCTTCATTTCAAGTATTCGGCAATTTATCCCCTCGAGTATCCGAATTATTGTCCAAATGACGATTATTGCCTCGCTGGTGATTGTGGTTGATCAGGTACTTAAGGCGGTAGCGTATGACATCTCCAAGCAGCTGTCGGTATTTGTTGGATTAATCATTACCAATTGCATCGTGATGGGGCGTGCAGAAGCCTATGCGATGAAAAATCCTCCCGTCCCCAGTTTTATCGACGGCATCGGCAATGGGTTGGGTTATTCATTTGTCCTGCTGGCGGTAGCTACCGTGCGCGAGCTGTTTGGCACGGGCAAATTATTTGGCATCGAAATTTTACCCCTAGTAACTGAGGGTGGCTGGTATCAAGCCAATGGCCTGTTGCTCTTGCCACCCAGCGCGTTCTTTTTGATTGGGTTACTGATCTGGGCTATCAGGTCTTTTAACACCGAGCAGGTAGAGGCGCCCGAGTTCAAGATCGCCCACCATAACCCTGCGGAGGAGCGCGCCTGATGGAGCACTATCTCAGTCTTTTTGTCAGAGCGATTTTCATCGAGAATATGGCGCTCTCATTTTTCTTGGGAATGTGTACCTTCTTGGCTGTTTCCAAGAAAATCCAGACCGCCGCTGGTTTGGGTGTTGCCGTCATAGTCGTGCTGTCGATAACGGTACCGGTTAACAATCTGATCTATCAAAACTTGCTATCCGATGGTGCATTGACCTGGGCTGGTCTGCCCGAGGTGGATCTGAGTTTCCTTGGATTGTTGAGCTACATTGCAGTGATTGCAGCACTTGTTCAGATTCTTGAAATGTTCCTCGATAAGTACGTGCCCGCGCTATATGCCACCTTGGGAGTATTTCTACCCCTGATTACCGTCAATTGCGCGATATTGGGGGCTTCGCTGTTAATGGTTGAGCGGAGTTTGACTTTTGCTGAGAGTGCGGTGTTTGGCGCAGGGTCAGGTGTTGGCTGGGCATTGGCTATAGTGGCGCTGGCCGGGATTCGTGAAAAGTTGAAGTACAGTGACGTGCCGGATGGACTGCAGGGTCTGGGGATCACGTTTATTACTGTTGGTTTGATGTCGCTGGGCTTCATGTCCTTTGGCGGCATTGATATCTAGACCGGAATGAGATTAAGAGAGTAGCCCGAATGGATATGACGATCTTTTATGGCACTGGCATGTTTACGGCGATTATCCTCGCCCTCGTAATGATCATTATTGCTGCCCGTAGCCGTTTGGTTTCAAGTGGCAATATCAGTATCGAAATCAATGGCGAGCGCACGATTGAAGTGCCTGCGGGCGGTAAACTTTTGCAAACGCTTGCCGACGCTAACCTTTTTTTGGCGAGCGCATGCGGCGGTGGCGGTACCTGCGCACAATGTAAATGTGTGGTTCAAGAGGGGGGCGGCGCCATGTTGCCCACAGAAGAGTCGCACTTTACGCGCCGCGAAGCGGGCGAAGGTTGGCGGTTGTCGTGCCAGACGCCAGTCAAGCAAGATCTTAAAATTCAGGTGCCTGACGAGGTCTTTGGTGTCAAACAGTGGGAGTGCACTGTTGTATCAAATGAGAATGTTGCGACCTTTATCAAGGAGTTGGTGCTGAAGTTACCCGAAGGAGAGAGCGTTGACTTTCGGGCGGGTGGCTATGTGCAGTTGGAGTGCCCGCCCCACTCAGTGAAGTACAGTGACTTCCATGTGGAGGAGGAGTATCTCGGCGACTGGGATCGATTTGGGTTCTTTAATATCGAATCTGCTTGCACCGACACCACCATAAGAGCCTACTCGATGGCCAACTACCCTGAGGAAAAAGGGGTCGTTAAGTTCAATATCCGGATTGCATCCCCGCCGCCGGGTAGTGAGGGTATTCCTGCCGGGATCATGTCGAGTTGGACGTTCAACCTTAAACCCGGAGACAAAGTGAAGGTTTACGGGCCCTTCGGTGAATTCTTTGCCAAGGAGACCGAGAACGAAATGGTGTTTATTGGTGGCGGTGCCGGGATGGCACCCATGCGCTCCCACCTGTTTGATCAGCTCAAAAGGCTTGAGACCAAGCGCAAAATCAGCTTTTGGTACGGGGCGAGATCGCTTCGCGAGATGTTCTACGTAGAAGACTACGACAGCTTGGACGCCGAGAACGACAACTTTGAGTGGCACGTGGCGCTATCAGACCCACAGCCTGAGGACAATTGGGATGGGCTCACGGGGTTCATTCACAATGTGCTTTATGAGCAGTACCTCAAGGATCATCCTGCACCGGAAGACTGTGAGTACTACATGTGTGGTCCGCCTATGATGAATACCGCGGTTATTAATATGCTGTTGGACCTTGGCGTCGAGCGGGAAAACATTTTCCTGGACGACTTCGGAGGGTGACATCGGCGTGGTACAGAGCCGTGATGAGGCCAGCACTTGTGCTGGCCTTTTGCTGTATAGCTGCTTGCGGCGACAGTGACCGCCCTGTTCAAGCAGGCGGCAGTGTTTTTGGCACGAGCTGGTCGCTTACCTATCTTAACGCTCCCGATCACGTGACAGACGCCGACGTGCATTCGGCGGTGGAAGCCGCGTTTGCAACCGTTAACGAAAGCATGAATCACTATGATCCAAACAGCCTGATTAGCCTTTTCAACGAGCTTTCCGCTAAGAAGCCTGTGGAGGTGGACTGGGATTTTGCCTATGTTCTCTCAGCTGCTTTGGATTTGGCCGAGGTCACTCAAGGTGCCTACGATGTTACCGTAAACCCACTGTCTGATTTGTGGGGTTTTGGGCCGGCCGGTCCGACGCAATTTCCCAGCGATGACGACATTAGGGCGGCATTGGAGAGTGTCGGTTCCGAACATCTTGAGTGGCAATCCGATATCAGGCGCTTAAGTAAATTGACGCCCGGTGTCGAGTTGGATTTCTCGTCTCTAGCAAAGGGCTACGCAGTTGATCTCGCGGCAGATGCCCTTGATGGAATGGGGGTTGCTCGCTATATGCTGGAGATCGGCGGAGAGGTGCGTGTTCGCGGCAGAAGCCCGAGAGGTGATGCATGGCGAATAGCCATTGAGCGTCCGGAGCCGGGGCTCCGCGGTGGCGTTCATGCCGCCCTCTCTTTAGTTGATACTGGCGTTGCCACCTCGGGAGATTATCGCAACTTTTTCGAACACGAGGGAATCCGTTACTCGCACCTGATTGATCCGCGTATCGGTTATCCTGTTCGGCATGATGTGGTTTCCGTGACAGTTGTGCATGGCTCTGCGATGATGGCGGACGCTTGGGCCACGGCATTGACGGTGATGGGATCGACCGAGGCGCTGGCTATGGCAGAGGCGCGAGACTTGGCTATCTATCTCATTACTCAGTCGGGCGACAGCACTCGGGCTATTGCCAGTCGCGGCATGCAGCGATATTTGCTCGACAATCCCCAATGACTGTTAATCGAGAGCGAGGAAAGCAATGACATTTTTAGTGACCCTGGTTGTTTTCGTGTTGACCATCGCTGCAATGTCTGTTGGTGTGATTTTTGGCCGGTCACCGATCACTGGCTCTTGTGGCGGACTAGGCGCGGTCGGTATCGACCAGGAATGCAAGATTTGTGGCGGCAACCCACAGCGTTGTGAGGGTGTTTCCGAGCGTGCGGTGATTAACGAATATGATCCGAAGGCCTCAAAGCGTTGATGTCGCGCCTGCTATTACGGGGTAGCGTTCGGCAATTCTTGCGGTAACGACTGTGTCTCTCTCTTGGGAACTTATGCTTCGCTTCACCCTGGGGGGCGGGCAGCGCCGGTTCACTCGGGTTGTAGCGTTGGCATCGCTGTTGGGCATGATGCTTGGGGTCGCAGCGTTGGTTGTCGTGCTCTCAGTAATGAATGGCTTTGCTTCGGAACTGCGCCAACGGTTATTGTCTATTGCACCTGATCTCGTATTGGAGACGGGGTCGATATCTTATTCGTCCTTACTTGCGCTTTCTGAGCAAGCGGCAGCGCACCCTGATATTGTGGCGGCAAGTGTCATGCAGCGGGGCACGGTTCTCATGCGCCGCGGTGAGCGCAATAGGGGCATCAAACTCACTGGCGCTTCCGAGTCAGGCCTTAAGCATGTCCTATCCTTAAATGAGCACTTGGTTGCGGGTAGCGTTGAAGCGATTTTTCAGCAGCGATTTTCCGTGATCCTGGGCGCGGATGTGGCGCGTTTGCTTGGAGTAGGGATTAATGACGAGGTGGAAGTGGTGTTGCCAAGGCTGACCATGACTCCGTTGGGTGTTTTTCCTGCGGCACGAACGCTGCGCGTTGCGGGGATTTTTGAGGTCGGTGCTCAGCCGGATGCATTTGAGGGCTTTGTGTCTTTCAATACTGCAGAACGGCTATTTGCCGATGCCGCGCAGCGTGGCGTGCAGGCCCGCTTGGCAGACAGAGAACATATTGAGGAGGCCAAGACGTTTCTAGCATCAATGAGTCCGATGCACGACAACGTAACCGATTGGAGAGCTTCACAAGGCTCTCTCTTCACCGCGATTAAGATGGAAAAAATGACGGTTGGCGTGCTGTTGGCCTCGGTGATTCTTGTGGCCGCGTTTAATTTGATTTCCATGCTAACGATGTCGGTAACCGAGAAGAGAGCTGACATTGCGATTTTGCAGGTGCTGGGATTGTCGCAGCGAAGCGTGCTGGGGGTATTCTTAGGGCATGGATTGATACTCGCGATGGTCGGTATCTCCTTGGGTGCCGCGCTGGGCATCTGGCTAGCCCTCTCAGTATCTGAGCTATCAACGTGGATCGAACAGACCCTCGGTTGGGTGCTGTTTGACCCAGCGGTTTACTACATTGGTGGATTGCCATCGCAACTCATATGGAGTGACGTGTTGGCCGTGATGGTGACTGCATTGTTACTGAGTGCTGCTGCAAGCGTATATCCGGCATGGCGAGCATCCCGCATCCCTGCGGCGGAGGCCCTTAACTATGGTTGAAACTCCCGTGCTTTCAGCGCGCGGCGTTGTCAAGTGCTATAACGATGGACGACACCCTATTGAGGTGCTGTCCGGGCTGAATTTGACGGTGATGTCGGGCGACTGGCTGGCAATTGTGGGTGCCTCGGGTTCTGGCAAATCTACGTTGCTGAATTTACTGGGTGGGTTGGACGCTCCCGATGCCGGTGAGGTGGTCGTATCAGGCCGCCTTCTTACTGATATGAGCGAACGCGAGCGCAGCCTATGGCGTAATCAAAATTTGGGCTTTGTTTTTCAGATGCATCACCTGTTGCCCGAGTTTTCCGCATTGGAGAACGTTGCGATGCCAGCTCGGATAGGCGGCGTAACAAAGACCGCTGCAGAAGAACGAGCTCTACATCTGCTGGATCAATTGAACTTGTCGGCGCGAGCGACTCATCGACCTGCAGCGCTGTCTGGCGGAGAGCGTCAGCGAGTCGCTATTGCGCGAGCGCTGATAAATGAACCTTCTTGTGTCCTAATGGATGAGCCCACCGGAAACTTGGACCCTGCGACAGCTGAACAAGTCTTAGTGGCAATGCAGGCCTTTCACCGCTATGAAACGGCCTTTGTTGTGGTAACTCATGATCCCGATATTGCCAGTCGTATGGATCGAAAGTTGACGTTGGCCTCCGGGCGTCTAGAGGGTCAGTAATGCCCTGGCGATTACGGTTGATGATCGCGCTGAGGCAAGCCTTGGATCCAGGGAAGGGGTTGTCTGCTTTTTTATCCAGAGTATCCATTGCTGGGATGGCTTTAGCGATCGCACTGCTCCTGACAGTGCAATCGGTCATGAACGGTTTTGATCAAGAGATGCGCGAGCGAATTCTCTCCTTGGTGCCCCATATTCTTATTACCGGATCGGCTGAGGATGAACAGTGGTCCGCGCTAATCGATGCCATATCGCAACAGCCCGGGGTAGCGAGCGTCAGGCGTTTTAAGACGGTGGATGGGTTGTTGATGCGCGGGCGCGCGGTTTTCGCTTCGAAGTTGATGGTAATGAGTGATGATGCCTTAGATCATTATGCGCATTTGCTAGAACCTGCTCTGACCTCGATTGCCGAGCAGGATTTGATTCTCGGTAAATCGTTAGCTTCGCGTCTTGGTCTGCAAATTGGAAACACCGTCACTTTTATCCTTCCTGCACAAGCTGACAAACAATATATATCTATGAATGTGACCCTTCGGGGCCTTCTCCATTCTGGTACCGAGCTAGATGAGAATTTGGCGATGATAAACGGTCGCACCCTGCCCACCTCTGGATCATTGTCAGGAGGAGTGGAGAGTCTGGCGATTGAATTAAATGATGTATTCGCGGCCTCTCAGTGGCGGTGGGAAGTGATGCAAATGGTGCCATCAACTTTTCGTGTGAATGACTGGCGGGCAACGCACGGCAATTTGTATTCTGCCATCCAGTTATCTCGTGATCTGATAGGCCTGATCTTGTTCACCGTGATTTTTGTTGCCGCTTTCAATGTGGTGTCATCACTGATGTTGGTGGTCACAGATAGACGTAAAGTCATCGCCATGCTGGTGACGATGGGTGCCGTAAAGCGCGATATCGTGGCGATATTTTTCCTGCAGGGCGCCGTGATCGGCGCAGTGGGCGCTGTGATGGGTGCCGGCCTAGGGTGGGTGCTTGCGGCGAACACACCAGCAGCTGCGCTGCTGTTGGAGCGTTTGCTAGAGATCCCGCTGCTACAGACGGATGTGTATCCCTTATCTTTTATTCCTGTGGATATGAGGTGGCAGGATTTTCTTTCTACCGGCGCGGTCGCGATGATGTTATCGGTGCTGGCAGCATTGATACCCGCCCTGCGCGCCGCTAGGTTGCCCCTTGCCAGCACCTTGAATCACTGACCACGACGTCGTTGTCGCGCTCGCCATTGCCGGCGGATTGCTTCCCGCCAGACGGTATCGATTAGCAGATAGCCCAGTACGGCGAAAATGACGCCCAAGACCTGAGATCCGATGACTAGTGGCACCCATATCTCATCCAGGCTCTGCGTGAACCAGGTCCATGAGGCCTCGAACTCAACTTCTATCGGCTGTGTTCCGATGAGCCAAGCTCCCAGCTTGTAGGCGCCGTAGAAAATGGCGGGCATAGTCAGCGGATTTGTGACGAAGATCAATGCAAAGCTCAATGGCAGATTGGCGGTGAAGATAATGGCCATCGCAACGGCGATAAACATTTGCCCGGGGATCGGCAACATGGCGCAGTAGAGACCAATGGCGAAGGCTTTTGCGGCGCCGTGACGGCTGAGGTGCCATAGCCGGGTCTCCTCGGTCCAACTGCCAAATATCCTGAGCGACCGGTGTTGTCGCAATCTACCCGGTGTTGGGATCCATTTGCTGAGTCGTTTCTTGAGCATTTGCGCGGTCTGGGATCGGTAAAAGATTCAAAGTCCCTATCATAGTCTTTTGTGGCTCTAATTTGACCAGTGATGTTGGACTGGCAGTGGCTCCTAGCTTCACTGGTGACTAGTCATGACGAGCCATTGCCGTGTGTTTCCCCACCTGAGAGCCCGAGATCTGACAGCCATCGCAACGGGCAGTGTCCTGAGTCTCGGGCAGCCGGACCCCTCTTGGGGGTTGCTGGTTCTGTTTCTGTTGCCGCCGTTATGGTGTTGGCGTCAGGTTGCTGTCGCCTGGGGTTCTCTTGGATTTTTTGTGGCATCGCTCAACGGCGTGATGTGGCTGGATACATCGCTGCCTGAAGCGTGTTTTGGTGAGGTTGTGATGATGACGGGACAGGTCGACACCTTGCCCAGAACCGAGCCTGCCGAGTGGGGTGGTTGGCGAGTCACCTCAGAGCTACAGGTATTGGACCTCTCAGACGATCGCTGCAGTGGCCCGCAGCGACTGTTAGTCAGCCAGCACCTTGATACGCAGCCGTTGGATGAGTCCATGCGATATGGCGCGCTGTTCTCAGCATCTGTGAGACTCAAGCCCCTGACCAGTCAGTGGAACCCAGGAGTACTCCCTGATCAAGGTCGGTGGGCGAGTCGAGGTGTGGATGCAGCCGCTGCAGTGATTGGCCCAGTGACCCAGTCAGGTCACGGAAATTGGCTTGCCGATTTCCGAGGGAAGCTACTCAATGAATGGGCTCTCAACGAGGGTCAGGGTTGGATCGTACTTCGAGCTTTGCTCTTGGGAGATTCTCGGGGAATTTCGTCGACACTGTGGTCTGATCTAAAGCAACTCGGCATCGTGCATTTGATCGTGATCAGCGGTCTGCACATCGCGCTACTGGCAGGGCTGACGGCTCACTTGGCAAAGCTGCCGAGGCGATTGTGGAAAATGCCGCGAGACCGTGGCACAGACGTCCTGACAACGCTTGCCACCCTCATTGTCTCAGGGCTTTATGTCCTGCTTATCGGAGCACCTTTGCCGGCACAGAGAGCATTTTTTATGCTGGTTGCTGTCAAGACGCCCCACTTATTGGGCTGGTCGGGCGAGAACAGGCGATCTCTGCTTCTGGCACTGACTGCCATGTTGCTCTGGGAGCCAAAGATAGCGCTGGGAGCCAGCTTTTGGCTCAGTGCTGCGGCGACATGGATACTCGTGACTGATAATGCGACAAATAAAGGCGTGCCAGGCCTGATGCGGCTGCAGACCAAGATCGTCTTTCTTATGGCACCACTGACGCTATTTTGGTTCGGGGAGGCAAGTTGGCTGGGTGTTGTGTCCAATAGTGTCATGCTCCCTGCGGTAACGCTGATTATTGTCCCGGCGGGGTTAGTGGGTGCCTTGCTGAGTGAGCTCGCGCCCACGCTATCGTCTCATTTTCTGGAGCTGAGTGTCTGGACTTGGGAGGCTCTGATGCCGCTTTTCAGCACTGTGCTGCGCTCCTGTGAGCACTGTGTAATGGTCCATCAACCCTTACCATTGGCCGGCCTCATTCTGGCGTTAATCGGTGTCTTTTGTTGGAGCAGTCACCCCCGGCCTGCTCGATTGGCATATCTCATGGTCATTTTGCTTGCGCTGAACACGCCACAGAGACAACACGAGACGATAGTGACGTTGCTCGATGTGGGGCAAGGCCTCGCAGTAGTTATCGAAAGTAGGGGAAAAACAATGGTCTATGACACTGGTGATGGCTACTCCGGTGGTTTTAGTCAGGCTGAGAAAACAGTGTTGCCGTACCTCTATACACGTGGTGTCGATGTCATCGATGTGTTGGTGGTGAGTCATGGCGACAGGGATCACAGCGGTGGATTAGCATTTTTAGCGAATCAAATACCGATAAATCGACATTTGGGTTTTGGTGGTGAACCCTGTCGGAATGGAGAGCGATGGCGGTGGGGTGCATCGGAAGTTTTAGTCGTTAATGGTTCTGGCCAAAGCGTGTTGGATGCCAATGACCAGTCCTGTGGGTTTGTCTTTACATTCGGAGGATATAATTTGTTGGCGCTGGGCGACATCTCCGCTGATCAGGAAAGAGAAGTGGTGAGTTACTGGCGAGAGGAGGTTTCCTCTGAGGTGGTGCTGTTGCCGCATCATGGCAGTGACTCATCCAGTAGCTATACTTTGCTGAAGTGGGTAGACCCCACATGGGCGCTGATCAGTTCAGGGCGCGAAAATCGGTTTGGACACCCCCACGCGACAGTGGTGGATAGGCTGGCCCAGACACGGGGAGCCGTCGGACTTAATACCGCCACAACAGGCGCGATCCAAGTTCGTTTCGGCGAAAATCATGACCCGAGGGTCACCACACAGCGGAACAGCGGGGCGCCTTACTGGCTCAAATTGCCGTAAATACCTGCTAAAACCACAGGTGGGGCTGCTCTGAGGTGCTCGGTATACTTTGCCTCGTGGATGGAGGGTAATCTTTGTATCAACTGCTGACAGCCGGGGGCTGGGTCATGCTACTTATTGTGGCGTGCTCGGTTATCGCTTTCGCGATATGCATCGAGCGGCACTTTGCGCTACGTAGCGAAAAGATTGCCCCTCAACATTTACTCGCATCGGTATGGCAGCAATTGCGCCGCGAAGGGCTGAACTCGCAACAACTAAAAACTTTGAGGGAGCAATCGCCACTGGGCGAGATACTGGCGGCTGGATTGGTGAATCAACATCAGGGTCGGGATGTTATGCGCGAGAGTATTCGCGAGGCGGCGGTTCACGTTGTCCATAGTTTGGAGCGATACCTCAATGCTCTCGGGACGATTGCAGCGGTGACACCATTAATGGGCTTGCTAGGTACCGTACTGGGAATGATCACCGTCTTTGCCGACATCAAACTTCACGGCACAGGAAATGCCAATGTTTTCGCGGGCGGTATTTCAGAGGCTTTGCTCACTACAGCGGCGGGTCTTGCGGTTGCGATCCCGAGCTTGGTGATGCATCGCCACTATTCCGCGCGCATTGATGCGCTGGTAGTGGGCCTTGAGAGGGAGGCCATCAAACTCGTTGACGCACTCCATGGCAAGCAGCAGACGGAATATGAATCGTGAATTTCAGGCGTCTTGATCGTAGAGAGGTTGCCATCAATTTGACGCCACTGATTGACGTTGTTTTTTTACTGCTTATATTTTTTATGGTTACCAGTCGATTTTCAGAGTTCAGTCAATTGACAGTGAATTTGCCTGAAGCAAAGGGCGGGGTCCGATCCGACGATACGTCTTTGGTGCTGATTGTCGATGCTAATGGCCAGATGCGGTTAAATGGGGAACGGGTGCCCAGCGATGCGGCGGGGCTCGAGTACGAGATTCGACGGAAAATAAATGGCAATAGTGACATAGCAATGACCTTGTCTGCCGATGCGATGACACCACATCAGTATGTCGTGACAGCCTTGGATGTGGCCGCACAATTGAACCTAAAGCAACTCACAATAGCGACCCAGCCGTTATCCGAGAGAGGAATGCGTTGAAATCAGTGACCAACAGGCACAGTGACTGGGCGCTTTATCGCCGACTTTTGAGCTACGTTGCTCGTTATTCGGGGGTTTTTCTGCTGAGTATTTTTGGCTTCACTCTGTACTCGGGTGCGAACGTGTTGTTGGCAGACCTCACTCAGTTCTTACTCGACTCACTTGGTGAGGCTCCACAGATCGATATTGGCGTCGTTTCCAAAATTTCCTACTGGATCTGGCCGCAGGGCGACAAATCTACCCTCGACTATGCCAGGGTGGCGGTTCCTATGGCCGCTATTGCCCTCGCCTTCATCCGGGCGACTGGCTATTTTCTGGGAAATTACTTTATGAATATTGTAGCCCGTGGAGTGGTTCATCGACTTCGAACTCAAGTGTTCGATGTGTTGATCCGCGTGCCCAAGGTCGCCATCGATCAGTATTCGCATGGTGAACTGGTATCGAAATTGACTTTCAATGTTGAGCAGGTCAGTGGTGCTTGCTCTGAAGCGTTAAAGACCATATTGAGAGACGGCCTGACGGTTATCGCGCTCATCAGCTATATGCTGTATCTCAACTGGAAGCTCACTCTGGTGTTTTTCGCAATTGCACCGGCAATCGCGGGAGTGGTGCTGGCGGTGGGCAGACACTTCCGACGTTACAGTCGTCGCATTCAGGAATCCATGGGAGAGGTAACTCAGCTCAGCAACGAGAGTGTTCACGCTTTCGATGAGATCAGAATGTTTGCCGCTACCGAGCAACAGAGTGCGCGATTCAGGGCGGCAAGCCAGTTCAATCAGATTCAAAGTGTGAAGCTCGCATTTGTCCAGGCGGTCTCTACGCCAATAGCGCAGATTATTTTGTCCTTTGCGCTTGGCGCCCTGTTTTGGTTTGCACTTGATCCGGAAATTCTGGCTGGCTTTACCGCCGGTTCCCTAGTGGCTTTTATCGCCGCCGCAACCCAATTAGGGAAACCCATCCGGACGCTGACGAATGTTCAAAGTGTTGTGCAACGCGGTCTTGCTGCTGCGGAGGATTTGTTTGTTCAAATCGATACGCCCCCCGAACGAGACACGGGTAAAACCACCTTATCCCGCGCCAGCGGGGAGCTCACCTTCGAGGATGTGAGTTTCGCCTATCCGGGTAGCGAGACGGCCGCCCTTGATCGGATCGATCTACGCATACCAGCGGGCAGTCTTGTGGCGTTTGTTGGCCGCTCGGGGGCAGGCAAAACCAGTCTTATTCAGCTCCTGTGCCGGTTTTATGCCCCTAGCGCAGGGCGGATCCTGCTCGACGGCCACCCCATCGGTGAGTTGCGCCTGAGCGACTATCGTCGTCAATTGGCAGTTGTATTTCAGAGCATTGTGCTCTTTAGCGATACCGTTCGGGCAAACGTGGCGTTCGGGCAAGTTGATCAAGTGGATGACGTAGCGATTTTAGCGGCTTTGGAGGTGGCGCAGGCGCGTGATTTTGTCGAGGCCCTGCCTGAGGGCTTGGACACGAAGTTGGGTGATGGTGGTGGCGGGTTGTCCGGTGGTCAGCGTCAGCGGCTCGCGATCGCCCGTGCTGTTCTGAAAGATGCCCCCGTGTTGATTCTGGATGAGGCGACTTCTGCACTGGATAACGAGTCTGAGGCGGCGATTCAAGCCTCGCTCGATTCTGCCGCAGTAGGCAGGACGACATTGGTGATTGCCCATCGACTATCAACGGTGGAACGTGCAGACCTTATCGTCGTGATGGACAAAGGCAAGGTTGTTGCGGTGGGAAATCACGCTGAGTTGATTGCCTCAAAAGGACTGTACAGTAGCCTATACCAGCAGGGTTTCGCCGCATCGTGATTGACTTGCGGGCCTCATTCGAGCGTCTGTTGCATCGTATCTGGTACGAAGGCCACTGGGCATCCCACTGTCTGATCCCACTGTCACGACTGGTTGAATGGGAGGTTAGAAGACGGGCCGCGCTTGATTTAGGTAAAGGGGTGCCGCAACAGGGCGCAAAGGTGTGGGTGATTGGTGGTCTGACAGTTGGCGGCACGGGCAAAACGCCGGTTCTCATTGCGCTCGGTGAATGGTTGCGCCATCAGGGTGTCTCTGTCGGCGTCATCAGTCGCGGCTATCGTGGACGTGTGGGTAAAAAAGCGCATATTGTATCGGCCTCGGACAGTGCCACAGATGTTGGAGACGAGCCCCTGTTAATTCAGCATCAGTTGGACTGCCCCGTGGTGATTTGTCGTGATAGAGGTGCGGCGCTGGCAGTCATGGTCGATCAGTTTGACGTCGATGTTGTGCTATCGGATGACGGACTCCAGCATTACAGTCTGCCACGAGACTTGGAGGTGGTCGTGTTGGATGGGAAGCGGGGTTTAGGCAATGGTCGGATTATTCCGGCCGGGCCATTGCGCGAACCGGCCGCCCGTCTGGGCTCGGTTGACTGGGTGTTGGAGCGCAATAGCAACGATCCGGACCGGTCTTTTGAATACGGTATTCGGGCGGTGCGGCAAGTTTCATCAGGCAAATCGTTGTCATGGCCCGATTGGCTTGTGCAAGTGAGCGGGCGGCCTGTCACTGCCATTACGGCATTGGGACAACCTAGCCAGTTCTTTGAGATGCTTTCGGGGCGTGGTTTGAACGTTACCGGTATCGCGTTACCCGACCATGAGGCGATTTCGCTCAGCCAGTTGGAACACCTGACAACCGACTTTGTGTTGATGACTGCCAAGGATGCCGTCAAATTGGATCATCTTAAAAACAACGAGATTGCCTCTCGTCTATGGGTAGTGGAAATCGAAACTCGATTGCCCCCATCATTGCTCGCCAAATTGGCGGTAACCCTGCGCACGGATTGAATAACTGACCGAGGTATTGATGTTTCAGATTGTTATTCCCGCTCG
>JADHNP010000016.1 GCA_016779445.1 Luminiphilus sp. | reverse complement strand
GCCATGCGGACACCGAGACCACTTATAGCTACGACGAGGACTGGAGTTTTGTTGGCATCGCACCGGGCTGGGAATACCAATCATTTGATGAATATCGTCGCGACAGAACAATGACAAGTCTGGAATGGCGTGTTCAACCCCTTAGCGGTGGACGAACCGCATGGATATTAGGCACGTTTTTGAGACATCAGCGAGAAACGTTAACCCGCGACTACAGCTACTTACCTGGACCGTTCTCAAGCAAGATAGAAACAGACACCGGCGCAATTTTTGCAGAGGTAAACCGTGCTTTTACGGACACTCTCTCTGGTTTTATCGGGGCGCGACTCGAAAGACGCGAGAGCCACTACCGCGATAGCGCCGCGGTCAATACGCCCTTTGATCATGACTACTGGACGGGACGTACCGGTCTCACCTGGACCTATCAGCGCGGACAACAAACCTACCTTACCCTCTCTCGCGGCGCGCGAGCGGGCGGCGCCAATGCCGGCTTGCTGGCTTCGATTGAAGCGCTGCCTGACCTCGATCAAAACCGTGTCAGCGGGTTCAGTATCTTCGATGAAGAAACGCTAATCAGTCTTGAATGGGGTTGGCAAGGCTTCTGGCCGGAAATCAATCTTCAATCTCGTCTGGCGATATTTGCAATGGAAAGAGATGATCAGCAGGTCAGAGGGTCGGTTGTCATTCCTCGTAATGACGGCAGTACCGCATTTATCGATTACACCGATAACGCAGCAGCCGGGCATCATCGCGGATTGGAATGGGAGGCGCGGTGGCAGCCCAATGAAGAGTGGCACTGGCAACTGAATTTGGGAATACTCGATGCTCAATTCGATGAGTACGTGAGCGCCACGGGCGAGAATTTATCGGGCCGTGAACAACCTCAGTCCCCCTCTTGGCAGTATTCACTCGGGGCGCGCTGGGACATCCACCCGCTGGCCGCAGTGCAGCTCGAGTTAGCCGGCAGTGATCGTTATTTTTTCTCAGATCGTCATGAGGTCGCCAACGACGAGATACATCAACTCAACGCCAGCATCTCCGGTGGGAGAGGACGCTGGCAATGGACATTGTGGGGGCGCAACCTGACCGATCGGGATACGTACACGCGGGGCTTTGGTACCTTCGGCAACGACCCCCGCAAGCAGTACACTGTTGAGCCGTATCGTCAATACGGCGAGCCACGCGTTGTTGGCGTGACAATCCGCTACGAACTTTTTGAGGGACATCAATGAAACTCACAGCCGAGCTCAGCCTCTACCCCTTGAGAGAGGAATTTAAGATTGCGGTGCACGCCTTTATCGAGAAGCTCCTCGAGGGCCAGGATGTTGTCGCAGTCACCAACTCTATGAGCACGCAGTTAAGCGGGGAGGATGAGGCGGTGTTTGCTGCAATCCAGCACGCGCTCAGAGCCAGCCACGCGCAGTTTGGGCGTCAAGTGCTGGTCGCTAAATTCATACCCGAGCACTTTGCCGACATTGGACCCGTCGACTGAAATGAGTTGGACGGAGAGCTGCGCAGTCGCATTGGCGCTATCCTATGTCGTACTCGCTATTTATCAAAATCGATGGTGTTGGATCGCCTCGATCAACAGTGCGTTTCTGTACATCTATATTTTTTGGCAAGTTCAGCTTTATTTGGAGGCGGTGTTACAGACCTTTTATATCGGGATGGCTGTCTATGGCTGGTTTGCCTGGCGCGGCACTCATACTACCCCAGAGCGATCCATCCGAACTTGGCCGTGGCGATACCACCTGCTGGCCTTCAGTGTTCTGGTCTCGCTGACCCTGCTACTGGGTACGCTGATGATGCGCTGGACCGATGCGGCAGCCCCGTTTGTCGACGCTGCCACGACAGTTTCGGCACTGCTCGCTACCTGGCTGGTCACACAGAAAATTCTTGAGAACTGGCTCTACTGGATAGTTATTGATATGGCGTCTGTATGGCTTTACCTGTCACGAGACCTATCACTGACCGCAGCATTATTTACCGGTTACATCGTGCTAGCTGCTTTCGGCTACCGCACTTGGCGCGCGCAATGGCAGCAGCAACAGATCAGCTAACCGCCGTTCTTTCCATGTGGCGCCAGTGGGACCTAACACCGCCACTGGAAGCCATACCAGTGCTAGGGGCTGTGTGGGCCGAGGGCAGTGGGCACCGACTCTACACTCTGGCTAACAATCCCGCTCTGTGCGCCCGATTGCGCCACCGATCCACAAGTACAGTGGCAGGAGGCTTTGCAAGAGAAATCGCCGCTTGGACTCACGCAGCAAATCGCGGACTGGCACCCCAGATAGCCTATGTCGCCAACGCAGAAGAAATCGTCGTTTGTGAACGACTTTGTCCTGAAGAAAAACCCATTTGCGCCCAGAAACTGGGAGCCCTAGCCCGCGCCATCCATCAATTACCCAAAACCGCTTACCGGCTTGACTTGTATCAGGTGATAAACGATTACTTGCAACGCGTGCCCGCGGTGACAAAGCCAAAGTGGCAATTAATTGTCGACGACCATCGCGTAACACAAGCTCTGCGGTGCCTGGAACACGACACGCCTCGACTCTGTCACAATGATCTGACAGCGGGTAATCTTCTATACAAACAGGAGCAATTGGTTGCGATTGACTGGGAATACGCCGCGATGGGGAGTCGCTACTTTGATGTCGCTATTGCCATGGAACCGCTGCCACTCGAGTCACAGGACGCTTTTCTGAGTGCGGTTTTTGATGAGCAACCGGACAGTGATCTAGTCGCTGCGGGTAAACTCATTGCTCGATTGTGCACCCTGCTATGGCAACAGTGCTTTGATACTGACTCTTTGATCGAGGCCTCACTCTGGCCTGCGCAGAACAAAGCGATATGACCTCTAGCTGGCATGTACTAGGCGTCGGCGCCATTGGAGGCCTCTTTGCATGCCGACTCCAATTGGGGGGGGCTTTAGTGACCCTACTCGATCGCGGTGACCACGGCAGCAACCCGGTGCCTGCCGACTTAACCATCAATCTCAGCGGCGATGTGGTGGGTAGCCATACCTTCCCCTCGCAAAGGATCTGTGAGGCTCAGGAAATTGAGCACCTATTGGTGTGTACCAAATCTTGGGCGATCGAGCCGGCAATCGCGTCCGTCGCGCATCGACTCTCAAAACACAGCACAGTCGTCATAATGTGTAACGGCATGGGCCACGCCGAGTTGATCGAGCACTACCTCAATGGCGCGACGTTGGTTCTGGGTTCCACCACGGCAGGATGTCGTTTAACCACAGCGGGAACGAGACAGATATCGGGTAACGGTGCAACCTATCTGGGCAATTCGCGCCCACACCCTTTCGCGCCAGATTGGCTGCCAGTTTGGAAAAAGGGCGTACCGGCATTTCTCTGGACCGACGACATTCTCCCAGTGCTTCTCGCAAAAGTGGCGCTTAATGCAGTAATCAACCCTCTCACGGGATTACATCGGGTCGCTAATGGCGATTTGTTCAGTCCACAATTTCTGGATCAAACAGAGCAAATTACAGCCGAAGTCCAAAGCTTGCTGACTGCTGCAGGAAAACTGGAATTGGCGAATGCGCTCCCCGATCAGGTCCGATTAGTGTGTCTGGCTACCGCAGAAAATCACTCGTCAATGCGTGTCGATATGGATCGCGGTCATCAGACGGAAATCGAGTCCATCGTCGGCTGGCTGCTCCACCACCTGTGCTTCGATCCACCCGCAACGCCCCTGCTCAGTTCGCTCTACAAAACCATTTTGCATGCGGACAGGGAGCTTTCATCCACTCCAGTATCAGGGGGCTAGTCATTTAGAGCAGCGCGGCCAGTGAGATCAGGATAACCCACACTGCACAGCTCCTATTAATGGCTTTGGCGGCGGTTTCTACAGCGGCAATCGTTTTATCGACACCCTGCAACTCACTCTCGTCCAAATGCCACGCCCGCTCAACGCCTTCAGCCAACAATGCCTTGACCGACACTTCGCCATCAACCTCATTTGCGGTTACCAACCTGCGGGTACTGTCAAAATCCCCTAGCACCGCGAAGGTCAATATCACCAAGCGTGAAGGGAGCCACTCGAGCAGGTTCTGAGCGTCATCAAATCGCCCCCCAGACCTCGCATTGGCCAGCACAACCAGCCGATAGGCCGCCGCGGCGAAGGGACCCAGCAAACAAAAATAGAGCACGGGTGGGAACCACCTGGCGTAACCGCGGTAAGTAAAATGCGCAAGCGCCTCTGTCTCCCATGCGGCAGTGGCGGTTGGCTCGCTGTTAGATAGATCAAGAAACGCCCCTGCACCCACCGAATCGCCTACGCGAGCACGGGCGAGAAACCGCTGCAATTCAGTCGGGTAATCACCACGTCCCCAAGAAAAATACAGCAACAAGACCCCGATCAGCGCCTGAGCAAGGTCCCCAAGAAACAACTGAGTGACGGTCAAAGCAATGCCTGCCATGAAGAGAGGCGCGAAAATCCGCATGGAAAGCGAAACCCATACGCCCACTTCTATCGCATCAATGCGGCGATCTAACGCCTCGAGCCAAGTGTCCCGATGTAGAGGACCCCCTGCACCCAAAAGAGCCAGCAGTCCTACCGAGACAATAAAAACCAGATACGACACTACTCAGTGTTCCCTTAACGATTCGCGGATGAACCCAGTACCCGAGACCAATCGAAGGCCGGGCCTGGATCAGTCTTGCGCCCCGGTGCAATTTCGCAATGTCCAACGATAGCATCGTGTTGAATCAGGGGGTATTGGTTTTGCAGTGCACGAATCAGCCTATTCAGCATCGCGTACTGCGGTTCCGCATAGGGTTCATGATCACAACCCTCAAGCTCAATACCGATACTAAAATCGTTGCAGTTCTCACGGCCTTTCCATCGAGAGACCCCCGCGTGCCAAGCTCGACTGTCGGTGTCCACGAACTGCACGAGCGCGCCAGAGCGACAAACCAAAAAGTGAGCCGACACCCTTAGATCAATGATCTCGCCGAAATAGGGATGATCGTCGGCATTCAACGTATTGCAAAAGAACGACTCGATTTCACCACCACCATAGCAACCTGGGGGCAGCGAGATCCCGTGCACCACAATCAATGCTGGGGGACTACTCGCTGGTCGCGGGTTATAGTTGGGCGAATCTACACGCCTTGCAGCGCTGAGCCACCCCGCTGAAAAAAACCAGTTGTCAGTCGTTGTCGTCACGACGATATCCTATCCTACTCATACGCTTTAATGCCTCATTGCGCGGCCGCACTTCAATATCTTTTGCCCATCAGGTCGGCTAACCTCCACATCATGATCAGTGCAACACATATTTCTGAGCAGGTTCAGCGTGCTCTCGCAGAGGATATTGGCGAGGGCGATATTACCGCGGCTCTAATCAGTGCTGAAACTCAAGGCACCGCCACCATCATTACCCGTGAAAATGGCGTGTTGTGTGGGTCCGCTTTTGCGACCGAAGCCTTTCAACAGGTTAATAACGACTGCGAGGTCACATGGTTTGCCGACGACGGTGATTGGATCAAGTCCCAAGCCGTGTTGGCAAAGATCAGCGGACCCGCACGGACTCTGCTCACTGCAGAGCGCACGGCACTGAATTTTTTACAGTTGCTTTCGGGCACCGCCACTCTCGCTAAACAATACGCCCAGCGGGTCGCTCATACCAGAGTGCGCTTATTAGACACACGCAAAACCGTGCCGGGGCTGCGCCTCGCGCAAAAATACGCCGTACGATGTGGCGGCTGCCACAACCATCGAATCGGTTTATACGATGCATTCCTGATCAAGGAAAATCACATCTTGGCGGCGGGAGGCATCAGCGAGGCTGTAACAACGGCCCGCCAGTTATTCCCCGACAAGCCGATTGAGGTAGAGGTAGAAACTGGCGCTGAACTCGACCACGCGCTGGCTGCGGGCGCAGATCGGATTATGCTCGACAACTTTAGCCTGAAGGCGCTGCGCGAGGCGGTCATCCACGTAGCGGGCAAGGCCGAACTTGAGGCCTCGGGCAATGTGACCGAAGCAACTTTAGTCGATATCGCCGAGACCGGCGTTGACATCATCTCCATTGGCGCTTTGACCAAACATATTAGGGCGCTGGACCTGTCTATGCGAATGGCGTGAACAACGCGAAACAGCGCACAAGACTGAACCCCTCTCACGAAAAACGTTAGTCATCACGACCGGTTGACTCCCAATCACCGGTCAGAGAGGAGTGCGACGCTACTCACAAGCACACCGTTTCGGTCGGCGTAGAGCCAATCTCCCGGACGCACTGTTATTGAAACGAAGGCGAGCGGAATGTCGCGTTCGCCGCGCCCTTGCTTCTGCGTCTTGACGGGACACACGCCCAGCGCCTGCACACCCAGGTCGATTCGCTCGATTAACTCAATATCGCGTATGGCGCCGATCACTATGACGCCGGCCCACCCGTTGTCTGAGGCCAGTTGCGCCAAGCGGTCACCCAGCAATGAACGATGCATAAGACCCTTGCCATCGACCAGCAATACGCGCCCCTTTCCTGGCTCTGAGACGGCCTCAGCTACCCGAGAATTATCTATTTCACAGGAGACAGTGGATACCCGGCCGAAAAAGCGCGACCGCTGACCGAACAGCCGAAACTGAAAGGGGAGATGGCACGCCTCAGGGTGGTCGTCCGAAAGATCTGGGGTCGTAAAAATATTCATGGCGCTAAAACCAGTCGAGAGAAAAGTTTGAGAGTCCCTCTCCCGGCGCAGCGATGACGCCGGCATGAGCGCGCGCTCTGGGCAAAAGCCGCTCCATATAAAACCGCGCTGTCGCCACTTTGCGCTCGGAGAAATCGACCCGGCTTCCGCTCTCTGCAATAGACGCTGCTACCAACGCTCCTCTCGCCAGTTGCCATCCACCAAATAGGTATCCGGTTTGCATCATGTAGTCAAAAGAACCTCCCAAAGCAGCGAATCGATCCTCAGCTAAAGTCGCCAACAACTGGTTTGTAGTGGCAACGTGATCAGCCAGCGCCACCTGCAGACACACGCCGATCGCAGCAAGATCCGGGTGTGCTTGCGCTTGCAACGCATCAATCAGTTCGGCCATTTCAGCCTGCATCGCCTCCATAGTAGCTCCGCCATCACGCCCTAACTTACGGTTGAGGAGATCCGCCGCCTGAATACCGTTAGTCCCTTCATAAATCGGAGTAATACGCACATCGCGCAGATACTGCGCCGCACCCGTTTCCTCGACGTAGCCCATACCGCCATGGACCTGCACACCCAGTGAAGTGATTTCCATACCCAATTCGGTGAGCCATCCCTTTATCACCGGAATCATGAGATCGATGCGGCGCTGATTGGCATCGCGAGCCTCGGCAGGTCCAGCATGCGCGAGGTCCATGGTCACAGCCTCAGCGTAGGCTAACGCTCGCATTGCCTCGTTGAGCGCTCGCATGGTCAGCAACATGCGCTTCACGTCAGCGTGCTCAATAATCGGCACCCCTCCCTGCACACGCTCTCGGGCGTAGGCCACCGACTTCTGGTAAGCGCCTTCTGAAGCCCCTAAGCCCTGAAGACCCACCTTCAATCGCGCTTCGTTCATCATCGTGAACATGCATGCGAGGCCTTGATTTTCCTCACCCACAAGGTAACCAATAGCGCCGCTATTATCGCCATAAGCCATGACACAGGTTGGGCTACCATGAATACCCAGCTTGTGCTCAACCGAAACGGGATAGGCGTCGTTACGCTCCCCCAACGAGCCATCGGCATTCACCAAAAATTTAGGCACCAAAAATAGGGAAATACCCCGGCTACCCGCCGGTGCGTCCGGTAGGCGCGCCAACACCAGATGAATGATGTTCTCGGTCGCATCGTGATCACCCCAGGTGATATAAATTTTCTGGCCGAAGATGCGGTATTGATTACCTTCGCGCTCGGCTCGGGTCTTCATGGGTCCCAGATCCGAGCCAGCACCGGACTCCGTCAGATTCATAGTGCCTGACCACTCGCCCGAATGAATCTTGCCCAGATAAATCGCCTTTAGTGGGTCACTCGCATGGACCGATATCGCGAGAGCCGCTCCCGCACTCAAGAAAGGCTCCAGTGCAAATGCCATGTCGGCGCTGTTCCACATTTCGCAAGCGGCGGTTCCAAAAAGTTCAGGCAGGCCCTGGCCACCCTGCTCATGGGGAGCGGAAATGCCCACCCAACCACCGGCACCCAGTTGCCGAATCGCATCACCATAGCCAGGGGGAATCGTTACGACGCCATCATGGCAACTGGCTGGTTGCGCATCGCCGACACGCCTTAATGGCGATACCACGTCGGCTGCAAATTTGGCCGCCTCATCCAGCACTGCCGTAGTGAGATCAGGTCCGAGTCCCAAATCTGCATACTGGGGCAGTTCGCCCAGCACCCTGCCTACGTCCAACACATCGTCAATCAAGAACTGCATATCTTCCGTGGGTGCCATGTACATTTTCAGATCCTCTTTTTAAGCCCTGTTCCAACATCGTCACCGTCCACGAAGACTATTCTGAAGCCATACAGCAAAAATATGGCTAAGTAGTTATAATTCACGGCGTGAATATAAGCGGACTGCCTGCGCGCGTATTATATGAAAAACCTGAACCAAATTGATCTGAACCTGCTGGTCTATCTCGAAGTGCTTCTGCGTGAGCGCAACGTCACACAAGCAGCCAATCAGCTGGGGCTGTCTCAACCCGCGATGAGCAATGGTTTGCGACGCCTTCGCGCGTTGTTTGACGATCCGCTATTGGTTCGGACATCCGAGGGCATGACCCCAACCGAGCGGGCGTTAGAGCTAGAGCCGCTGGTCAAAGAGATCTTGTTAGGGATTGATCGTGCCATGCAGCCCGCGACCGAGTTTGCACCTGGGGAAGCTCAAATAGTGGTACGGATCATGGCCAGTGATTACGCGGAGTCGACCCTGTTTCCCGCAGTGCTGAACCAAATCCGCGAAAATGCGCCAGGCATTACGCTGGATATCATGAACCCCTCGGACGTTAGCTTTCTGGATGTTGAGCGCGGCAAGGTAGATTTGGTTATCAATCGCTTTGACCAGATGCCACAATCCTTTCATCAGATTACGCTTTGGCAAGACAGCTTCTCGTGTTTGCTGAGCCCAGACAATCCGATACTCGATGATTTCTCCCTCAGCAACTATCTCGGCGCAGACCACATCTGGGTGAGCAAGACCGGGATGGGTATTGGCGTGGGTGTAGACCCGAGCGATGTGCAGCGACTGGGCTGGGTCGATGCGGCGCTGGCGGATCTGGGCGAAAAACGACGTATTCGCGTTTTTACCCGTCACTATCAGGCCGCAATGACGCTGGCGGAGCAAAACGACCTGATTGTAACGCTCCCGACCCGCGCTACTTGGCTCAAACGAGATAATCCGCGCGTTGTGGTGCGGCAGGTGCCCTTCGACATTCCCCCTTTGGAGCTGAAAATGGCATGGAGTCCTCTCTTGCACAATAATGCGCCGCACCGCTGGGTAAGGCAGTTCATTACAGCGATTGCACGGTCACTCGACCCGCCGCCAAACCAGCCCGCATAAATTTCAGAAATACCCTTTATCGCTGCAATCATTATGATCAATAGTGGTAAGCCAGTAGAGTAACGGTTTCGGTAAGCAACACCCTACCCTCTGGCATCAGGAGTCTTTTTCATGCCTCGACGAATCGAATGTGCTGGCCTGAAGATCGACGCCGCGCTTCACTCTCTCCTAGTTGACGAAATTGCACCCGGCACCGGCATCGATCCTGATGCTTTTTGGCAAGGGGTAGCGACGATCTGGGGGACCCTGGGCCCTGAGAATCAGCGCCTGCTTCAGGAGCGGGATATGCTGCAAGCGCAGGTAGACCAGTGGCACCGTGAGCAAAAAGGAAAAGCGTGGGATGCCGAGGCCTATGAGGCTTTTCTGCGCGACATTGGCTATCTCCACCCCGAACCTGCCCCTTTTGAAATAACGACATCCCAAGTCGATCCAGAAATCGGTCTGATAGCAGGACCACAACTGGTAGTGCCGGTCATGAATGCGCGCTATGCACTCAATGCTGCCAACGCACGCTGGGGCAGTTTGTATGACGCGCTGTACGGTACAGACGCCATCCCCGAGGATGGAGGTGCCTTACGGGGAGGTGCCTATAACCCAGTACGGGGTGATCGCGTGATCGCGTGGGCGCGGGATTTTTTGGATGACCACTTTCCATTGGCTGAGGGCAGGCACCGTGACGCCACCCGCTATACGATCGACAACGGAACACTCCGGGTCGGTCAACCCTCGGACGCCGCTTCAATATTGGCTGATACCACTCAGCTGGTGGGCTATACCGGGGATAGCGACCTGCCAAGCAGTGTGTTGTTAAAACATCATGGCCTGCATGTCGAAATCCAGATTGATCGCGAGCACCCAGTGGGCGCCACCGATAAGGCTGGAGTCAAAGATATATGTCTAGAGTCGGCCCTCACCACGATTCAGGATTGCGAGGACTCTGTCGCGGCGGTGGATGCCGAGGATAAAGTTGTGGTCTATCGGAACTGGCTGGGACTCATGAAAGGCGACCTGACCGACACCTTTAAAAAAGGAGACGCGAGCCTCACCCGGCGCCTGAACCCCGACCGACGATTTACTACCCCTGACGGCGGCGCCCTCACGCTTCCCGGCCGAAGCCTGCTCTTTGTGCGCAACGTGGGTCATCTCATGACCAACCCAGCCATTCTCGATACCGAGGGTAACGAGATCCCAGAAGGCTTTATGGACGGCCTGTTCACCACCTTCTGTGCGCTGCATGACCTCAGAAGTGTTGCCGAGATAAAAAACTCGCGCACCGGCTCCATGTACATTGTGAAACCCAAGATGCACGGTCCCGACGAGGTCAGCTTGACGGTCGAGCTGTTCTCTCAAATCGAGGATCTGTTCCAGCTGCCTCGCAATACCATCAAGGTGGGCATCATGGATGAGGAGCGCCGCACCACCGTGAATCTGGCAGAGTGTATTCGTCGTGCCAGCGAGCGAGTGGTGTTCATCAATACGGGCTTTCTTGACCGCACAGGCGACGAGATCCATACCAGCATGGAGGCGGGCGTCATCACCGCCAAAACTGCGATGAAAGCCGAGACCTGGATCAGTGCCTACGAAGACTGGAACGTGGATACGGGGCTCGCCTGTGGGCTGCAGGGCAAGGCGCAAATTGGCAAGGGCATGTGGGCGATGCCCGATCTTATGGCGGAAATGCTGACCACCAAAACAGGACACCCCGAAGCGGGCGCCAGTTGCGCCTGGGTCCCCTCACCCACCGCAGCAACGCTCCACGTAACCCACTATCACCAAGTATCGGTCTCAGATGTGCAATCGTCGTTACGTGGCCATCGTCGCCGATCTCTCAATGAGCTGCTGACGATTCCCCTTGGCGAGGTCACTGCACTCTCAGCCGAAACGATTCGCCAGGAGGTTGACAACAATGCTCAGGGCATTTTGGGATATGTGGTGCGTTGGGTAGAACACGGCGTGGGGTGCTCCAAGGTACCCGACATACACAATATTGGACTCATGGAAGACCGTGCGACGCTGCGCATCTCCAGCCAGCATATTGCCAATTGGTTGCACCATGGCGTGGTAAGCGAAACCCAAGTTAAGGAGACGCTGGTCCGCATGGCAGCAGTGGTGGACGAGCAAAATAGCGCGGACCCCGACTACCATCCTATGACTAGCGACCTCGATGCCAGTGAGGCTTTTCAGGCCGCCTGCGAGCTGGTATTTGCGGGCACCGCACAACCGAGCGGCTATACCGAACCCGTGCTTCACGCACGGCGACTGGCCTTCAAGTCTAAAACCTAGGGGCCATACTGCCGCCTCGATATATTCCATATCGAGGCAACATCACGCGTATTTTTGTTCTGAGTGACAAAAATTGTCATTTAGAACGTTTATTGTCGACTATTTTCTGAATTCCGAGACAAAGCGCTTGCAATACCCGATTATCCACGGCTAAATTCGCATTATGCAAAAAATGACGCAATATGCATTTTTGCGGGTGTCGCCGGCACGTGCTAGCACACCGCTGACATAGGGCAACAACATGATTTCAAAGGAGAGAAACATGTCACAGCAACAACAAAAAGGATTTACCCTGATCGAATTGATGATCGTCATCGCCATTATCGGCATCCTGGCCGCTCTCGCGCTGCCCGCCTACCAAACCTACGCCAAGAAGGCGAAGTTCTCAGAAGTCGTAATGGCAACCACGGCGGTCAAGTCAGCCATCGACATCTGTTATCAGACCCAAGGGGACTTGGCTGTGTGTGATGGGACTGACTCCCAAGCCGTATCTAATGCGGCCACCAACGCCAACGGCGGCGTCCACGTGGCGTCAGTCGTTGTCACCGACGATCTCGGCACGATCACCGCAACGGGTGCGTCACCGGTCGACGGTAGCGCCTATGTTTTGGTCCCAACGCCCGCCAACGGTGCTCTGTCCTGGGCGTTAGACGAAGCTTTGTCAACATGTCTGACGGCTGGACTTTGCGACAGACGAGGTGCAGTAGCCCCTGACCCCAACGCTTAATCAGTAAAACCTGGGGGCGGGTCTGAAATGCCGCCCCCTCTACTGCTAACCAGTCGCGCCTCAGAACCGCCAAACTCGACACCAAATGTAGCGCCAAGACGAACCTAACTAACCGAGAGACGCAATGAACTTTGCCGCTACATATACTCCCGAGAACACTCACTTTTCGGGACTCTCGACCCGCTTGGTCGCAGCAGGGATGCTGACCCACGACCAATCAAACGATGCTGAGCGACATGTTCGCTCAACTAATCGTTCTCTCATCCGCCACCTGATCGATACCGTCAATATTGACAGCAAAGCCCTCGCGGAAATGGCCTCAGCCGAATATGGCATTCCAGTCTTTGATGTCAGCGCCATGAACCGCGACCTGCTACCCGACCACCAAATCAGCAACGATATGATGGTGCAACACCACGCCGTGCCCTTGTTCAGGCGCGGTAATCGGTTGTTTGTGGCTGTGTCGGACCCCATGAATCTGGCGGCGCTCAACGAATTTAAATTCGCCGCCGACATGAATACCGACGCAGTCCTTGCAGACGACGCTGCACTCAATCAACTCATTCGCGACATTGCTGAGGGCTCTAACGGTCTCGATCGAGACATGGCCGCGCTCAGCACGGATGATCAATACGATCTGGAAATGCAGACAAGCCCCGCAGAAGAGGAGGCTAACCCACACGATGCCGCTGACGACACGCCAATTGTGCGCTTCGTAAACAAAATTCTGCTCGATGCCATCAGGCAGAGAGCATCAGACATACATTTTGAGCCCTACGAAAAAGTTTACCGTGTGCGCTTTCGTACAGATGGCATTCTGCGAGAGGTCGTCAAGCCACCCCGCAACCTCGCGCCACGTCTGGCGGCACGCCTGAAGGTGATGTCGCGGATGGATATTTCGGAGCGTCGCGTACCTCAGGACGGGCGGATTCAGATGAAGCTCTCCAAGAAACGCGCGATTGACTTCCGGGTGAATACGCTCCCGACACTGTATGGAGAAAAAATCGTCCTGCGAATTCTCGATCCCAGCTCAGCGCGCATGGGCATCGACGCGCTGGGCTACGAGCCCGAGCAAAAAGCACTCTACCTTGAGGCGCTGCAAAAACCCCAGGGCATGATCCTGGTGACAGGCCCAACTGGCTCCGGTAAGACGGTTTCGCTCTATACCGGACTCGGCATACTCAATGAACCTGAACGCAATATTTCTACTGCCGAGGACCCGGTGGAAATCAATATGGCGGGCATCAATCAGGTACTGGTGAATCCCAAGGTCGGGCTCAACTTTGCGGAAGCGCTGAGATCATTTCTGCGCCAAGACCCCGACGTAATCATGGTGGGTGAGATTCGTGATCTGGAGACGGCGGAAATCGCCATTAAGGCGGCGCAAACGGGTCACCTGGTGCTCTCAACGGTGCACACCAATAGCGCTGCCGAGACCGTCATGCGACTCCTCAATATGGGCGTCCCTGCTTTCAACATTGCCGCCTCAGTCACCTTAATTATTGCGCAGAGATTGGCTCGCCGACTCTGTAGCCATTGCGCCGAGCCAGAGGCAAGCGTCCCCCAAGAAGCGCTCCTGCAACTGGGATTCAGCACCGAACAATTAGATTACGCCCAGATCAAAAAACCTGTGGGCTGCAAACACTGCGAAGGAGGCTACAAGGGTCGTGTGGGCATCTACGAGGTGGTCAAGGTTACCAAGCCGATTGCATCGGCCATCATGGACGGCGCGAATTCGTTGGAGCTTGATCACTCTGCTCGCGAGGCCGGATTTAATGACCTCAGGCAGTCGGCCCTCAAAAAATGTGCCGACGGCCTGATCAGCCTCGAGGAAGTCAGCCGCGTGACCACGGATTAATGAGCATCGCGCCTTGGATAACCGCTCACACTCTTTTCAGGATATGGCTCAGGTAAAAAGACAATGGCAGTAGAGAACACCGTATTTGTCTGGAGTGGCACTGACCGTAACGGACGCAAATCAGCAGGAGAATTGCTTGCCGCGTCAGCAGCTATTGCCCGGGTGCAGCTGCGGAAACAGGGCGTCACAACCAAAATTCTCAAGAGGAAGCCTAAACCACTATTCTCTCTGGGCGGCAAACCGATCAAAGCCGCTGACATAGCCATTTTTACCCGCCAACTGGCAACTATGATGAAAGCGGGCGTGCCAATGGTTCAAGCCTTTGACATTGTAGCCGAGGGCACCGACCACGAGAAAATGCGCGAGCTCATTACGACCATTCGCACCGACGTGGCATCGGGGACAGGACTCGCAGCCACCCTCGCCAAACACCCCATGTACTTTGACGATCTCTTTTGCGCTCTCGTGGCGTCCGGCGAGAACTCCGGCACACTGGAAGTCATGCTGGATCGGGTTGCTACCTACAAGGAGAAAACCGAAGCGCTCAAGGCAAAAATCAAAAAAGCGCTTACCTACCCAATAGCGGTCATCGCGGTGGCGATTGTGGTCACGGGTGTTTTGTTGATCAAAGTAGTGCCGCAATTCGCCGAAACTTTCCGAGGTTTTGGCGCCGACTTGCCGGGCTTTACGCTGTTTGTGCTAGCCATATCCGAATGGGTACAGAGCTGGTGGTTTATGATGTTGCTGGGCTTATTTTCCGCGAGCTATGCGTTATCCCAAGCCAAACGGCGAAACAAGCGATTTGCCGACTGGCTCGACAGCGTCTCTCTCAAAATACCGATTATTGGCAACGTGGTTCATGATGCGGTCATTGCGCGTTTCTCACGAACACTCTCCACGACTTTTGCGGCCGGTGTGCCTCTGGTAGAGGCGCTCGACTCAACCGCCGGCGCCGCGGGTAACGCCATCTACAGCAAGGCGATCAGGCGTATTCGGGAAGACGTCACTACCGGTACGGCACTGGCTGTCGCTGTACGCAGTACCGGGCTATTCCCCACGATGTTGCTGCAAATGACGGCAATCGGTGAAGAGTCGGGTTCACTGGATGATATGCTGGGCAAAGTGGCAAATCATTACGAGGCAGCCGTGGACAACGCGGTAGACAGCCTGAGCTCTCTGATGGAGCCCATGATCATGTCGATTCTGGGTGTTTTGGTCGGTGGCTTGATGGTCGCGATGTACATGCCCATATTTATGCTCGGATCTGTGATGTAAACAGATAGAATCACGTTCCTGACCTGACAGAGGTAACAGCTTCTGGCCATACCGCCCTTTTTCACTGACCCCGCGGTTTTTACGCTTTACTGCGGCGCCCTCGGGTTGATTGTGGGGAGTTTTCTCAATGTGGTGATTTTGAGATTGCCCCGCATGATGGATCAATCCTGGCGCCGGGAATGCTGTGAACTCATAAACCAGCCCGCACCCGATGAGCCGAAAATCAGTCTTTCATTCCCTGGTTCCCAGTGTCCGAATTGCGGCTCACCGATCCGCCCTTGGCACAATATTCCCGTGCTGAGCTGGGTATGGCTCCGGGCTCGCTGCGACCAATGCCGTGACCCTATTTCCGTCAGATATCCGCTGGTTGAGCTGGTAACGGGCCTGCTGTCTGCCGCGGCCGCCTGGCATTTTGGCTTTGGCCAAGAGACAGCCAGTGCGCTGGTACTAATCTGGATGCTGATAGCACTGACCGGGATTGATCTAGATACACAACTACTGCCCGACGCCATCACCCTACCCCTCCTGTGGATCGGGCTGGGCGTCAATCTTTTCGGCACATGGACACCACTGTCTTCAGCCGTGCTCGGGGCGATGTTGGGCTATGCATCACTGTGGAGTGTCTACTGGCTATTTAAACTGGCCACCGGTAAAGAGGGCATGGGTTATGGCGATTTCAAGTTACTCGCAGCACTGGGTGCCTGGTTCGGTTGGCAAGCTGTGCCACTCATGATTCTGCTTTCCTCATTTGTGGGCGCGGCATTGGGTATTGCGATCCTCGTAGCAAAGCAACAAGGCAGGGATACCCCAATGCCTTTTGGTCCTTATCTGGCGGGTGCGGGCCTGCTGACATTGTTTTTTGGCGACTCCCTGCTCAATCAGTACTTGTCTATGGTCGCCCTCTGACATGCTGCGAGTAGGTGTTACCGGTGGCATCGGGAGCGGTAAAACAGCTCTGACCGACTGGCTGACTGAAAAGGGTATTACCGTAGTTGACGCGGACCTCGCGGCCCGAGTTGTGGTCGCCCCCGGTCAGCCGGCGCTGGCCGAGATCATTGCGGCGTTTGGCGATGAGTACCTCCTGCCCGATGGCCAGCTGAACCGTGCGGCACTTCGCAAACTGGTGTTTGAAGATGCAGGCAAGCGCAAGGCGCTGGAGGCGATGACACATTCGCGTATCCGGGAGGAACTGATACGCCAACTTGCGGCTGCCGATTCTGCCTACGTCGTACTGAGTTCCCCATTGCTTCTGGAGAGCGGTCAATCCGAGTTGATCGATGTGAGTGTCGTCGTCGATGCACCCGAGGCCACTCAGATCGCACGGACCATGGAGAGGGATGGCAACGACCAAGCGTTGGTGGAGGGCATTATGGCGGCGCAACTGGATCGGGAGACCCGAAAGAGCCGTGCCGACATCGTCATTGATAACAGTGCCTCGCTCACAGAACTTCACGAACAAGCGACAATTCTCCACCAGACTTTGCTGGCGCGGGCGACCAATACTTAGTCTCGAGTCAGTCGCATCAGAATCGGAGTATTGGCCTCGGGAAATGACCAATCAACCAGTACTTCTGGCTTTTGCCAAGCCAAGGGCTGGCCCTCAAGCCCTCTCGCCTCGCCCCGCCATTGCGTTACGCGACGCACTTTAAGGCAAACTTGCTTGTCACCGTAATCGTGTTCAACCACCATCAAATCTTCACTCGCCAACACCTCGACGCCCAGCTCCTCTTTGAACTCCCGTGCCAAAGCCGCCTCAGTGGTTTCACTCGGCTCCACTTTTCCACCGGGGAATTCCCATAAGCCACCCTGATGAGCCGCCGCTGCCCTGCGGCTAACAAGCACCCGGCCTTGAGTGTCCTGAAGAATGCCCACTGCCACCGAGACAACTGTGGTCATCAGGTTCGATACTCCGCGTTAATTTTAACGTAGTCATAGGACAGATCAGTGGTCCACAGCAACGACTGGGCAGCGCCACGCTGAAGCGTTACGCGCAATCGCAGCTCATCCTCGTCCATCGCGCTCTGGCCCAGCGATTCTGTGTAGCTTGCGGCGCGTGCACCCTGCTCAGCAATCAATACTCCATTGATCTCAATGGACACCATCTTGGTATCCAATCCTTCAAGGCCGGCTCGCCCAATCGCGGCTAAGATGCGGCCCCAGTTGGGATCTGCGGCGAACAACGCAGTTTTGACCAAGGGTGAGTGGGCAATAGTCCGTGCCACCTGATCACAAGCTGCTTCTGATTCTCCTCCCGCAACCCGAATTTCCACAAACTTTGTGGCGCCCTCACCGTCGCGCACAATGTCTTGCGCCAACCCAATCATCAAGGCTTCTAGCGCTTCCGAGAAGTCCGTGGCCCGCTGAGACCCCTCTTCAATGGCAACACCACTCTCGCCGGTTGCCGACAACGTGACGGCATCATTGGTCGACGTATCTCCGTCGACAGTAATGCGATTGAAGCTTTTGTTCACAGCATTGCGCAGCAATGTATCCAAAAGGGGTGATGCTATTGCCGCGTCGGTTGCGATAAATGCCAGCATCGTTGCAAGATTGGGACAGATCATCCCTGCACCCTTTGCAATACCGGTAATCACACATAGCTGACCATCGATCTTTAGCGTCAAGGTCCGCAACTTGGGTCGGGTATCGGTAGTAAGAATGGCGTCGGCGGCACGCTCCCAGTGATCAGCCTGTAGCGCATCAAAGGCCAAGGGAATCGCTTTTTCGATGCGATCAACAGGTAGCGGCTCACCAATAACACCCGTTGAAAAGGGCAACACGGCCGTATCTGGGGTTTCCGCTAAAGCACCCAGCGCAGCGCAGCAAGACATAGCCCCAGCGAGGCCCTCTTCCCCGGTGCCGGCATTCGCATTTCCCGTATTGATAAGTAAATATTGGGGTCGGCCCAGACTCAGCGCCAGATGATTCCTCGCCAACCTGACCGGCGCTGCACAAAAGGCATTTTGGGTAAAAACCGCGGCAGTCTGCGTGTTTTCTGAGAGGCCGATGAGCAAGAGGTCGTCTTTTCCTGCCTTTTTGATACCCGCCTGAGCGACCCCCAAACGCACACCCGGCACCGCATAGCTCATGACAATCTCCCTAGTTCTGCATTGGGTCACCAGCAGTCATCAATTTAATGCACCGTGACACTGCTTGTATTTCTTTCCGCTGCCGCAAGGACAAGGATCATTGCGGCCCACCTTAGGCTGTGTGCGTGTTATCGGCTGCTGTGCGATCGCCGCATCCGGCGTGTCTCCCTGATCTGCAGGAACAGCGGACCCAGCCTCAGCATGTTCAAATGCCATTTTCTGTTTAGCGGCAGCCTCTCTTCTTTGTTGCTCAATCGCAGCAGCTTCATCGGAGCGCTGAACCTGAACATGACTCAAAAATCGAATCACCTCGGATTTGAGACGCTGCAAAAGCGCCTCAAATAGCGCAAAAGACTCACGCTTATATTCTTGCTTAGGGTTCTTATTGGCGTAGGCCCGCAAATGGATTCCCTGACGTAATTGATCCATGACCTGTAAATGCTCTTTCCACAGCGTATCGAGTACTTGCAGCATGATTTGTTTTTCAAGCTGCCGCATACCGGAACCTACGCCCGACGATTTTTCGTCATAGGCTGCTTGTACTGCCGCGACAATGCGCTCCCGCAACGTTTCCTCATGCAGGCCAGTGTCTTCTTCCAGCCACTGGGCAACGGGCAATGTCAGGCCAAATTCAGACTCCAACTGGTTCTCGAGGCCCGGAATATCCCATTGTTCCTCAACGCTCATGGGAGGAATAAACCCATCGACGGCATCGTTGACCACATCGGCACGAATCGCCGTAATCGTCTCCCCAATGCTGTCTTCAGACAACAGCTCATCGCGCTGACGATAAATAATCTGTCTCTGGTCATTGGCGACGTCGTCGTACTCAAGCAATTGCTTGCGAATATCGAAATTGCGACCCTCAACTTTGCGCTGCGCTTTTTCAATGGCATTGCTCACCATGCGGTGCTCGATGGCCTCACCCCGCTCCATGCCCATAGCTTGCATAAAACTTTTCACCCTGTCCGAGGCAAAAATGCGCATCAGATTGTCTTCCAAGGACAGATAAAAACGAGAAACGCCAGGATCACCCTGACGTCCTGAGCGACCCCGTAACTGATTGTCGATGCGACGCGATTCGTGTCGTTCTGTCCCAAGAATGTGGAGACCACCCGCGTCGATGACTGCATCATGTCGCGTCTGCCACTCAGCCGTTATCTCCGCCCGTTTTGCCTCATCCAGACCTTGTCCGGCGGCAGCAAGCTCGGCCTCCAAATTGCCACCCAGAACGATATCTGTGCCGCGGCCCGCCATATTGGTGGCGATGGTCACCACCCCGGGTCGGCCCGCTTGCGCGATGATCTCGGCTTCCTGCTCGTGATACTTGGCGTTCAGCACTTTGTGCGCAATCTGCTTTTGCTGAAACGCTTGCGACAATTCTTCAGAGGTTTCGACAGAGGCAGTACCGACCAAAACGGGTGAGCCACTGTCAATGCATGCCTGCACATCCTCTATGATGGCTTCGAACTTTTCTTCACGCGTGAGATAAACGAGGTCATTCAGATCATCACGTAGCATCGGCACGTTGGTCGGAATCACAACACAATCCAGACCATATATCTGACGAAACTCAAACGCCTCGGTGTCCGCCGTACCCGTCATGCCGGCCAACTTGTCGTATAGGCGAAAGAAGTTTTGGAAAGTCGTCGAGGCCAAAGTCTGGCTCTCGCTCTGGATACGCACCCCTTCTTTGGCTTCGATAGCCTGGTGGAGGCCCTCTGACAAACGCCTACCGGGCATGGTGCGCCCCGTGTGCTCATCAATCAGCACCACCTGTCCGTCCTGAACAATGTATTCCACATCTCGCTGGAACATTACATGGGCCCGCAAGCCAGAGTGAACATGATGCAGAAGGCCCAAGTTGGTCGCGGCATAGAGTGAGTCTTCAGCTTGCAAGAGCCCCGCCTCTATCAGCATTTGTTCAACCTTCTCGTGCCCGGCTTCAGTAAGTTCTATGCTCCGCTGCTTCTCATCAACGGTGTAATCTCCCTCCTGTTCTTCCAATTCAGGAGTGAGTCGCGGCACCAGTCGATTAATGGTTTTGTAGAGTTCGGAACTGTCCTCCACTGCACCAGAGATAATCAGTGGCGTTCGAGCTTCATCGATCAGAATCGAGTCCACTTCATCCACAATGGCAAAAGCCAATTTTCCCTGCGCTTTGTCTGATTGGCTAAATGCCATGTTGTCTCGCAGGTAATCAAAACCAAATTCATTGTTCGTGCCATAAATCACATCACAATTGTAGGCCGCTTTTTTTTCCTCGGCCGACTGTCCAGAGGTCGCCACCCCAACTGTGAGGCCCAAAAATTCATACAGGGGTCCCATCCAGGCCGCATCTCGTTTGGCAAGATAGTCATTCACCGTGATCAGGTGCACGCTGTGGTCAGGCAAAGCATTGAGATAAGCCGGCAAGGTGGCGACCAGAGTTTTACCTTCACCCGTGCGCATCTCCGCAATCTTGCCGTCATGCAGAGTCATACCGCCAATCAACTGCACATCGAAATGGCGCATTCCCAACGCGCGCACTCCCGCCTCTCGCACCACCGCAAAAGCTTCAGGTAACAACTGTTCTAGGGTCTCGCCCTCCCCAAGCCGCATTCGAAATTCTGCAGTTTTGGATTGCAACGCAGCATCATCGAGAGCCTGCAGGTCTTCTTCCATTGCGGTGATTCGGGAAACAACTTTGCCCATGCGTTTTAGCTCCCGATCATTGCGGGTGCCAAAAATTTTTTTCACTGTAGAGATCAACATGAAGGTCTCACTGGCCGGTCACGAGGTTATTAGATTGTCTGGGGTGGGACGCAAGAGCGCCGGGGAACATAAGAATCAGCGATAGGTGCGCTTGACGTAAGTAGCGGGGTCGACCGTGCGGCCATTTTTGAAGACTTCAAAATGAACATGGGGGCCCGTTGAGCGACCCGTATTGCCCATCAGAGCAATCACGTCGCCTCGACGCACTAGATCACCCACCTCCACCAGGTTCTCGGCGTTATGTCCGTAGCGTGTGCTGAGGCCATCTCCATGAGATACCTCAATCAAGTTACCGTAACCGTTTTGGTATCCGCTCCAACTCACCACGCCGCTGGCCACCGCGAGGATATCGGACCCCTCACGACCGGCGAAGTCGGCGCCATCATGCCAAGCACGTTTTCCCGTAATGGGGTCGATACGATTTCCGTAGGGTGAAGACTGCCAACCCCGTCTAATGGGTCTACCTGCGGGAGTAGCCGCCGCTTGGAGCTGCTCCGCCGACAACAATCCGGCCAATAGATCAAATTGCACTTCACGCTGGGAAAAAATGGCATCTAACGCACTAAATTGGGAATCAATTTCCGCCACATTCATGGGAATGGTCAACGCTGGCTGCGCCATTGGCCCGCCCACGGCGGGAGGGCCCGAAAAATCAAATTCCCCGGAGTCTAGACCTGCCAACTCCGTCAAATGGGTGCCAAGCGCATCAATACGCGTGACTTGCGCCTGGATACTGGCTAAACGACGGGTCATCGCCGTTAATCTAGACTGCGCTTCTACGCCCATTTGTGCCAGCGCTTCCGCTCGCTCTACTGCCTGCTGTTCACTTTCCGAAATGCGGGATGCCTGCTGGGAGGAAATACCGTCACCAAAACCAAGCTGATAACTCAGTGTGATGAGCCCGATGGGCACGCCGATGAAGCAGACCGATAGGACCGCCCAGGTCCATCTACCCAACTCGAGGGTACGCGATGCCGCATGGCGGTTAAGAAGGATCAGTTTCACAGCAGTTTAGGCGCTTTCAATCTGTCTCATGGTGTTTATTTTACCCTGTTAATGGGATTTCAGGTCATTCCATCACGCCCATTGAAGATCACCCGGTAGTGCCCACTCCATGGGCGCCTCCCGCTCATCTTCAAAGGTCGCCCACTCCCAACTGTCCTGGCGGCTCAATAACGCCCTGACCAGCTGATTGTTCAGCGAATGACCAGATTTAATTCCCTCGTACTCACCCAATATCTGGTGCCCGGCAAGGTACAAGTCGCCCAGCGCGTCCAGTATTTTATGCTTCACAAATTCATCGTCATACCGAAGCCCTTCCTCGTTCAATATCCGGTAATCATCTATCACTATTGCATTATCGACGCTACCGCCCCGCGCTAAACCGCGGGAACGCATATATTCAAATTCGTGAACGAAACCAAACGTCCGGGCCCGACTGATTTCCCGCACAAAAGCCTCGCTGGTGATTTCCATCGTCGTGCGGCCACTCTGCTCGCGAAATACGGGATGGTCAAAATCGATATCAAACGTCACTTTAAATCCGTCGTAGGGTCGGAGAGACGCGGTCTTGTCGTCCTGCGTTACAGACACCGGCTCCAGAATTCTGATAAATCGCTTGGGGCTTTCCTGCTCGCAGATGCCAGCGGTTTGCAGCAAATAGACGAAGGGGCCTGCAGATCCATCCATGATAGGCACCTCAGCGCCATCGAGGTCCACATAGGCATTATCGATACCCAGTCCACACAGTGCCGAGAGCAGGTGTTCTACCGTAGTGACCCGCGCTTCATCAGAGCCCAGACCCGTAGAGAGATCAGTTTGTTCAACCCAGTCGGCCCGGGCGGGGATTTCCCGGACCGGACTGAGATCAGTGCGGCGAAACACAATACCCGTGTTCACCGGTGCAGGATGTAGCGTCATCTGCACCTTCTGACCGGAGTGTAGCCCCACGCCAGCCGATTGAATCGGCTCTCGCAGGGTGCGCTGCCCTAGCATGCCCTTGCCCTCTGTTTATGAGGACAGAACATTACTAGGATCCGCTAATGCACTCCAGTTTTCCCATTTTGATTATTCACATCAATCAGGGCTTTACAGCGCTTTAATCTGCCTGCCGGCGAAGAAAAGCAGGGACATCAAACAGCTGCTCATCCAGAGAATCATCAATCTTGATAGCAGTCTGTCCATCGACCGGTGCGGAAACCGCTCGTCGCCCAGGTGGTAGATCGTAATCTTTGTAGTCCGCCGCAGTAGCCACTGGTCGCTTGGGCGTTGCGGTCTCTACGGTAGCAAGCGTGGGGCGAAGCTCCAGATTGCGAAGCCCAGTGGCGACCACTGTGACCTTTAATGTGTCGGTCATTTCGGGGTCAATCACTGTGCCTACGACGACCGTGGCGTCCTCGGAGGCGATATCTTCTATGGTTGAACCAACCTCGGAAAACTCGCCCAACGACAAATCCAATCCTGCAGTAATGTTGACAAGAATGCCTCGTGCACCACTAAGATCGATATCGTCAAGCAAAGGGCTGTTGATGGCCCGCTCAGCCGCTTCGATAGCGCGATTCTCGCCAGATGCGGTGCCAGTGCCCATCATGGCCGAGCCCATCTCGGACATGACCGTGCGCACATCGGCAAAATCGACGTTAACCAAGCCAGGCCTGATGATCAGATCGGCGATACCTTGCACTGCTCCCAACAACACGTCGTTGGCTTCTTTGAAAGCATCCAGCAACGAAGTCTGAGATCCCAATACCTCGAGGAGCTTCTCGTTGGGAATGGTGATCAAAGAATCGCAGTGCTGAGCAATTTCTCTCAGGCCCTCATCAGCCGTTCTGAGGCGCTTTTTACCCTCAAAGCTGAAAGGGCGAGTGACAACGGCCACCGTTAAAATCCCCAGTTCACGTGCCACTTCCGCGACAATCGGTGCCGCACCAGTGCCGGTGCCACCTCCCATACCCGCGGTGACAAAAATCATATCAGCACCATGCAAGGCGTCGGCAATACGATCCCTGTCCTCCAATGCTGCAGCGCGACCCACTTCTGGGTTGGCACCCGCTCCAAGGCCCTTGGTAATGCCCACTCCCAGCTGGAGTACCGTTCGCGAATTGATATCCAATAAAGCCTGAGCATCGGTGTTCGCGCAAATAAAATCGACTCCGTCGACATTGTGATCAATCATGTGACGAACGGCGTTCCCGCCACCTCCGCCCACACCGATCACTTTAATGACGGCACTTTGTGGTGCACTGTCTACGAGTTCAAACATGACTTTCTCCCCTTTTTAAAAAAGCTCTACACAACAGAGCTCGCTATAAAACTCATCAAAAATGTCGCGCCAACCACTCTTTGACGCGGCCAACAAAGGTCACACCATCACCCTTGGCATCCCGCCCTTGCTTACTGCCTTCTCTCACTTCTTCCGCGCCGTAGAGCAAAAGTCCAACCGCGGTGGCATAGATAGGGTTGCGGATAATGTCGTGAAGACCCCGGGCATACTGTGGCGACCCCACCCGCACGGGCATATGGAAAATCTCCTCGGCAAGTTCCACGGCGCCCTCCATTTTGGAGGTGCCACCGGTCAGCACCACACCGGCCGGGATCAATTCTTCATAACCAGAGCGCCGAAGTTCAGCCTGAATCAGCGTGAAGAGCTCGTCGTATCGTGGCTCAACAACCTCCGCAAGAGACTGTCGGGAGAGATCTCTCGGCGGACGGTCACCAACACTGGGGACTTTGATCGTCTCCTCGGGCCCTGCGAGTTGAGTCAGCGCACAGGCGTAGCGGATTTTGATCTCTTCGGCATGCTGGGTCGGGGTCCGCAGCGCCATCGCAATGTCATTGGTAACCTGATCACCCGCAATGGGTATGACGCCGGTATGCCGAATGGAGCCATCAGTGAAAATCGCTATGTCAGACGTGCCGCCGCCAATATCAACTAAACACACGCCCAGATCGCGCTCATCCTCGGTAATCACCGAATAACTTGAGGCCAGTTGCTCCAGAATGACGCCATCCACTGATAACCCGCAGCGTTCGACACATTTTTCAACATTCTGGGCTGCATTAACCGCACACGTGACCAAATGTACTTTTGCCTCCAGACGCACACCCGACATTCCGAGCGGTTCGCGGATCCCCGATTGGTTGTCAATCACATATTCCTGTGGGAGCACATGCAGGATTTTTTGGTCAGCGGGAATCGCCACCGCTTGAGCCGCATCAATAACCCGATCCACATCCTGCTGAAACACCTCTTGATCACGTATCGCGACAATGCCATGGGAGTTGACAGAACGAATGTGGCTCCCGGCAATGCCGACATAAACTGAATGAATCTGGCATCCCGCCATCAGCTCTGCTTCTTCGACGGCCCGTTGAATTGCGTTCACGGTGGATTCAATATTGACCACTACGCCCTTTTTCATGCCGCGAGAGGGGTGCGACCCAATACCTACGACCTCAATACCCCCCTCGGAGTTGATCTCGCCGACCACCGCCACAACCTTGGAGGTGCCGATATCGAGCCCGACGATCATTTGTTTACTCTCGTTGTTGGCCATCAGCCCTCTCCCCCAATTCGTGATACCTGCATGGCAAGGCGCGAAGTGCCAAAGGTCACCGCCGCACCATGCTCATATCGAAGATCCACTTTCGTCACCGTCTGAGCCATAAGCTCCTGACGCCACAACTGTCTGAATCGCGTAATGCGCTGCAACATTTCTACCGACCCAAGCTGTAGCACCAAGCCGTTATCAAGCAGCACTGATACCTGACCCAATTCGTCCAGCGACAACGAGCGAATAACGAGATGCTCCGGTTCTAGCATTGATGCCAGAGTCTGATAGCGGCGCATAAGCGAGGCCTTGGATCCATCGGGACCCTCTAGCTTGGGGAGCGCCTCATAGAGCGGATAATGTTTCGCCGCGAAGAACTGCCCTTCATGATTCAGATATCCGGCCTCGCCCCATCGAGCAAGTGGACGTTGCTCTACCAAATTCACTTCAATTTTTGATGGCCACCGCTTGCGAGTATTCACCTTGTAAACCCAGGGAAGAGATTCCAGCTCACTCCGCAGATCGCTCAGATCAGTGGCGAGAAATCCTGCAGATAGACGGGGTGCCAAACGCGTCTCGATCGCATTAATGTCGATATGCCGGACTTCCCCCATCACACTGAGCGTCTCTACTTGCTGGGACCAAAGCGCAGTGCCGCCTGTGTAGAGCCCTGCGGTCACTAATCCGGCTCCAACACTCAGCACGGCGCGATTCACCCATTTTCGAAGTAACGAAGTAGTCGTCGCTGAGGGCGATGTGGCGCCCACCGCCGGCCGACGCCGCGTGTTTTTTGAGTGAGTTCGATTAGCGCTGGCCACGTCGCACCTCCTCACTCGCTCGAAATATTTCTATCAACATCTCCAGTGATGACAGGCCCGCTGCGCGCGCCGCCATCGGGACCAGACTGTGAGAGGTCATACCGGGAACCGTATTGACCTCCAGTAATTGCCAGCGCCCCGAGTGTTCTCTGATCAAATCAACGCGGCCCCAAACCTGACACCCTGACAACCGAAAGGCTTCCAGTGCCAAATCAGCCAGTTCTTTTTCTTCTGCTTGCGACAGACCAGAGGGGCAGGTGAACACGGTTTTCTCTGAGAGATATTTGGCATCAAAATCATAGAAATCCCCGGGCACCTCGATGCGGATACTCGGTAGTGCCCTGTCGCCCAAAATGGCGACCGTATACTCCTCACCAGCGATAAACTGCTCGGCCAGTACACCGCTGCCGTAGGCAACTGCGCTTTGATACGCCAACTTTAATGTCTCGCCGTCAGACACCTTGGTCATGCCGAGAGAAGAACCCTCCAAGGCCGGCTTCACAAAAGCCGCGCCCAGATCTGTGATGACTGACGACCAGTCTGTTTCGGCGGAGAGTGATACAAAACGAGGTGTAGGTAGACCCGTGCCCTGCCACAGCAATTTGGTTCGAATCTTGTCCATTGTCAGGGCTGAGCCCAACACTCCTGAGCCGCTATATGGCAAATTCATCCATTCGAACAGCCCCTGTATGGTTCCATCCTCTCCACCCGGCCCGTGCAACAAATTGAAGACAAAAGATGCCTCTGCCAGTTGCTCCAGCCAACCGGTCTCAGAGGGATCAACCCGAAGGACACTCGCTCCCGATTGCTCCAAAATCTGGGCCACATTCCCCCCACTCTCGAGAGAAATTGATCGTTCTGCGGCATTACCACCCAAGGTAACCGCGAGTTTTTTGCCGCTGAAAATTGACGCCATCAGAGCAACACCTCGAGAGAACCACAATCAGACAACGTCGCAGACAAGCGACCAATGTCACCGGCTCCCTGCATTAAAAGGATGTCCCGATCTTCCAGTACATCAATCAAGATGGCTGCCAACTCCCGCTGATCCGACACCACTACGGGCTCAACGCCGCGCCGGACCCGTATTGCCTGGGCCAGCGCCTCAGCGCTAGCGCCAGCAATGGCCGCCTCGCCAGCGGCATAGACCTCGAGGAGCAACAGCGTTTCGCTCTCACCCAACACTGCGACAAAATCATCGAAATGATCGCGGGTTCTGCTGAAACGATGAGGTTGGTACACCATGACCACCCGCCGATCCGGAAAAGCCTCGCGGGTTGCCTTCAGCGTCACCGCGACCTCGGTCGGATGATGACCGTAATCATCTATCAAACGCGCGCACCCCCCCGCCCAGCGCACATCACCAAGATCTGAGAAGCGACGGCCGACACCAGCAAATTCTGCCAAGCCTTCCTTGATAGCGGACTCGTTGACGCCGAGCTCCAGGCAGAGAGCTGCAGCGCCCGCGGCATTTTGCGCATTGTGAAACCCCGGCATTCGTACCGTCAGAGGGAGCGTCTTTTCAGTACGCTGACAAACCAGATCGAAATGACTCTTCAAACCCTCGGCTCGATAATTTTCGAGCCGATAGTCGGCGTCACTGTGATGACCGTAAGTCACCACCTTGCGGGTGAGCTCCGGGAGTAAGTCCCGCACACCGCGGTCGTCAATGCACATCACAGCAGAACCATAAAAGGGTAGGTTCTGCAGAAAACCGTTAAACGCCTGCACATACCGAGTCACATCGCCCTCATAGTGTTCCATGTGATCGGCTTCAATATTGGTCACCAGCGACATCATGGGTTGCAGATGCAGGAACGAGGCGTCGCTCTCATCGGCCTCGACAACCAAATACTGGCCCTCCCCTAACGCTGCGTTTGCACCAGCTTGGTTCAGCAATCCGCCTATCACAAAGGTGGGGTCCTCTCCCGCCTCCCCCAAGATCGCGGCAATGAGACTGGTAGTTGTGGTTTTGCCATGGGTTCCGGCCACGGCAATACCAAATCGATATCGCATGAGTTCCGCCAACATTTCAGCGCGCGGTACTACTGGAACACGCTGTGCCCGTGCAGCGAGACATTCTGGGTTAGTGGGGGGAACCGCGGCCGATACCACCAAAACATCGACGTCACTTACGTACTCAGATTTGTGGCCCAGATGGACTTGGACCCCCAAAGCTCTCAATCGATCCAGCGTTTTGCTCTCGGACTCATCCGAGCCCGATACGATATAACCCAAGCCGATCAGAACCTCGGCGATACCGCTCATGCCTGCGCCGCCAATACCCACCATGAAAATATGTCGGGTTGCACCCATTCCGCGCTCGAGGGATTGATGGTCAGCCGCGAGCACGGGCGACCTCCTGCATTATGTCTGCGACACTTTGTGCCGCTTCCGGGGCAGCAATTGCACCCGCTGCACGGCCCATTTCTGCCAACGCTCGAGGGTTATTGATCCAGCTAACCAGTTGAGTCGCGAGTCGCTCAGGAGTCGCCTCGCTCTGGGGCATCAGCACGGCGGCATTTGCTTCCGACAGCACCTTGGCATTGGCCGTCTGGTGGTCGTCAATGGCGTGGGGCAGTGGAATCAGCGCAGAGGGAGACGCGGTGGCAGCTAGCTCAGAAATCGTGAGCGCACCCGCTCTTGCTATGACCACATCGGCCCATCGATAAGCCTCTGCCACATCGTCAATATAGTTATCCACTCTCTGCCCGCTGAAGCGACTGTGCTGCCAGCATTGGTCGGCCTCTGCGCGGTTGCGATCGCCGCACTGCTGCCAAATCGAGACGTGCCCCGCCAAACCAAGTTCGCACAACAGATCGCAGGTCGATGGCAGTAAAGCGTTCAGCGGAGCGGCCCCGAGGCTGCCTCCTAACACGAGCACTTTCAGGGGTCGGACCTCATTGAATTCAGCCAGGTGATCCAGCTCACTGCGATCAGCAGGGTGCAATTGTGCGCGCACTGGGTTCCCCACTACTGGCGTATCCTGACGCGCTCCGAAGCTTCCCGGCAGGCCGCGAAGCACTTGCACTGCGAGTGGCGCCAGCCAACGATTGGTTGTTCCAGCAATCGCATTTTGCTCATGGATCACAAGTGGGCAACGACTCACCCAGGCGGCAAGGCCTGCTGGACCCGCCGCATAGCCGCCCATACCCAACATGACATCGGGTCGAGTGCGACGTATCAAGCGGAGTGACTGCAAAACCGCGAGGCCCAGCAACAAAACACCCTTGACCCGAGCTAAAACTGTTTTCCCACGCAAGCCTGAGACTGATAGACGGTGTAAAGGCAAGCCGGCAGCGGGTACCAATCGCTGCTCAATACCCCGCTCCGTGCCAATCCAATCTACAGACCAACCGCGATCGCTTAGTACGTCCGCCACGGCCAGGGCCGGATAGACATGACCACCGGTCCCTCCCGCTGCAATCAGGGCACGACCCGTTAACGATTGCGTAGTCGGGCTCGTCATGCGCGCTGCCGCCTTTTTCGGGTAGACAGTGGCGGCTTATCAAAAAGATGTTGGCCCGAAATTCTCAGAATAATGCCGAGCAGGGCACAATTCATGATGAGACTTGAACCGCCATAACTCACAAACGGTAGCGTTAGACCCTTTGTCGGCAATAGGCCCGAGCTCGCTCCCATATTGATAAATACCTGACCCGCAAACATGAGCGCAGCACCAAAGCAAACGTAAGCTTCGTAATGGTGATCAAGCGCAGCAACACGCCAGGCAGTCCTAAGGATGCGCGCAACCAGAGATACAAAAAGCATGATCAGCGCAAAAGCACCGACAAGACCAGTTTCTTCGGCCCAGATGGAAAACACGAAATCAGTGTGGGCCTCGGGCAGGTAAAAGAGCTTTTGAACGCTGTTTCCTAGGCCCACGCCAAACCACTCGCCGCGACCAAAAGCAATCAGAGACTGTACCAATTGGAAACCGGACCCAAACGGATCGTCCCAAGGGTTTTGGTAGGCGGTCAGTCTCTGCAAGCGATAGGGTGCACTGATCACAAGCGCTACCAAAGCCATGCCCACAGCGATCAACATTGCGCCGATGTATTGCAGCTTGGCGCCGGCAACAAACATCATCCCCACCACCATACCCACCGCAATAACAGTTGCACCAAAATCGGGCTCTGCCAGCAGTAATACAGCGACGATCGCCAGGATACCCACCAATTTGGCCAACCCTTGCCATTGGTGACGGACTGACGCTTCCTGTCGCACCAAATAACCCGCCACATACAGCAGCAAGGCAAATTTCGCGAATTCAGACGGCTGAAAAGTTAACGGACCCAACGGTAACCATCGCTGCGCTCCATTCACCTCTCGGCCGATACCCGGCATCAAAACCAGTATCAGGAGAGCAAATGCGAGGAAGAGTAGCCAAGGTGAAAACTGTTTTAGAGTCTGAGTGGGGGTCATGTAGGTGATGGCACCAGCGGCGACTCCCAGCGCAAGGTATAGCGCATGTCGCGTGGTGTGGTGCCAAGGGTTGCCAAAGTGAAAGTCACCATACTCAATAGACGCCGAGGCGATTGCCACGAGACCGATACAGAGCAGCGAGGCACCGATTCCCATCAACATGGGATCTCCTCGATATGACGCCAGCATCTCGGATTGATTCATGCGGCGGCTCCGAGCGCCAGCACCGCAGACTGAAATCGCTCGCCCCGTTCAACGTAATCCCTGAACATATCGAGGCTTGCGCATGCCGGAGACAATAATACCGTCTGGCCCGGTTCAGCCAGGTCTGAGGCAAGACCTACCGCCGACTCAAGCGACGCAGCTTGGTGCACTGTGATCACATCAGCCAATACGCCAGCTATCTCTCCCGCAGCCTCCCCGATAACGACGATGCCGGCGCAATACTTCGCTACAGCAGAGCGGAGAAGCGAAAAGTCCTGATCCTTCCCCTGACCACCCAAAATCAGCCAGAGGTTGTTAGCCCCGCCCAGCCCCTCGAGCGCGGCCAAGGTCGCGCCCACGTTGGTGCCCTTACTGTCATCAAAAAAGGTGATGTCCCCCACTGCCGCAACACGCTCGCAGCGATGAGGCAAACCCCGGTAGCGAACCGCGCCGGCAAGCAGTTGCTCCTCTGAAAAACCCATGGCAACGCCCAGAGCCAAGGCCGCCAGCACATTGTGGTAATTGTGCCTCCCTGCCAGAGGCAGCTGTGCCGTTGAGAGTAGCGGTTGAAAACCACGACAGATCCACAACACACCCTCCCTCTCTCGCAAGCCGTACTCACCCAAATCAGGCTCACCCCGACGCCACCATTTCACTGGCACTTCCTCCGGTAGCAGAGGTACCGTAAGCGGGTCATCGCGGTTGGCCACGACATGTTTCACACCATGAAAGATTCGATGCTTCGATTGATGGTACGCAGCGATAGTGTGGTATCGATCCAAATGATCAGCCGATATATTCAGGACCGTTGCAACCGACAACCCCAGCGGCTCGGCCCGCTCTAATTGAAAACTGGACAGCTCCAACACATAACAGTCGGATTCGTCAGAGAGCAGGTCGAGGGCAGGCCTGCCAAAATTCCCTCCTATCGAGACGCTAGCGCCGCATTCCGAGATCATTGAACTCAGCAAGGCGGTAACGGTCGATTTACCATTGGAACCGGTAATACCGATCACTGGTACATCGACCACCTCCATAAACAAATCAATATCACCGCGAACGCGGCAGCCACGGTCCTTCGCGCGCGCCACCATTGGGTGCTCAAGTGAAATACCAGGGCTGACGATCAGCTCAGTAACACCGTCGGCTGCATCCTCGGCTGGCTCTCCAAATGCCAATGAGGCAGCGTCTATCTCGGACCACGTAGCTGTCTCAGCGGCCAGTGCCTCGCGGGTATCCATTGCGTGAAAGGCAATCCCTCGCTGACTCCACCATCGGGCAACACTGCGACCCGTGATACCCAGCCCGAGAATCATACGATTCTCCGTACTGGCGATGGTTGAGGAAGAGATCGACATGGCCTCACCGCAACTTCAGTGTCGCCAGCCCGAAAAGCACCAGCATTACTGTGATAATCCAGAAACGAACGATGACTCTTGGCTCAGGCCATCCCTTTAGCTCAAAATGATGATGAATAGGGGCCATCCGGAAAACCCGCCTACCAGTCAATTTGAACGACGCCACCTGAATCATCACCGAGACCGTTTCCAATACGAAAATGCCTCCCATAATGAACAGGACAATTTCATGTCTCGTCATAACGGCTACTACACCTAGCGCCGCACCGAGAGCCAGCGCCCCGACGTCGCCCATAAATATCATTGCGGGGTAGGTGTTGAACCACAGGAAACCCAGGCCAGCACCTGCAATGGCGCCGCAGAAGACCATCAATTCCCCGGTACCGGGCAAATAAGCGATGTTCAGGTATTCAGCGAACTCGACATGCCCACAGAGATAGGCGATCACACCCAATCCACTAGCCACCATAACGGTGGGCATAATGGCTAATCCGTCGAGACCATCTGTCAGATTCACCGCGTTACTCGCACCGACAACAACTAGGTAACTGAATGGCACAAACAACCAACCCATCGTCAAAGCGACATCTTTGAAAAATGGAACGTACAAGGTGGTCTCTTCTGGAATGAGGGCGGTGTCAAAGAGGTAGAGCGTGATGCCAAAAGCACAGAGCGATTGCCACAGATACTTCCAGCGAGCGGGAAGCCCGCGTGTGTCCCTGCGCACCACTTTACGATAGTCATCGACCCACCCGATCAAACCAAAGGCAGTTGTCGTGACGACTGCAACCCAAATATAACGACTGCTAAGATCCGCCCATAACAGGGTCGACCCCATCACGGTGACCAGTATCAAAGCACCACCCATAGTTGGCGTGCCGGCTTTTTGGAGGTGAGATTGCGGACCGTCCTCTCGGATGGTTTGACCAATCTGCAACTGATTGAGTCGCGCGATCATCACCGGGCCAATGAGCATGGAAATAGCAAGCGCTGTGCAGGCTGCCAAAATACCGCGCAAGGTCAGATATTGGAAAACCGAGAATCCCGGGTCGATAAATAGCAGTTGCTCACTCAGCCACATCAGCATGATTCACCCCCCCCATAGGCGCCAACCAGCCGACTGTCTGCTCAAGCGCCGCACCACGCGAGGCCTTCACCCAGATCACATGGTCCGGGGGCAACACTGGAAACTCGGCTTTGAGAGTCAGTTGGTCTGAAAAAAACATCGCCCCACCACCAAAACCACGTGCAGCACCCTTAGCGCCGTCCCCTACTGCAATCAATTGATCGATGCCGGCCGACCTTGCATAGACACCCACGTCCTCGTGGAGGGCCTCACTGGTACTGCCTAACTCGAGCATGGCACCCAAAATCAACACGCGATGCCCAGGCTCCATGGCCAACACATCAATGGCCGCTTTCACCGCGGCGGGATTAGCGTTGTATGTGTCATCAATGACCCGGCCGCCCCAGCATCCCGTTCGAACCTCTCCACGACCCGCTCCTACCTGCACCCCCAGCAGTGCATCTGCAGCCTGCTCGGGAGATACGCCCAGTTCGATAGCGACAGCCAGTGCCACCAGTGCATTCGACACATGCTGTTCTCCCGGTAAGACCAGCCTCACAGGCACTCGCACTCCCTTAACATGCAGCTGAAATTGCGTTCCGGCGAGGCCGTGATTCTTCACATGAACGGCTCGATAATCTGCCTGCGCAGAGAACCCAAAAGTCACGTGTCTGGCGCCACCCGCTTGTTGAATCCACTGACTGAGCCACGGCTGATCAGCATTGATTACGGCGAGGCCCTCTCCTTTCAGGCCTTGAAAAATTTCTCCCTTGGTGCGCGCTATGGCGTCGACGCTATCGAAATGCGCAAGGTGAGCCGCGGAGGCATTAAGACAGACAGCAATATCCGGTTCTGCCACATCACACAGATATGCAATGTCGCCCGGTTGCCCGGCGCCCATTTCAATCACCGCGAATTGGTGTTGCCGGTTAAGCCCTGCCAATGTCAGCGGCACACCCAGCTCGTTATTCTGATTCCCCAGAGTGGCGTGAACAGATCCGGCCACCGATACCGCCGCCGACACTAGGTTTTTGGTCGTGGTTTTGCCTGCGCTGCCGGTGATCGCAATAACGGGCCCGGCAAATGACCTACGCTTGAGCCGCGCAAAGGTGCCAGACGCACTCGTGACATCTGAAACCACCAGTTGCGGGGTCAATCCCTCAAGACGCCGCTCAGTCAGCAATGCTGCCGCACCGGACGACATCGCTTTTGCCGCAAATTCATGTCCATCGACCCGGGCGCCGCGTATCGCGGCAAATAGTTCACCGCCCTTTACAGCGCGACTATCAATCGCCAACCCTTGAAGGGCTACCGATTGACCTATCAGGTGCCCACCCGTGCTATCAGCGAGCATCTGCAATTCGACCGCCGTCATCAGGCTGCCCGCCTAATAGCGAGATTCTTGCGCGCATGATCACTGTCACAAAAGGGTTGGCGGACGCTGCCCACTTCCTGATAGGTCTCATGACCCTTACCGGCGATCAAGACAACATCGCCGGTATCGGCTTGCGAGACAGCCAGCGCAATCGCCGCCGCACGATCCACCTCAACCATAGGAACAACATGACGACAGCCTTCCAAAATGTCGTCGATGATGGCGACAGGCGACTCGGATCGAGGATTGTCGCTGGTGACGACGAGTCGATCAGCTATCGCTGCTGCCGTTGCCCCCATTTCCGCTCGTTTGCCACGATCGCGATCCCCGCCACAACCGAAAACCACCCAGATATGGCCTTTCACCCCGAAGTCAGATAACGCACACAAAGCGCGATCGAGCGCATCTGGTGTGTGTGCGTAGTCAATAAAAACCGCAATGTCTGATTCGAATTCAACCTTTTGAAGGCGTCCGCGAACGGGATCGACCTGCTCGGCAGCCGAAATCACTGCATCAAATGGCAAGCCCATAGCCGCGAGTAAAGTAACCGCCGCCGAGAGATTAAAAGCATTGAAACGCCCCGCGAGGGCGGATTGAATGTGCGTCGCTCCCCAGGGCGTTTTCAGCTGCAGTGCTAGCGGTGCCGCACCCTTTACGAGGACTTGAATGTCTGCGAGCGCGCCTTCGCAAGAAATCCCAAGCCCTGCTTTGCCCCATACGTTGCGGTGGGAGGTCAGCAGTGCGTCGTCCGCGTTAAAAATCCTGACCGCCGGCGCGAAGTCGCGAAACAAACGTAGTTTTGCCTCGCAGTATGCCTCCATTGAGGAGTGGTAATCGAGATGGTCCCTGGAGAGATTGCTGAAGACCGCCGCATCAATGGACAAGCCGTCTAAACGGCCTTGATCTAGCGCATGACTGGAAGCCTCCATCGCAACCCACTCTACGGATGCATCACACCACTTCGCCAGCTGCCGGTGAATACTGACGCAGTCCGGCGTGGTATTACGAGTCTCGCTGGGCCTATCAACCAGCTTCATGCCTAGCGTACCGATTGAACCAGCTCGATATCCCATCGAGCGCAACATTTGACTGGCCAATTCTACGATCGACGTTTTGCCGTTGGTGCCCGTAACCGCGATCAGCTTGAGTTTTTTTGATGGCGCGCGGTAAAAACGATTTGCCAATTCGCCAAGGCGCACCTTCAATCGAGGGATGGGGATGACTCGATCATCCTCCAGTAGCGCCTCTGGTACTGTTTCGGTCAGTACCGCTGCCGCCCCTTGTGTAAATGCAGCCTCTATAAAATCCCGACCATCATGATGTAGACCTGGCAGCGCGACGAAAAGATCACCTGCACTGACCTGACGACTGTCCAGCGTCATGTTTGACACAGTGATATCAGGCACAGCGGGATCACTGAGCAAATGCCGCAAGCCCACCATCACTGGGCTACCCCCGCATCGGCCAGCAACGCACCGGTATCAGAGCGCTCCGGACGCGCATTCCTGATCCGCAAAACCTCTTCGGTGATCCGCGAATAAACCGGCGCCGCCGCCAACCCCCCACCGTAGTGATCACCAAGCGGCTGATCGACCAAAATGGCAGTGACATATCGCGGTTCGTTGATTGGAGCGATCCCCACAAATAACGCCACGTACTGATCGTCGAGATAGCCACCCTCACCGACTTTGTGAACCGTGCCGGTTTTGCCCCCCACCGAGAATCCTCGCACTTGCGCGAGCGTTGCGGTACCACCGGGTTTAGTAACCCGTCCGAGGACTGTCAGCACATCGCGCGCAATTTCAGCCGTGACGACACGATCCCCTCGGAGGGTATTGTCAGAATCGTATTTGAGGAGGGTAAGAGGGCGTCGAACACCCTCGTTGGCAAAAACCGCATAGGCGCGCGCTAACTGGATTGGCGTCGCATTTAAACCATAGCCAAATGCCAACGTAACTTTTTCGATGTCACTCCAGTGCGCGTGGTTTGGCAACACACCAGCGCGCTCACCGGGAAAGCCGGTACCCGTATCCGCACCCAAGCCAAAACGATGGAGCACGTCGAGAATGGCTTCGTGCCCCACCGCTTGCGCGAGCTTGGTAACACCCACTTGACTCGATTTTTCAATGACTCTGGAGAGCGTCATCTCACCGTAGTTACGGGGATCATGGAGCACCTTAGATCCCACTCGTATGCGTCCTGGGGCGGTATCAATCAAAGTGTCCAGGCTGAACTGACCGCTCTCTAGCGCCGCTACGAGGGTCAACGTCTTAACAGTTGATCCGGGCTCGTATACGTCGGTGACGGCGCGATTCCGAGCGCTGCCGTAATCAAGCGTTGACCGGGCATTTGGGTTAAACACGGGATAGTTGCTGATTGCCAGCACTTCCCCCGTCCAGGCATCAAGCGTGACGGCTGACCCAGCCACCGCGCCCGTCTCCTTCATGGCTCTCTGCAATTCGCGGTGTTGAACATATTGCAAGCGCAAATCGAGGCTGAGAGTTAACGTTTTTCCGGGACGCGGCTCGTCAATCACACCAAAATCCCTGACCATCTCGCCATGGAGATCCTTAATAAAGCGCTTCTTTCCGGGCACTCCCCTTAGCCAATCCTCAAACGCCATTTCTACACCGGCGATACCCCGCCCATCGACATTTGTCAGACCCAATACTTGAGCCGTCACCTCTCCAGCGGGGTAATAACGACGGTATTCACGTTCACCCTTTACTCCCGGAAATTGGCCTTGCAAAATTTTTCGAGCAAACTCCGGGGTCTGGTGCCGCGCGAGGTACATAAACTGTTTATCACCATAAAACGCCAACTTCTCTTTGAGCGCATTGGGATCAATAGAAAGCAGATCAGCCAGCTCCCCCAATCGCAGACTGTCTTTCAGTAGCTTCGGATTGGCCCACAGTGATACCACCGGCGAACTCACCGCCAGAGGCGTGCCATTTCTGTCTTCGATCAACCCTCGATAAACCGGTATCTCTGCGGTCCGGATAGTGCGAAGCGCGCCTTGCTCTCGAAGAAACACCGCGCCACTCCCACTATCGGTAAGCTGCAGCATGACCAGTCGCCCGATCAGCAAACCGGCCAGGCCCATAAGCAGCAGACACACGAGGCCATAACGCCACTTCGAGAGCCCAAATGGTGATGCTGCCGTCATTGCTCAATCACCCGAGAGAGACTGAGCGCTGGCGGCAACATGAAAAGCTTGTCTGAGGCAATCTGACTAATCCGGTGAGGAGCAGCCCAAGTGTTGAGCTCGAGCAGCAAGCGAGTGTATTCCTCCTGCAATTGCCAGCGCTCTAACTCAAGCACCTGAAGACGCGCGTATCCGGCCCGGACTTCGTGAGTACTCCAGACCAACCCCAGCCCAGATGCCACCAGTGCGATAGCCAGGAGTACGCCGAGCACCGGCGGGGATAGTGGCAGAGTGCGCATCACAAGCGCTCCGCAACCCGCATGACGGCGGACCGCGATCTGGCATTACGGGTGATTTCATCAGAACCCGGCACAATGGCCTTACCGATTGCTCGCATCACGCCTGATGGTGGCTCATATTGAACAGGGACTCCCGGCGGCAGGCGCTCCCCCCGGGCTTTATCTCGAATGAATCGCTTTACAATGCGGTCTTCGAGAGAGTGAAAACTGATCACGACTAGCCTGCCACCCGGCGTCAACGCCTTGACAACCTGCTCCAGAGCGGCCGGTAACACCTCTAACTCTCGATTAATGTGCAGGCGAATCGCCTGAAAACTTCGGGTCGCCGGGTGCTTGTGGTGCTCCCACCGGGGATTCGCCGCAGCAACTACTTCTGCCAGCTGGCCCGTGCGCTCTATCGGCGCTTGCGCTCTGGCCGCAACGATAGCGCCGGCAATTCTCCGCGCAAATCGCTCCTCACCCAGCGTTTTGAGCACCCTCGCTATCTCTGATTCAGTCGCCGTCGAGAGCCAGGTTGCTGCTGATTGCCCCTCGCCAGGATTCATACGCATATCAAGGGGCCCATCATGCGAAAAACTAAAGCCCCGGGATGGCTCATCCAGCTGCGGCGACGACACGCCCAAATCCAGCAGGACGCCGTCGAGGCTTTCAGGCTCCACCTGATCACCCAAGGACTGAAAATTGACCCCATGGAATTGAAAGCGAGGGTCTCGGTCAGCGAGCTGACTGGCGGATTTGGCCGCCTCGGGGTCTTGATCAAAACCAATCAGCGCGCCTTCGGGCGACAGCGCATCGAGAATACGGGAACTGTGCCCGCCCCGGCCAAAAGTGCCATCTAGGTATACGCCGTCAGCCGATACCATCAACGCTGCAATCGCCTCCTCTAGTAAAACCGGTTGATGCGGCCGGTCCATCAAAGATTGAGCTGCATTAGCTCCGCCGGGAGCGCTCCCGCCGAGTCGGCGCCCAAAGCAACCTCACACTCCCTCTGCCAAAGCTCTTCAGACCACAATTCCAACTTGTTCCCCTGCCCCACCAAAACCGCGCGCTTTTCCAGCTGCGCATATTCCCTCAGCGCAGGCGGAACCAGTACGCGCCCATTCCCATCCAACTGGAGATCGCTGGCATAGCCCAGAACCAATCGCTGAAAACGTTTGATAGCAGGATTTAAAGCGGGTAAGGCCTGCACATCACGCTCAATGCGCTCCCATTCCGGCAACGGATAAAGGGCGAGACAGCTAGCCTGTGTATCCACAGTCATCACCATTTGACCTTCGCAGATCACCGATAACTGCTCGCGCTGACGCGCAGGCACCGCCATTCTGCCCTTGGCATCGAGATTGATGTATTGCACCCCTCGAAACATGACGTCGCGCCCACCGGCCCCCTGCATTTCCCACTAAATGGGTTTACTACCCACTTTTCTCCACGTTTCACCACTATACTCGCGATAAAGACCAGTGGTCAACGATCATTTGGCGAAAAAACGTGGCTTTTCAGTGCTTTAGACGCACCTACGCAGGAAGAAAAACAAAAAAGAGGGGGCGGGAAACCGTCTTTAAAACAGGTTTTTATCCCGCACTTGCAGGTTTAACCTTATATTATATTTCATAAAAATATAATGATGGTATTTTTTAGCTCTAATTAGTATCACGGTCGGGGGCATTGCAGGCAAAGAAGTACCTTGCAACCAGGCTGCAAGAGGGAGCCCCCCTTTCGGGGGGCAAAGTGAGTCGGTCGATAAGCCGGGTTCTGTCTTGGACGATCATTCATCTGCGACGAACGTCACCGTTCGCCTGTAGCGACCTACC
>JADHNP010000088.1 GCA_016779445.1 Luminiphilus sp. | reverse complement strand
CAACACCCATGGTCAGCGCTATAAAAAGCAACATGAGTAGGAGGTTGCGAGCGTTACCAAAATCGGTAAGCCAGTCTGCCTGAGTGGAGAGTCCCGCAGCATCGAGCGGATAAGCCGCGGTAAAACCCAGCATCCAGCCAGACACGATGGCGTAAAAGCTGAGTATGAGGCTGGCCGTAATGAGCCCCGCGATGCCTGTGAGTCCCCCGACGCGCTGCCAGACGCGGCTTCGCGGAAGCGTTGACAGCGCCGTGACCATGTTTTGGTGGGTATGACGCCCAATGAGCAGTTCGGCCATCAGGGCAGGGTAGGCGAGGACAAATGCGAGGGCGAGATAGGTAATAAGAAAGGCGGCGCCACCATTGCTAGCGGCTTGGGTTGGAAAGCCCCAGATGTTCCCGAGGCCGACGGCAGAGCCCGCTGCAGCGAGGAGAAACCCGATTCTCGATTTGAATTCGCCACGGGCAGCTACCATGGGTCACCTGTGTGCTTGTGTCTTTGGGAAATCATGGTACCCAAAACCGTGGGTAGCGTGTGGGAAAATCAGGCCCAGGGCGGCAAGCGGGGTTGGGCAACTCGTTTAGCGTGTTATGCTTCGCGCCCGCGCTCGCTTAACCTCTGCCCGGGTGGTGAAATTGGTAGACACAGGGGACTTAAAATCCCCCGATCATTGCGATCGTGCCGGTTCAAGTCCGGCCCCGGGCACCAAATAAAAATCTTTAGAGCGCCTTTCATCGCGTACTTTTATCTGTTTACCGTATAGCCATTACGCCGCGATAGAGAATGCGCGACAGGGGGGGGTATGCTGTCATCTCTGAGGTGTGATGAGGTCAGGATAGATGGGCGCGATTTGGAAATTCATTCTGAAATATTAGTTTTGGGTACTGATGGTCGGCTGGGTCGGACTGCTAATGGCCTACGTAATCACAAAAGACGCCACATTGCCGACCCTGATGACCCTGATTTTCGTAGTGGCAGTCACTCGACTGGCAATCCATCCAATGTGGAAAAAGGACAAAGAGGCCGAGGAGGAATGATGAGAACCTTAATCGCTATCGCCGCTTTTATATTCTATGTGGGACTAAATGCATTGCCTGTGCGAGCCGACTTCATGAACGGCAATATTCTCGCTGGTCTTTGTGCGTCAGAGGCTGAGTGGGAATCTGGCGGGTGCGTTGGTTACATCGTTGGTGTTGCAGATGCCATCGACCATCGACACTGGTCAAGCACCGGCGGCGTCGATGGCGGGAAATATTGCATCCCTGATTCGGCTACCAGAGAAGAGATAGTGGGGCTAGTTATTAAGTCTTTCGATGAGAACCAAGACAAGTTGGGGGGCCTCGCTCTTTATCTAGTGTCGAATGCCTTCATAGACGCTTTCGACTGCAACGCAGATTTGAAATATCCGCTGTAAAAATCGGTGCTGCTGTTCGCAGTCGCGCCCTCACGCACTAGCTCAAAACTAGAGCGAGCCGATTTTTGAATGAATTCGGCCCACAAAATACGACTGGAGTTAGGCGTTTTTGGGTTAGTCTGGTGGCATGATTAAACTCTTTTACTGCATCCGAAAACGAACCGACGTCGATAGCGAGTCTTTTCATCGGTACTGGCTTGAAGAGCATGGCCCACTGGTAAAGTCCGTTGCGGGAGCGATTGGTGCTTGTCGCTACGTCCAGAGTCACACGATCATGCCGGAGCTTAACGCGCTGATGCTGGAGAGCCGGGGTTTGCAAGAGCCTTATGATGGAGTCACGGAGGTCTGGTGGGAAAGTCAGGCGGACTTGGACCGAGGAATATCTTCGCCAGATGGAATCGCCGCCCAGACAAAACTGATCGAGGATGAAAGCCGATTTATCGACTTCAGCCAATCGCGCCTTTTTCTCACGGAGGAGCATCCTATTTTCTGAGCGCGTGGCGCCGGTTTTTCTGTGAGAGGGTATCTTTTATGTTTTCAGAATAGTACCTTGGGTCGACACTCGCGCTATCGGCCATAGGGAATGATCATGAAAAAGCTTTTAATCGCCACCTTATCTGTAGCTCTGTCAGGGGGAGTTTTTGCTGGACATCATGAGGCTGGAGAAAGTAACAAAGGCGTCATTATTGGCACCGTTTTTTCCGACGACGGAACACCCAATCCACTCGTAGCAGGGAATACGGAGAAGCAACAAATCTGGGTGGATTATATTCAAGCTCACAACGATAGAGACTTGGAAAAGATTGCCGACATCAACGCAGATGACTGGGAAGGTTACGTACCTGACGGCTCAGTTATTAAAGGAAACGCCACACATATCGAATGGCTAAAAGACTGGTTTTCTTCCTCGGACAATCCCAAGTGGGAAGTGAAATGGATGATAGCGAACGATGGGACAAACGCTGAGGGCGTTACCGAGACGTGGCTCACCACGGGCAATGACATTACCTTCAATGATTCGGATGGAAATCAAGTCACTGAGCATCATGTTCACGACATTCAGTTTGTTGGCAATGAGATTCGCCGGATAAATGTCTACTCGAGATTATCTCCGAAGGAATGATGCGTACTGTGTCCGTTGATTTCTGATGTCATCTCTTCTATGCGGGAGTAGCACCTCCCGCGAATGAACAGACCCGACCCCCTCCTCGGGGGGGGGTGATCTAGTGACAAATAAGTGACACACCCATCGCAACTCATTACATCTTGTTACATGAAGATTGGCTTAGTTATTGATCTCTTTGGTGTAGCTAGATGTACTGAGATGTAACGGAAGTAGGGTGGCAAGCGCTTAAAATCCCCCGACCGTTGAGGTCGTGCCGGTTTAAGTCCGGCCCCGGGCACCAAAACTAAGCCAATAAAACTAGTCAACCTCAATCTGCGTGTGGGAAGCTGCGCCTAAAAAAAGGGGGCTAGGGCGCTGGGATATTCTCCATAGACGAAACATAACCCGTGGATAGCTTCCCGTCTTTAATCTTTATATCAACCTGATGGAACTCCCGCGATACGTTTCCCTCTGCATCCGTCATGGTGAGCATGTTGCCCGTGGACAACCACTCCTCCATTACGCCATCCGAGTTCACCGCATCGTTTGGAATCATCCACCATATTTCCCAGCTAGTATTAGCTTCCGCAATCCAGCCTTCCAATAGCGCTCTGTGTGCCGCACTTCCAACAACTCTCTCACCATTGGGCAAATAAACATTGAAATCTTCACTGTTTAGTGAGGCTATCTTCTCAAAATCTCTGTCGTTGTGTGCCTGAATCCAATCTTGCCAGAGCTTCATGTGAGACATAGATCCGGAATACAAGGGTTTGGATGCTCCATCCATTGAGAGGCCCATACCTATCACTGTCCGTTTTTCCTCCGCTTCGTGATGCTCCGCGTGTGCAGCAGTTGCGAAAAGAAACGAGGATAAAAGTCCTGCCAAAACTCTGTTCTTCATACGTAATTCCTCGGTGAAGTTTTAATTATCCGGCCTATAGAGGTTGATATCCTAGACTAAAAGTTAAGCCCGTATGGCTACAAGACTTTTTTCGTTGAAAGACGGCGGGTTTGTCTCTAGTCCACTGAGACTTTCACCTCATAGATGCTGTATGTCAGTCTTCCTGCGTCGTCAATCACACCGGCAGCAACGGCCTGCACTCGGTTTAACCAAAGATATTTTTCGTGGCTTGTTTGAAAGGTTGGCGCAGTTGCAATCGTCCCTGTTTCCATCTCTGCGCGTCCAGAATACTCGACAAAGATATGGGCGCCGTCATCTGTCTCGAGCGTGAATCTCACGTCGAGACAGCCCAGGGTTCCATTGTCACTAATGGTTAGCCAATCAGCCGCGTCATTGGTTGCCAGAGAGGCTTTTAAGCGTTCGCTCTCCACCTCCACAGACACAACGTCGCTGATTAATCTGGCCCCCTTTGGTCCGGAACCAAGTTCTATTTGGTCTCCCAGTTGAGCGGTGATTGTTCCCATTGGAACAAGGGTTGCGACAGGCTTCATAAAGTATTCCCACCGGGTATTTCGTCACCACAACCCTACTTCACATGGCCCTCAGTTATCAATCGATCGCTAATGTTTCAAATTCTACGATGCTCCGAGTCCAGTAACGATCCAAGGAGAAATCATTAAGGCGACATCATCTGCCAGCTCTTTAACACGTCCTGATAATTAATAGGGGCACTTATTTCCAATTTTGCTTCGCTCATCACAGTGGCCCGCGCCATCTGAATGTGGGAAGACCGATACAGATGCTATCTTTCTCATGTGGCTCCAGCCCTTTTTTAGGCTGCGACACGAAACACTGTTGTTTAGCACTATTAGTAAACCCAGTAAAAACGAGGAGCATGAAATGAAGCAATTATTAATCGCCACACTTGGCTTTTGGTTCGTCCACTCGGCATTTGCCGCCGATGACGCCCTTTCTTTTGACAAGCGTCAGGACGGCGCCGCGATGACGGTGACCTCAGTGCAGCTGACGGATACCGGCGGCACGATTAACGTCGAGGGCGAGATGGGAACCTACGGTCGCGTCTACGTCTCTTACACACTGACCGCTCGCCCTGATGGCAAAAGCGGCTGGTTCAAGGGCGAAGGACGTGGCGCACTGGAAGACGGTTCTTTCGCCTCTGGCGCGGGCGTGGGTATCTACTCTCGAGAGGGCACGGTGTTCACGATGCATTCATTCGTCAATATGCAGGACGGTACGCAAAATCTGGATGTGGTGATCTTTGACGCCTTTACTCGGGAAGTGACCCACGACGTCTACGTCGTGCAATAGGCGCTGTTTGCCTGTGCCCCCTCAGAGAACAACGCTCTAGCTAAATGCGCCCTTCGGGGCGCTTCTAATCGCGTGCTGAGACCTGTTGGTCGCATAGCCGTAACGCCGTTATCTAAAACACGCCAATATGGCCACTCATTCACTTCGGGCACAGCACTATGCAATGGTCACTGATCTTTTTTTTATCAATCGTCTCTCACTTCGCCCTTGCCGAGACAGGCTCCATCGTAGGGGTATGGCAAATCCAGAGCACTGTTTACGACGGTATTGAGCAATCTATTCGGACGCCGAAGCAAATCAAGGTATTCACCGAGGAGCGATTTTTCTACACCTACTATGACCCTAATCTGGGAACGGTAGAGCCGCTTCTTTCTGCAGGGCATGGCACGTACACATTGAGCAATGGAACGCTCTCAGAAACCATCGTTAATCATTCGAATGCGACCCTTATTGGAGAAACATTCAGCGTTACCATTGAACTCAGCGACGATGGCAACGCGTTCCAACAGGTCGTAGATCTCGGTAAATACGTATTAGAAGAGCGATGGGTCCGCGTGGAATGAATGGTTGGTGGGTTTCCAGAGAGCCGAAAAGGAAACGCGGCTGAACGAGAGAGACCCAGATTCTTCCCCTGGTAAAGGGGGGTGGCACCCACTTAAGGAGACTTAACCTCCCAATACCTCACCGCCACCGTCTTGGTGATTATATCTATATCCCAGATAACAAAATTGACGATCCCCTGGTTTGTTGCGTCGGTAAAGTAGGAGCAGGCTTTTGAGCCATGGCGAGTAAATGTACCCATGTGCGGTGTACTAATAAGTGTGCCGTCTTCAAGAAAAGTTCTGGCCTCACCCTGCACGCGACCCCGAGATCGATCCTCACCAATATACGAGAGGGTATGGGAAGCGAATACGGTCCCGTAGCCCTCGACGCTACCTTCAAAATCAAACGAAACGCTGTCAGATTCGATCGTCATTCTTGAGATCTTCAGTGAGCCTGTGCCATCGGGGTTATCCATTACGGGAGCGTCCTAATCTTAAGTCGGTGATTATTCCTACCCTATAACAAAACCGCTTATCGTGAGAAGTGAAACCGTCTCCTTATCCCAGCGCGTTACTTGTCGGCTAGATCATGTGCTGGCTCAACCACCTCAAACTTGGGCACTGGTGGCTTCCAGTTAATTGCCTCTGTAATCGCCTGTCGTACGGCCTGATACTCCTCGACCTCTTGGCCAGTGAGCTGTACTCGATCTAGAAAGTCCAGTGCGGCCTGTGCAATGTTTGGGTTCATATCATTCTCCTTTCTCATGCGAAATGATGATCTCGATTGGTTACAGGATTGTTTCGAGTGGGTTAATAGATTGTTTAATTTGCTAACTTCAATTGGTCTTGCATGGCCGTTAGCTCTTCGGGTGCTGGTGCTGGCATGGGGCGGGCGCGATCGCGGATGGACGCCTCTGGCAACGCAGCTTTTAATCCCACTGGCCACCGCGGGCTGGTAAACACTGGTGATGGCTGGAAGGTTCAGCGCATGTTTTTTGTAAATCCGATAGCGGTGGATACTGACTGACGAGATCCCCACATATTCTCAATTTAATCTTTAGTAAACGGGAGTGGCACCTCCCACTAATGAAGAGGCCCGACCCCCTCCCTAGGGGGGGTATTCTCGTGACAAATAATTGACGCAGCTATCGCAACCCAATACATCTCGTTACATGAAGATTGGCTCAGTTATTGGGGTCTTTGCTGTAGCTAGATACACTGAGATGTAACGAAAGCGGTAGCCAAGCACTTAAAATCCCCCGTCTATTGCGGCCGTGCCGGTTCAAGTCCGGCCCCGGGCAGCATCTTCTGATCCCGCCTTCGGGCAGCCTCCACTATGGCCACGTCCTTGGTAACATCTATACAGACATGAGCATTAAAAAGGAGAGTCTTGTGATGCAGTTTATTAAAGCCAATGCCGTTCTACTCGCCCTGGTGGCGATTATCTTGTACCAGCAGAGCGAGCTTAAGGAGATTGAACGCACGCTGAACTACATCTACGCTGTGGTGCAAACCAATAACAATGACATTCAAGCCACTAAAGAGGAGGTTTGGGCGGTCAACGAATTGATTATTGCTGTGTATGAGGCGGAGGCTGCTGCTGACAGTGACGAGACTGATTGATTAGCTATCCCTGCACCTGACAGAACCCCACTCTTCGTGGGGTTTTTTGTGCCTGACACATCCGGCCAAGAACTTGGCGCATCTGGCCAATCAATAGACCTGCCGCTGTTCCACACTGGCTCCGTCAAGGATGACTTACCGCCATGGATGGCATCAATCTGGAAAAGGAGATCTAGAAATGAAAATGTTGACAACAGGATTGTTGGCGCTGGTTTTTACAAGTGCGGCATTTGCGCAAGTTGCCACCTATCAAACGGAACGCGTAGTTGGAATGCACAAATATTGCCTCTACGATGCGGCAGGTGACGAACATGTGATAGTCAAAAAAGCCCACGAGTCATGTTTACGTCACATAGAGGTCTAAAGGGCCTGGCTGATAACCCGCCGGTGGGCCTCCGCCGGCGGTTTTTTTAATCTTTGTTAAAGATAGCTACAGTCTTGGGGTGTGAATAACGTTAGCGCTGTTCGTAGTCCAGCCCTCCCGGGATCGCGAATATTTCTTGTTAGGATCTGGGCAGGTTGGAGCTATGCTTTAGTAAAGCCACCAGCGAAGGTCCTCACATCCGGCGCCATTGACGCTAAGGCCTCCTGTAAATTATCGCTAACCTCGCCCAAGACGGTGAGACTCTCTATTTCGAACCTGTCCATCCACTCAGGCGCAATCGCGCTGGACATAAGATTCTGCACACGCGTCAGCGCACCCTCGTTATCGTCGAAGACCTCAATAAGAGTTGCCTTTTTTTTGTCAGCCGATAGAAACCATTCAAAGCGGCGGGTTTTTTCTTCATCAAATTCGTAGGTTACGCGCGCGCTGCGATCTGCTATCCATGATGAAATGCCCTCTGCTCCAGCCACTACGTTCATCTGCAAGAGGAAAGTGATGTTGCCGTTATATTGGTTCAGCATGGTTCACCCCTTTTGGTGATCGTGTCATTGAGCGTATCCTACCTTCCAGGCGGCTCTTCAGGTAATCCTGCCTCTGAAGGTTGAGCACACTAAGGCGATCGCTATGGATGTATTGTTGTCGTCGCGAGTCAGAATCTAGGGGTAATCAATGCTGATTGCGCTAATCATTGTTCTGTCGTTATGGGAAGTGTACTGGACCTACCAAGCCTGCTGGCTCGCGTCGCAACGTGAAGAAAAGAAGTGGTTCTTGTTTTTCCTCGTGTTCAACTTATTGGGCATTCCAGAAATCCTTTACCTACGGAAAAGGACAAAAGTTCTGAGCAGCGAAACTTTGCTTCCCTAAGCGTTTCTCTTTTTGCGCGTCGAGTCCTAATCGTTTTCGAGAGAGATTTGCGCTTCTCCTGCATTCGAGTCGGTTGCATCGTTTGCTAGCGCACGATCGCAGTGCTCAGCGCACTTTCGATATGGTTGATAACTGTTACCCTAAACCACTCAAATTTGAGGTAGGAGAGCGAAATGGCGGATTGCGGATGCGGAAGAAGCCCAACTGGGCAGTGTATTGGTTGGCATAACCTCACCGAAGAGGAATATCAGGAGAAGCTGAAGGAGCTAGAGAGCAACAACAAAGAGCAGGACGAGGATTGACGAATGCTGGCGCGAGACTGGGCGATTTAAGGGCGCCTCAGGGGCGCCCTGCAACTCGCGGCTAATTAATTGGCAGAATAAAACTGCTCACAGATCTCGAACTGGTCGTTGACGACCTCGTCGATCAGAGCAACCGCCTCATTATAGGCGGCACCCCATGAAGCGCCTGCAAAATAATCATCGATTACAGCGCCATGTGTTTCTACCGAAGAGGTGATCGACTTGAGATAGTAGGTGCCTGCTTCTGAGGTGCCGCCGCCAATTGCTACGAACAAGCCGTTCATGAAGCTATCGTGTCCAGCGGCGATGATCTCTGCCTCCAGCTTAGTGATTGCTGCGATGAAGGCGGGCAAATTTTCTGGCGAAACCTTGAGCCGCATCGCTCGCTCGTAACCGGGGTCTAACCTTGGGAAAGGTTTTAGCGGAGCCCAAGTTGCGCCGTATTTAAACTCTCGCTGCGCCGCCATCTCGGCCGATGCCTTGGTCGGGTCGTATTTAGATGCTCCCACGAGCGCGCTGGTCACGCTGGGGAAGGCATTCCACATCATTACCTGACCCATATAGTCGCGGCCCGAGATCGTCGCGCAGTAGCCAGCAGCGTCTGCGCCGATCATCTCAAAAAGGGCAGGATTCGACTTCACTGAAGCAATGTAACTCTCTGGGTCTTTTGCCGCGACAAACAGCGTTGTAAACGCACCATTACCTTG
>JADHNP010000087.1 GCA_016779445.1 Luminiphilus sp. | reverse complement strand
AGCGGGCGGCCCGGACCTGCCCGTTGCGGATGCGCCTCACGAGCACATTCAGTACGGCGAAAAGACCCTGGGCACCGTGGCGGATCAGGATCTCAGCATAGCGGAGATGCAGCAAAAGGGCCTGGCGTCAGCCGGCTATCAAGGATACTGGATGTCCCATCAGGAACGGCGAGTGCAGGCCTTCCATGAGCACCTGAACGACTTGATGTCCGACTGACGATGCCGCAGCGGTTCCGGTCCTTCATCATTACTGGTGCGTTAGATTGAGCCGCCGCAGATTATGAGCAATCACGCTTCAGGCACTGATTTCGCCAATTGGGGTCCCGAGTCGATGGCTTGGGAAGTGTGGTCTCGGAGCGCGATACAGAAGCGTCTTGCGCAGCATGCGCGGGGTATCGATCGGGCAGATGAGACCCTCTTGAGAGAGGCCTATCACGATGACGGCACCGTTGATTATGGTTCACTGCAAGGGTCGGCTGCTGAGTTTGCGGCAGCCATCGCTGCGATGCATGACGGAGCGCCAATGTCATCGCACCGCACCAGTAACCTATGGATTGCTATTGACGGCCCGAGCGCTGTAAGCGAATCGTATGTGATGGCCTGGGTGACGTTGCCCACTGATGGCGACCCGCAGCCCCACCTAGTAGGAGGGCGGTACCTCGATCAACACAGTTATAAGCAGGGTGATTGGCGAATGGGGCACCGCCAATACGTGCTGGACTGGATTGCGCAGTTTCCGTCGTCTCCGCCCGCGGGCGCGCGACCGGCGTTTGCGGCCCATACATTTAGTCCTCAGGGTGCGCACTTCCCGTGGGATGCGGGCAATGCTTTGATGGCAGCACACGCGAGCTCAAAACAATCGATGAAGGAGAGCACTCCGATGAACGAAACAGAGGCACTTGAGGAAGTGATCGCGCAACAGGTAATTGTCGAGCTGGGCTGCCGGTATGCCCGGGGCGTTGATAGGGGCGACCCCGAAATCATCCGCTCCGCTTTTCATGATGATGCCGCAATTGTGTCCGGCGCCTTCAACGGGTCTGCCGTCGAGTTTGCGACCGCGATTGGCGACCTGCTCGATGAGACTTCTGTGCGCGTTGCGCATACCGTCACAAATCATTGGGTCGACATTGATGGCGACAACGCAGTGGGGGAGAGTTATGTGGTGGCCTTTCAGGGAACCAAGGGAGATGCACCTCAGGATGTGATGACAGGCGGGCGTTACATTGATCGTTACGAGCGGCGCAGTGGTGAGTGGAAAATCAGCCACAGAACGTTTGTCATGGACTGGACGACATCGGCCGATTCTAAAGATCTGATGGGGTTGGGGATGTTCGAGGATATGGTGAAAGGCGAGCGAGGTAAGGGCGACCCCGTCTACGCCTTCTGGCAGGCCGCTGGTTGACTGTCCGATTCTTCCTGTGGCGGAAATACAATGATCGATGAATACGAAAAGCGAGAGCGTATGTTGTTTTTGGGTTCCAGGTCGGCGGCGTTGCTGCTTCTGACGACACTGATATTAAGTCCGGTGTCTCATTTACGCGCCAATGTGGATGCGCCTAATTCTGCCGCTTATCAGGAGGTCACGTTGCCGCTGGACCCCGAGACCAGAGCGATCGGTGGTGACCTTTACGCCAAACACTGTGCGGCGTGCCACGACGGCAATATGGTGCGCGCACCTCAGCGTTATGTGCTGGAAAACGTCTCGCCCAGTACGCTATTAGCCGCGATGATTAACGGCCCGATGCGCGAGGTGGCGGCCGAGTTGTCACTTGAGCAGAAAACGGCGGTCGCTGAGTATATCGCTGAGCGGAAAATCAGCGGCACGAATACTGCCGATGCAGGCGTGGCGTGCGAGGGCGCGCGAAATCAGTTTGATTTGACCCAGGCGCCCGTTTTTCAGAACTGGGGCCTGGATTCCGCGGCTAGTCATTTTATGCCGCCAGAGATAGCAAACATTACCAATAAAAATATTGCCTCTTTGGAATTGGACTGGGCCTTTGCCTATCCCGACGCCACGAGGGCGCGATCACAGCCGGCATTGGGTGCAGGCGCGATCTATGTGGGCAGTCAAAGCGGGTTGGTGTACGCGTTTGATATGGAGACGGGCTGCACACGCTGGCAATTTCAGGCGTCGAGTGAGGTGCGTAACGGTCTGACACTCGAGCCCTGGGACCCGGCGGCAGAACCCTTCGACCCACTGCTATTTTTTGGCGATCTGACTGGCAATCAATATGCGGTTGAGGCGCTCACCGGTGAGTTGCGATGGGAGAAGCGGATTGATGACCACAGTGCCGCCACGCTGACTGCTGCAGCTGAATTATCTGACGGCGTGCTATACGTGCCCGTCTCCTCACTGGAAGAAGGCGCGGCAATTGCGGCCGGCTATCCCTGCTGTTCTTTCCGAGGGGCGATCGTGGCGCTCGATGCAAGGTCCGGAGATGAGCTGTGGCGCCGGCATTTTATTCCTCCTGCACAGCGCAGCGGGGTCAATGCGGCAGGCACTGAGCAGTACGGCCCCAGTGGAGTGCCTATCTGGGCCGGTATGGCCATGGATGCGGATCACCTGTACATCGCCACCGGCGATGACTACTCGGGTGAGGGATCAGAGACCAGCGATGCGATCGTCGCCCTGGATAAAGTCTCAGGCCGAACAGTCTGGGTGCGCCAGGCCCGCTTCGGTGATGTCTGGAATGGGTCCTGCGAGAATATTGATCCCGTTAACTGTCCCAGCGATAACGGACCTGACTATGACTACGGTGCGGGTCCGGTCATTAGTATGGATTCAAAGGGCAGGCGCATTATTCTCGCGGGGGACAAGGGAGGGGTTGTCACTGCCATGTTGGCCGAAACCGGCGAGTCACTATGGAAAACCAAGGTCGGCCGTGGTGGCGTGGTGGCGGGCATCAATTTTGGTCTCGCGGCATATGATGGGAAAGTCTTTGTTCCGATCAGTGATGTCCCAGATGGCCGCGTTTACGATGAGCCCGCACGCCCTGGAGTCTATGCACTGAATGTGGATAACGGTGAATATGTGTGGCGGGCGCCGGCAGGCAAAGACGTTTGCAATGGCAGACCTGGGTGCAACCCCGGTTATTCGGCAGCAATATCGGTAACGGAAGATTATGTGCTCGCAGGCTCAAATGAGGGTTGGTTAAGAGCCTTTGATATCAACAATGGACAAGTGCTCTGGGAGTTCGACACCACGGATGCTTTTACTGCAGTCGATGGTCGCACTGCCCGAGGCGGGTCGATCGGGGGCGGGCAGGCTCCGTTGGTTGTCGGTGATCGACTGATACTGAATTCAGGTTACGCTTTTGCCGGCAAGATGCCGGGCAATGCGTTGCTGGTCCTGAGGTTGCCACCCAACCAGGCGCAGGTTGCTCAAAAGTCCACCGAGAGAGTTGCGAAATAGTCCCGTCTCGCTGCCCCGATCTTCTGGGCCAGCAAAATGGCGCAAATCGTGGTGGGATTCGCCATGAATCCGTAGCTTGCAGAAATCAAATTAAACACCACATCGATACTTACGGTAGCGCCGAAGATGACCGCGAGGATAAAAATCCAACGAAAATAGGGCTGCCATTGGGCCTCTGCCAATTAGCCTTAGCACTGCCGAGTAACAACGCGACCCGCGGTGTGCCCCACACTGTGTTGGCGAATTGTTGAGTGAAATGAGTCAGTGCGTCTATGCCCGATCCTGATCAATTGGCTAGAAAGAGTTTCGCACAGCTATCGTGAAGCATTGAGGTGCCCGCCCTGTCTCAAATTGGGCGTAGCGGCGTTGGATTGCATTCCAAAAACCGAGACAACGGTTGAATCAGCGAGTGATAATGCATGAGCGACTCGGAGCGCGGCATCATCAGGAGAGAGATGTGGAATTCTTGGCAGTCACGGGCGTCCTTGGGGCGGAGGTGTTGGGTGTTGATTTGTGTGAGCCACTCAGTGACGCGAATGCTGAGCTGCTGTATCGAGGACTGACCCAATATCAGGTGTTGTTCTTTAGGGATCAGTCGCTTACTCCACAGTCACACTTGGCGCTGGCTGATGCTCTCGGGGAAATCGAACCGCCGCATCCTGTTTATCCGCATGTAGAAGGCTTTGAGAGTATTGTTGAACTGATCGCAGATGCCGATAATCCGCCGGATACAGAAGATTGGCACAAGGATCTGACCTTCAGAGCGACGCCGCCCTTTGCCAGCATTCTGCGTGCAGTGAGCGTCCCATCAATCGGTGGTGATACCTTGTGGGCAAGCATGAGTGCAGTGTATGAGTCACTGTCCGACGGTTGGAAAGCTGATCTTGCGCCACTCCTTGCCGTTCATGATATGGGCACTTTTCGGAACGACTACTACCAGCGGGGAGGCGTTAATGAGATTAACAGAGCGCTGTCGGAGGTGGGCTCTGCGGTTCACCCAGTTGTAGAGATCCATCCGGTTTCGGGTTTTAAGTACCTCAATGTAAATCAATCTTTCACCCGCCAAATTCTCAATATGACGCAGGGACCTAGCGACGAGATATTGCAGTACTTATATCAGCAGGTCAGAAAGCCAGAATTTCAGGTTCGTCTTCGATGGCAGGACGATACTGTGGCGATATGGGATAACCGCGTCACGCAACATTACGCGGTTTGTGACTACTTGCCCCAGTGTCGTCATATGCAACGCGTGACGATTACTCGGGACAAGCGCGCACCGGAACAAGAGGCCTGACGCTTAGAGCGCTACGCCGCAGGCTTATGTATGATGGCCATGCTTTTTAGATCGACGATGACCCCCAGAATAACGGGCCGCAATAAAAATAAGAGTGCCTGCGACACTAAATTCGCTTCCTAGCGATATCGGTACTCTGGCGAGGCAACCCAGTGGGCCGAGGCAATTGCTTCACTCCGAACACCACTGACATCGGGACTGACAATGAGTGCAGAGATCGACACAAATAAGCAACAAAATATGCGGCGTGTAGCGATGACTTCACTGGCCGGCACCAGCATCGAGTGGTACGACTTTTTTCTTTACGGCACGGCAGCTGCCGTGATCTTTCCCAAGGCTTTTTTTCCGCAAGATTTGCCGCCAATGGTATTGCTGATTATTTCTTTTAGCACTTTTGCAGTGGGATTCATTGCCCGCCCATTGGGTGGCGTGGTGTTCGGACACTTCGGTGATCAAGTGGGCCGCAAGCGCACCCTCGTGATTGCGCTAATGATTATGGGGGTGGCGACCACGCTCATCGGCCTGCTGCCCACATATCAGTCCATTGGAATTGCCGCACCGCTGGGGCTGGTTTTGCTTCGCTTCATACAAGGCCTTGCGATTGGTGGGCAGTGGGGGGGGGCCATGTTACTGGTCACCGAGAGTGCGCCCGATCACCGACGCGGTTGGTACGGAGCCTATGCACAGGCCGGAGCTGCCGTGGGTGTGATTCTGGCCAATCTCGCATTCCTGTCGGTCAGCGCCTCCATGAGCGACGCGGCTTTCATGGACTGGGGATGGCGATTGCCCTTTATTGCCAGTATTGTCCTCATCGGTATCTCTCTCTACGTGCAGCTGCGTATGGAAGATACGGACGCGTTTAAAGCATTGCAGGCGGCACAGGCCGACTCGGGGGCGCCTGCCGAGGTGCCCCGCTCACCTGTGCTCGAAGCAATCCGTCGCTACCCGCGGCGAATCATGTTGGCGGCCGGTGCTTTTCTCTCAGTGCAGGTCACCTTTTATATTTTGATCGCCTTCGTGATCGCCTACGGATTGAACTCCCCGTCGGTCGATCTGACCCGAGATGAGATGTTGATGTCAGTGCTCATTGCTGCGGGAGTGATGGTGCCGGCTGTGTTCTATTTTTCAGGCCTTTCTGACCGGGTGGGACGCAAGCAGGTGTATCGTTGGGGCGCCATTTTGACCGGCGCCTGGGGTTTTGCCCTGTTCCCGTTGGTTGACACCGGGAGTCCTGCCTTGATCACGCTGGCAGTGACAATGGGAATGGTCTTTCTCAGCATGCAATATGGTCCACAAGCGGCTTATTTCACTGAGCTTTTTTCAACAGAGGTGCGCTATTCGGGGGCGTCTCTTGGGTATCAGATCGGCGCGATTCTCGGCGGTGCGCTAGCGCCCACCATTGCCGTATTGCTGTGGAATGAGCTCGGTATTGTTTACGTGTCGGTCTACATTTTGATTGCGGCGGGACTGACGCTGTGGTCCTTGTCTCAACTGGAGGAGACAGGCGGAAGGGCGTTGTAGGGTTGTACTCCTTACAGGAGGAAACCTGCCGCTAACCACCGTTACCGACGAAGTGGCTGAGCCGGCAGTAAGCCAAGTTTGCGGAGCCGTGGGACCTCGATGGCAGGGCAGCGGTCGATCACCAGATTGATCCCGGCCGCTAAAGCGGCCTGCTCTGCCTGCAAATGCGTCACCCCTAGTTGTGTCCACATTGCGGGAATTTTGAGTCCAATCAGTGCTTTCGTGATTTCGGGCAAAACCAGACTGTCGCGAAAGATGTCCGCCATATCGACGGGACCGGGGACCTCGGCAAGCGAGGGATAAACTGGGAGGCCAAGTAGCGTTTTCCCAGTCAGAGCCGGGTTTACGGGAACGACTTCGAGCCCTTCTTCAAGCAGAAAGCGCATGACGCGATGGCTTGGTCGATCGGGCTTAGGGCTGGCACCCACTACCGCGACGCGCCTCACACTGGAGAGTAGAGACACTAATGACTCGTCGGACTCCAGTCTCATAACCGGTTTATCTCCACTCGGGCTCGCGTTTGTCCAAAAAGGCCCCCATGCCCTCTTTGGCATCGCCCTCTGAGGTGAGGTTCTCCAGCATGACTTGGTTGGCCAGCTGGAACGCTTCATCGAGTGGCATCTCCACCTGTTGATAAAAAGCCGATTTGCCCCGGGCAACACTCTCTGGTGAGCGTGAGGCAATCGTCAAGGCCAAATCCCGAGTAGCTTGTTGCAGCTTGGTTGCGGGCACAACCCGATTGATCAGGCCGAAGCGCTCCGCCGCAGTGGCATCAAATTGCTGGCCGGTGAGGGCCATTTCGAGCGCGTGTTTACGCGACACATTGCGGCCAATGCCAACAAGGGGGGTGGTGCAGAAGACCCCGATATTCACGCCAGGGGTGCAGAAGGTGGCCTGTTCTGACGCGATCGCGAGGTCGCAGGCCGACACCAACTGGCAACCTGCGGCACTGGCAATGCCCTGTACACAGGCAATCACGGGCTTTGGGGCGTGCATGATACGGGTCATCAGGGCCGCGCAGGCCTCCAACAATGCCTTGACGCGTTCCTGCCTTTTGGCGCTGTCTTCTTCCGCACGACGCTGTATCTCGGTTAAATCGTGCCCAGCGCTGAAGGCGGGCCCGCTGCTGCGAATCACCATTACCCGAACAGCGGGGTCCTCATTGCCCATCTCGATTGCATTCGACAATGCGGCGATCATCTCGCTGGAGAGGGGATTCCGCCTTTCAGGGCGGTTCAGAGTCAGCCAGAGAATGGCGTCTTCCTTCTGGTGAGTCACAAATACTTCAGTCATGTGCTGATCTCTCAGATAGGGCTGATGCTTGGGGCAACTGCGCACGAAGATGGGGTTGAGCCGAGCGCAGGGATCAGAGGATTATGACGCGGGTAATGATTTCCGTATAGATCCCGCTTGGCAATTATCGAGGCCTGAAGTTCTTTCGCTGTGAACAGGTGGTTGGCTTTGGCATTGATAAAAACCTTACCGCTGTCGCGCTCGCGCAACCAACAGCAATAGCCAGCCAACAATGATTCGCTCTGATGATGCGAGCGGCCAGTAGTGAATATCCCGCGCCGTGATGAGCGGGATTGATTATGATGGCGCACGGGAAGACCGTCGGGGTAGCGCCTAATGAACAGCGCTTGGCATTGGGTGAGCATCGGCACAGCAGACCTTGAAGCGGCATTGGCCTTTTGGGTAGGCAAGCTGGGTTTTGAAGAGATTGGGGTCGCTGAGGGTGATGACCCAGGTCTGAGAGCGCACTGGCGACTGCCTGATCAAAAGGTGGTGAGGCAGGCCATGATTCGAGCCCCCCGTGCAGCCTTTGGCGCGATCCATTTGGTCGAGTGGGGTGGCACGACCGAATCGGTGCGGGCTGCTGCCGCTGTTTTTGATCTCTGCCCCAAAAACCTTGATATCTATGTCGATGATTTGCCTCGGCGGATGGCCGAACTAGCCGAGCAGGGTGTGGCATTCCGGAACAAGCAATACAGTGAGGCGGTGTCGCCCGACGGGGTGCACTTTCGCGAAATCCATCTTGCGGGGCACGACGATATCAATCTCGTATTACTGCAAATTTTGGGCAGCGAGACTCCTGTTCCTGCGACAGGCTTTTATGGTGTCGGCCCGCTGGTTTGCATTGTTCAGGATCCTGCGTCAGAGAAGCGTTTTTGTCAGCAGGTGCTGGGGCTTGCCTTGTCTCACGACAACATTTTGGCGGGGCCAGAGATCGAACAAATGATCGGATTGCCCCAAGGCTGCGCGCTGGAAGTGAGCATCTGGGCTGAGCCAGGACAGCCGCTGGGCGAGGTTGAGCTGGTGACCTACCAGGGAACGGAGGGAGCAGATCGATACCCGCGAGCGCGCCCCGGCAGCCGGGGGGTAACGCACCTCAACTGGTGGGTGGAAGATATCGAGGCACTCTCGTCACACCTCTCTTCTCATGGTGTCACCTACCGTTCGTCGCAGTTTGAGGGTTGCTTAATTCAAACTCATACGACCCTAGCCTTCCGCTCACCCGCGGGGTTGCGGATAGAGGCGCATACCGCAATTTAGCCACCCTGAAGCCAAGTATCAGCGCCAAGAATGGGCGCAACGGTGACGTGACTCAGGAAGCCGAAATAATACCCCTTGCGGAGTAGCACGAGCGATTTCAATTGTGACAATCAGCGAGTAGCATCGGCTCCAGTTTGAGTATCCAGGAGCTTCTTGTATGGCGGATCAACACGCCCTTTATATCGACGGAAAATGGGTCAATACCGACACCTCCGTGACCAATATTAATCCTTCGGATACTCGTGAGGTGATCGGTGAGTATGCCCAAGCGACGCCCGAACTCGTTGACTCGGCGCTCGATGCGGCAGTCCGCGCCGCGGGGGATTGGGGGCAATCGCCCATAGAAGCACGGTATCAGGTGCTCATGGCGATTGGTAACGAGCTCATCGAGCGCAGTGCCGAGCTAGGTGAGTTGCTCGCGCGCGAGGAGGGTAAGGCCCGTGCTGAAGGGGTAGGTGAGGTCTTTCGGTCGGGCCAATTTTTTCACTATTTTGCTGCCGAGGTGCATCGTCAGATTGACGATCGCGCCGATTCAGTGCGCCCGGGGATCGAAATTGAGACCCGGCGCGAGCCCGTGGGA
>JADHNP010000086.1 GCA_016779445.1 Luminiphilus sp. | reverse complement strand
TTAATCTGTGGGGGCAGAGCTATGGGTATCACCGAACTGGCCGTCTTACGCTGGCTACACATTATCGCCATGGTCTACTGGTTGGGTGGCGAGTGGGGAGTCTTTAACACGTCCACCCACGTGATAAACCGTAAGCTGTCTATGGAAGAACGGCGGCGACACATGCAGACCGCTTACCACATCGACATACTCGCGCGCATTGGCATTATCAGCCTGTTGCCCCTTGGGCTACATATGGGCCACCTCTGGGGTGTACAACCGTACGGGGGTCAATTCCTTGTCGCGGTGTGGGTGCTCGCTATTTTGTGGCTCAGCCTGTGTATCTCGGCTTACTTCTTTCGGGAAACTGACCGCGGCATCCAACTGACACTGTGGGATGAACGGGTGCGATTTATTCTCATCCCAGTATTGGTCATTTCCTCCATCAGCTCTTTACTGGGCTACGGGCCTTTCAATGTGGGTCCGATGCAGTATTGGTTCTCCATCAAAATCCTGCTCTATAGCGTGACACTGATGATCGGCCTGAAACTCCGCTTCATCATGCGCGAATGGACCACGCTCTTTCGCGTTCTGGCCGAGGGACCCAATCTGGAAGCGGAGAATCAGCTGGAAAAGAGCCTGGCTTTTGGCAAGCGACTCGCCTACTTTTACTGGGTGACAATCGCCTCAGTCGCATTTTTTGGTGCGACCAAGGCGATATAAAAATTACGCCTGCGCGGCTGCGATAATATGGCTGGGCGACGCGTGCCAAATGGCATCGCCACGATCGACCAGCAGAGCCTGAAGGATCTCGCGGACCGTGCGAATGCGGTGCGGTTGGCCCACCAGCCAGGGATGAAAGTTCAGCGATAACAATCGCCCGCCCTGCTCGCGACCCTCATTGATCAACAGATCAGCGGCATCAATCACCTGCTGGGCGAAGCTGTCTTCGCTATGCAGGTTCTGGGTCAATACGAAGACATCGTCGAGCTCGAGGCTAGAAGGCAGGCAGGTCATCTCTCCCTCGCCGGTCCTGAAGGTATAAGGCAGCTCGTCGTTGACCCAGTCACATTGGTACCGGAATCCATTTTTCACCAACAGCTCGGGTGTATTGGCGCTCTGAATGCGCCCCGGGCTGAGCCAGCCAACAATCGGTTGGTCAGTAAAGGCCTCGAGGGCGGTGCGGGTATTGTGAATCCATTGGGCTTCGATCTGCGGGTCTATCTCACCCGCGTGCATCGACAGCATGTTCCAGCCATGGCCTAGCCATTCCGATGATGTTTTTGCGAGCCGCTCCAAGAGCTGCGGGTAGCGCTCTGCCAATGCGCCAGAGATCGCCAGTGAAGGCGCGGCCTGATAGTGCTCCATCAACTTGAGCAGCCGATAAATACCTACCCGATTGCCATAGTCCCGCAGCGTGTAATGCCTGAGATCGGGGTAGGGCATGGTGAGCGCTCCCGGTGGTGCCACAGGAGGCTTGTCACCCGAGAGCGGGAAATGTTGGATCGATAGGTTAATCCACAAGGCAAGAGGTTTGCCATCGGGCCACGCGACGGGCGGGCGGTCCTGCAGCATCGACCACGCGTAGCGGTCGTGATCCATGCCGTAATCGCGCCGTGGGTAGACCAGCAACTCATCACTCATGCTGACACCTCCGAGTGACTACCGATCTGATCCCGGAGGTGGGTCAGCGAGTACTCGGCGATCTCTCGCCCCGTCGTAACCCACACGTCAGAGTGACCGGTGATGTATTCAAGGGCCTCTTCAAAAGCGCGCAACCGATGCGGACAACTCACCTGATAGTTGTGAGTCGGAATGCACATCACCGTGCCGCTCTCGGCGCCCTCTTCATAGAGCTGATCGAAGGCACGGCGAATGATCTCTCCGTAGCGACGCGGCTCCATCTTCTGCACCACATAGGCAATGGTGTCATTAAGTTCCAGAGAGTAAGGAATCGACACAAACGGCTTACCACTGCGGGTTTTGACCCAGGTCGGCTGATCATCGTGGAACAAATCGCAGGTGTAGAGCCCGCCGGCCTCGGCAAATAGATCAATGGTGTGGTTTGAGTGTGACAGCGCCGGCGCAAGGTAGCCTGCTGGCCGCTGACCCACCGCGCGCTCGATCGTCGCCATGGCATCCTCGATCATCTCGCGTTCCTGATCCTCGCTCAGACCATAGGTATAGCGCGTGTTGTAGATACCGTGGCTGAAGAACTCCCAGTTACGCTCAGCGCACAGCGCGATGATCTCGGGGTGGTGCTCACATAACGCCGCCGACAGACTGATCGAACCGCGCACACCATATTTATCGAGCACAGCCATCTGGCGGTGATGGCCCACCCGGTTCCCATAATCGCGAATACTGTAGCCGGGCACTGCGGGATAAGGGTGCGGCCAGGGCGTACGATGCGGATTGAAGGGCGGGTCCAACTCGTAAAATTCAATATTGGGCGCCACCCAAAACGCCATGCGCGCGCCATTGGGCCACTCGATTTTGGGGCGCCGCTCATAGGGACTGTAGTCGTAGAGAGCGAGCTCAGCGTGTTGGGTTGTACCACTCATCCTCAGCCCTGCTGTGAGAGCCAGTCGAGCACCTCACCCACACCGAGTACGTCGGCATATTTGATCGACAAATCTGTCAGATTCGCAAAATGGTAGCTCTCGTGCTTATCCGCCACACATTCTTCAGGGACAATCGTACGATAACCCCGCGATAGTGAATCCACGGCCGTGGCGCGAATACAGCCACTGGTAGAGCCCCCGGTCATGATCACGGTATCGACCTGATGCCAGACACAGAGCGACTGCAGCGCAGTCTCGAAAAAAGCCGACGGCATCTTTTTGCAGTAGATGACATCGCGCCGCTCATCAATATCGAGCCGATCATCGAACTCGGCGCGCGTCGAGCCAAACTTAATATTCTGGAGCGAGTCCGGTGTGTCGGTGCGTGTTCCCCACACACCGCAGTCCTCTCCTGAGTCCATAAAAGCAACATGGGTCCACACTACGGGCCAATCGAGCGCACGAAATGCTCTAGCCAGCTGATTCACGTAACTAAGCTGGTCAGGATCGGTCTCGTAAGCGGTTTTAAAGAGGTCGGTTCGGGTATACGCCTTTTGCAAATCGATATTGACAAGGATCGCCTTCTTACCGAAGCCAAAGCGGGCGCGGCTGGGGTTATCCTTAATTTGCTGGTAGATCTGCCGCGCAGTGAGGTCGCTAGTTTCCATTGTTATTCCTGTTTTTCCGAAGCGCGAACCGTCATGATATAAAAACATATCATTAATACATAGCGAGATCTGGCGCCCCAGATCAAACTAAGACAATCCACAGAGGGCTCTATGGGACATAAGCTTATCCGAGGTGTGATCGAGTACACCAGCCGTAAATCCGAGCGCACGGGTGAGGTCCGCGGGCGAGAGGTATTTACCCTGAGCTGCCAGCCAGATGGCACCGATGTCCTGCTCGCCCACTGCGAAATTGACGATGCGCCCAAAGTCACACGAGATGTCTGCCTGGCACTCCGGCACGCGGACTCCAGCCCTATCGATTGTTCGGTGCGGCTCTCCGTTGGAGGCCGTTTCGAAGGTTCGGGCTGGATGCGCTTTGGCAATGGTTACGCAGAATGCGAGACCTTCAATGCACGAGACGGTCGAATCAGCCAGGAACTGGAAACAGACGCTCAAGTCGGGTGGCTGCAGAGCCATCCGATTGTCGGGGATGCCCTCCTCATGCGGTTGTACCCACTGGCTCAGGGCCCCGGAGTTCACGCGCTGAAAAACATCTTCCTTACATCGCCCGATCATCGCGGCGCAACCGGGCCTTTCTTCTTCGTGACGGCCTTTGATCTTGTCTATCTCGGAGAGGAGGAAATCGAAGTCGCGGCTGGCAGCTTCAAAGCCCGCCACTTTCAGGTAGCAGGCACCGCGGGCAACCTTCCAGAAGAGCACCCGCCCTATGACGTGTGGTGCACGGCAGACGATGATTATCTGCTACTAAAAGCCAGCGCCGAGGGTTATATGCAAACGCATTATGAACTGACCGAAATATCTATAGAGGAAACGCCCTGATGTTTCTGAGTGGCAGATATCTATAATCGAAACGATCACATTACGCCTGCCCTTGCTCCCAGCAGCGGTCGCCGCATGACACCACCATTTCGCTATCCCAACTGATTGAGAGGCATCCATGTATTCCGCTTTGCTTTATATCCATGTTCTGGCACTGGTCTATTGGCTCGGTGGTGACCTTGGCACCTATCTCTCGAGCCGACATGTGTTGCGCAGTGACCTCGGCGTCGAGTCGCGACAAACCGCCTTCAAAATTCTGATGGAGTGCGACATGGGGCCACGGTTGGCCATGCCCATCATTCTCGGCTCTGGCTGTCACCTCGCCGCCCTGCGCTGGCCCACATTGCTTCCCGGGGAAACCGCGCTGATCGGTTGGCTGGTAGTGGCGATCTGGGTGGGTTTGGTCGCCGCCATCCACAGCTCGATAGGTCATCGGATGCCATCCTTAGCACAGTGGGATCTGCGGCTGCGCTTTGCAGTGGTGTTCACGCTTCTCGCGGCTGGCACCTATGGGCTCTCATTGGGATTACCCGGCTGGGTACTCCTCAAAATCCTGATCTTTGCCGTGCTGGTTGCTTGTGGTATTGCGGTGCGCTTTGGGCTTAAACCCTTTGCACTCGCCTACGTACAGATGATCAATGAGGGTGCCAGCGAGGCAGGCAATGCTGCCATGGTCACTCATATGGGAGTGGTGCGCCGCTATGTCTGGATCATCTGGTTGGGGCTCTTCATAAACGCTGCACTGGGACTGCGGGTCATCACTTTTTAAGGCCAACGCCGTGGCCGCCTCTTCCCTGACCGTCTCGCGCTGGCTGCTGGCTGCTATCAGCAGCCTGTCACCCTTCGGGATATCAATCATGGTGCCACTGGTGCCCATGCTGAGCCTGTCCATGGCGCACAGTGTCAGCGAACTTCAGTATCTGTTTTCGATCTATGTTATCGGGCTTGCCGTCAGTCAGCCTATCTTTGGTCTCATCACTGACCGAATCGGCAGACGCACGGTTTTATTGTCTGGGTTCGGGGTATTTGTCTTATCGAGCATCTTGCTCATGTTCGCCGACACGCTAGCCATGATGATCCTGCTCCGCTTTCTGCAGGCTGTGGGGGTCGGCGTCGGCACCGTGGTGGCTCGCGGCATTATCCGCGACCACTTGCCCCCGGACGAAGCCCTGAAAGCATTTGCGCTCCTCACTGCCGCAATGGGGTTTACCCCCGTGATCGCGCCCGTCGTCGGTGGGTTTCTAGCGCCGCTGCTGGGGCTGAAATCGGTCTTCTTGTTGCTCGCTATAGTAGGCGCGGGCCTTTTACTGCTCTGTTTTCACTCGATCCCTAAAGACACAGCACCAGACTCAGGAGCCCGCCACAACGCGTCGATCAAAGGCTACTTGTCTGTGCTCCGCTCTAGAGCCTTCTGGGGCCATACAGGTGCTTTTGGGTTTCTGCAGGGGATGGTATTTACACTGATGGCCTCGGGCAGCGTGTTATTTGAGGAGCAGTTTGGCCTGTCCATCACACGTTTTAGCCTGGTGTGGGGTGGCTCTGCACTGGTCTACGTGCTGGGATCGTTTCTGTTGAGCCGGCTCTCAGCATTGGGGAGTCCGCGGTGGCAACACACCGCAGCAATCGGGATGCTGCTGGTCTCGCTTTGCACGGCTGCCCTCATTTTGTGGCAGGGGCTGTCATTCGGGTTAGTGGTGGTGTCACTGTTCAGTTCGATGTTGCTCTCTGGCATCCTGACACCGACCACGATGTATGGCGCCGTGAATGCCGTTCCACTCTGGAGCGGCAGCGCAGCCGGGCTGTCGAGCTCCGTGGGCATGACCATGGCTGGGCTTTTCTCTTGGCTGGGGGCCGCCGCCTATGAAACTGATCCAGCCTTAATCATGCTGTGTTTTGGCGGAGCAGGGTGTGGTTTTGTCGCATGTTGGTGGGTAGCACACCACAATACGCCGTCACCCGCCCTATAAGCTGGCAGGGGTCACCGTCACTCACATCGATCACCCTGAGGGATGGATCGGGCACTCATAAAAGGACGTCATTATGGCAGAGCAGAAAGTCGCAATTTGTACAGGTTCAGGCAGACACGGTGGATTGGGAGAAGCCATTCTCAGCCGGCTGGGCCAAGAGGGATACCGCCTCGTGGTCACCGATATCGACGGTTCAGGCGATCACCACCTCGCCAATACAGCCGAAATGGATTCGGTGGCCAAAGCTCTCCGAGACCAAGGTGCCGAGGTTTTGTGTGTGCCCTGTGATGTGCGCTCCGCTGAATCCGTAATCCAGCTGTTCGATACGATCATTCAAACCTTTGGACGCGTGGACGCGCTAGTGAACAACGCAGGTATTGGCTTTGTGATGAAGCACACTCGCGATGTGGCACCGCAGGAGTGGCAGTTAGTGATCGACGTGACCTTGAGCGGGGTCTTTCTCTGCACACAAGCGGCCGCCCAACACATGGAGGCTGCCGGACGGGGTGGTCGGATTATCAACATTGCCAGTCAAGCGGCGAAATCGGGATTTCCGCATATGGCCCCGTATTGCGCGGCAAAGCATGGGGTCATTGGCCTGACACGAACCGCCGCCATCGACTATGGCGCTGCCGGCATCACGGTCAATGCTATCTGCCCAAACCATGTCACCACCGGTTTAGGGAGTGCGCAAAACGCCTATTTCTCCGCATTCAAGGGCATGACCGAGGAGGCCTATTTAGAGGAAATGGCAGCGCGAATACCGCTGCAGCGTATTGGTCAGGCGTCAGACACCGCGGCGATGTGCGCATTTCTGGCATCTGATGACGCAAGTTTCATCACGGGTGAGTCCATTAACGTGAGTGGCGGAGAGGAGGTGCATTAGCATATGATAGTAATTACACAGATACGCATAACAATAAGGGTTTTGATTGGACAAGACCTCCGAGTTTGAATGCTCATAACGGGAGACCACAACATGCGAACAAACAAAAAGACGCTACCGCAATCGCTGGTGCTGGCCGGCTTGACCACAATGACAATAAATTCGTCGTTTGCAGCTTTGGAAGAGGTGACTGTCACGGCACAGCGCAGAGCGCAGGATCTTCAGGATGTGCCGCTTGCTATTACTGCGCTCTCTGATGAAGAACTTCAGGAGAGACAAATCGATGAGCCCATCGACCTCATTAACTATGTACCCAACTTATTCGGCGGCAATAATACGGGCTTGGGTACCGCCAATGCCTATTACCTAAGAGGTCTTGGAAATACTGAATCAATAGCGACATTTGACCCACCTGTTGGCACCTATGTCGATAACGTGTACATCGCTCGCCAAAACGGCAACAACATGAGCTTTTTTGACATTGATCGGATTGAAGTCATGCGGGGGCCCCAGGGCACTTTGTTCGGCCGCAACACGACAGGCGGCGCCGTCTCGATCCACATGAAAAAGCCGGCAGAAGAAATGGGGGGCTGGGTCGAAGGATCAATCGGCGATTACGATCGTAAAATGCTCCGTGGCTCGATCGATGTGCCGGTGTCTGACACCGTTCTCACTAAATTCTCAGGATTTTGGCTAGATGAAGACGGCTTTGTTGAGAACAGAACCACTGGCGATGAGCTCAATGGTGACGAAGCATGGGGGGTCAGAGCAGACCTTCGTTTTTTACCCAGCGAAAATGTCACTTGGGACATCTCAGCCGAAACCATCGAGAGCAGTTCTCTAAACATTACCAATTCCTTTTCTGACCTATCCATTTTTGCGCGCCCTTACGACAATGGGATCAGTGACAATACAGAGGACCGCTTCTCACAGACGGGTATACGCGCCTCAAACGATTCAGAGGGATCACTTGAACAATTGGCAACCGGTAATGGTCTGGGTAATAGCGTAGAAAGCTGGGCTATTTCGTCAAATCTAGCCTGGGAGGGTGATTTTGGTACCTTGACCTTTATCACCGGCATTCGCTCTCTCGAGCAAAAATTCATCGTAGACTTTTACGATGGCCCTGGCTTTGCGGGCACTTACACCATCGCCAATTCCGGAGAGCACGACCAGTTCACGCAAGAGATCCAGTACAACAACGCCTTTATGAATGATCGTTTAGATTTTGTCGGCGGCGTCTATTACCACACGGAAAGTAACACCACGGACTGGTCGACACTCTTCGACATCGGCGCCCCGCTTTTACTCGCCGACAGAGAAATGGATAACGATAACTCTTCTTTCGCGGTGTATGGTCAGGCCGACTTTCATATCACGGACGCTGTAACGCTAACCGCCGGGGTGCGTTGGACGGATGAAGAAAAAGAAGTCGATATACAAGACTTCAAGCCAGCACTTGCAGCAAATAATCCTTATCCAAATATCCTGATTTTTCCTGCGGCACCGGGCACTGAGCTCACTACAGCGAATTTAGAGGCAGCAGGGATAGCCACCAAGCTTGATGAGAGCGTTGTAACCCCTCGCTTCGCGATACAGTGGCAGATAACAGATAATGTCATGGCATTCGCATCACACACTGAGGGCTTTAAGTCAGGTGGGTGGAACGCGCGCGGTACTTCAGCTGCCGAATTGCTACCATTTGATATCGAAGAAGTAGAAACTCAGGAGCTTGGCTTCCGCAGTGACTGGCTGGACGGCACATTACGCCTGAATGCAACGTTTTTCTGGATGGAAGCGACAGACTTTCAAGTGCCCTCGGCCTTTGTCAGGGATAACGGCACCATCGCCTTTATCACCCGAAACTTCGCAGACCTTGAAAACGAAGGTTTAGAAATTGACTTGAGCTGGGCACCCAGTGAGATGTTTAACATGTATGCCACAGCCGGCTTTCAAGATGCCGAGCAAATCCCTGGTGAGGCGATTCGCCAGCAACAATCCGATTGCCGCGCGGGTCTAGCAGGTGGCGGCCAGGGCATAGTGACACCATCCTGTGACATTGCCGATCCCACGCGTAGTCCCGATACCACCTACACTATTGGCGCAAACCTCACAGCCCAGCTACCCAGTTTCAATGGATATCTCTCTGGCAATATCAACGTGAGGAGCACCGATGACCTGAATGTGGGGACCTCTGGACTACCCAACGGTTTGGTTGACGCCACAACAGAGATGAATGCTGGCATTACCTTGGGGGTAGGCGAAAATCTACGTTTTGCACTTGAATGCCAAAACTGTACCAATGAACTCGTCCAGCACTCAGTACTGGCAGGGACTTTTTACTTCAACGAACCTAGACGGGTTACGTTTAGGGCACGATACAGTTTTTAATGTGGCGTAACACGCTCGTCCGTTAGTGGGCGCACTGAAACTGTGAAGCCCCGCTTGACCAGAGCGGGGCAAATCTCTTGCCCATACGTGATGAAGATC